>JBATXP010000296.1:0-7316 GCA_049673465.1 Litorimonas sp.
CAGGAGGGCGCGGTCGCGGGCATGCGCGTCGCTGCGCGCGGCGTAGCTGACGCGCACGCGGTCGTCTTCGATGAACTGCTCGGAATAGCCGAACCCGTCCGCGGACGCGGCGGGGCCGTAGGGCGCGGGTCCGGTCGCGCAGGCGACGAGAAGGGCGGAACAGGCGAGCAGGGCGAGAGTTCGGGTCATGGAAAGATAACGCACGGGTTTGCCTCCGGGTTTCCATCCCGGATTTTCCCGTGGCTTCGGGGGTCGGGCCATCCATGCCTTAGAGCGGCGCATCTGCTCGATTGAGTTTGCGCGTCCGACGCCCTAAAGCCCGCCCGATTTCATTCACTCTTCCGGCAGGAACACGACCATGTCCGACAGTTACGACGTCATCATCATCGGCGGCGGCCCCGGCGGCTACAATTGCGCGATCCGTTGCGGCCAGCTCGGCCTCAAGGTGGCCTGCGTGGAAACGCGCCAGACGTTGGGCGGGACCTGCCTGAATGTCGGCTGCATCCCGTCCAAGAGCCTGTTGCACGCGACCGAGCTCTACGAGACGGCCGAGGATGAATTCGAGGCCATGGGGATGAGCGCGTCCGTCACCGCCGACGTGCCCAAGATGATCGAGGCCAAGGACAAGGTCGTCACCGGCCTCACCCAGGGAATCGAATATCTGTTCAAGAAGAACAAGGTCGACCACATTCACGGCTTCGGCAAGATCGTGGGCAAGGGGACGGTCGAGGTCTCCAACGACGAGGGGACGAAGACCTATGAGGCGAAGAACATCGTCGTCGCCACCGGCTCCGAGGTCGCGACCCTGCCCTTCATCGAGATCGACGAGGAGAAGATCGTATCCTCCACCGGCGCGCTGGACCTGCAGTCAGTGCCCAAGGACATGATCGTGATCGGCGGCGGCGTGATCGGGCTGGAGCTGGGCTCCGTCTGGCGTCGCCTGGGCGCCAACGTCACGGTGATCGAATATCTGCCGCAGATCCTGCCCGGCATGGACGAGGAGGTCCGCAAGACGAGCGCGCGGATCTTCAAGAAGCAGGGCATGAAATTCGAACTGGGCCGCAAGGTGACGGCCGTGGACGGGTCCGGCAAACGGGTGAAGATCGAGTCCGAGGCGGCCAAGGGCGGCAAGGAGAAGGCGTTCGAGGCCGACGTGGTGCTCGTCGCCATCGGCCGCCGCCCCTACACGGACGGGCTGGGGCTGGAGAGCGTCGGGATCGAGACGACGGATCGCGGCTTCGTCAAGACCGATCACTGGAAAGCCGGGGAAGGTGTCTATGCCATCGGCGACGTGATCGAAGGCCCGATGCTGGCACACAAGGCCGAGGAAGAAGGCGTCGCGGTGGCCGAAACCATCGCCGGACAGTCCGGCCATGTGAACTACGGCATCATTCCGGGCGTGGTCTATACCTTCCCGGAGATCGCCACGGTCGGCAAGACGGAAGAAGAGCTCAAGGAGGAAGGCCGCGCCTACAAGGTCGGCAAGTTCCCCCTGACGGCCAATAGCCGCGCGCGCTGCAATCACGAAACCGACGGCATGGCCAAGATCCTCGCCGACGCGGAAACCGACGAGATCCTCGGCGGCCACATCATCGCGCCGGGCGCGGGCGACATGATCCACGAAATCTGCCTCGCCATGGAGTTCAAGGCATCGAGCGAGGACGTGGCGCGGACCTGCCACGCGCACCCGACGCTAAGCGAAGCGGTGCGGCAGGCGGCGATGGATGTTGAGGGGTGGGCGATGCAGATGTGATGGCAGGACGATTCGTCTGGCCATGATCTCTCCCACCGGCAAAAGGGCAACGCGCGCAGCCGAAGGCGAGCACGATGTTCTTTTGCCGCCTGCGCCGAAGGTGCAGTGAGCGGCAGCGAAAGCCCGCTTTGGTTGGCGCCGAACCTTTAAATCTAGCCGCAACAATTTGCTGCCGCTCACGCCGCTGGAGTCGCGGCGGCGACAAAAGAACCCCTTACTCACTCGCTGCGCTCGCTCCGTGAGCCGCCCTTTTGTCGATGGGAACCCGCAGTTGCCAGATTGCAAGTCTGGGCGGTACGCGCGTTGCCCTTTTGTTGTGGTCGGCGTATTGCAACGTTTATGAGTGAAAGAGTCATCATCGTCACCGGCGCCGCCAAAGGCATCGGCCTCGCTTGCGCCCAGCGTCTCGTGGAGGACGGCCACCGGGTGGTCCTCACCGACATGGACACGGATGCGGGGCTGAAGGCGGCGGAAGGGCTCGCCGCCGATTCCGAGCGCGCCGTATTCATCGAAGCGGACGTGTCCGATCCGCTCAACGTCCACAACCTGATCGCCGAAACCCTGTCCTCCTTCGGACGGATCGACGGGCTGATCAACAATGCCGCCATCGCGCTCAAGGGCGGGGCGCTGGACATGAGCATCGAGGATTTCGACCGCAATCTCGCGGTGAACCTGCGCGGCCCGTTTCTCGTCAGCCGCGCGGTCGCCCAGCACATGGTCGCCGAGATCGAGGAACGCGACGACCGCTCCCGCCTCAATGAGCGGCCCTACGCCATCGTCAACATGTCGTCGATCAACGACACGGTCGCGATCCCGGACTATCTCGCCTATACGGTGTCCAAGGGCGGCCTGTTGCAGATGACCAAGGCGATGGCGCTGGAGCTCGCCCCCTACGGCATCCGCGTCAACGCCATCGGGCCGGGCTCGATCAAGACGGAAATGCTGGCGAAAGTGAATGCCGACCCGGCCGCCATGAAGAAGATCCTCACCCGCACCCCCTTGGGCCGTCCGGGCCTGCCCGACGAAATCGCCGCCGTCGCGGCCTGGCTGCTGGGCGAGGAGAGCAGCTACGTCACGGGGCAGTGCATCTACGCCGATGGCGGGCGGCTGGCGCTGAATTACACGATGCCCGTTTCCGACTAGCCCCGCGGATTTGCTTCCCCGGTAGGGGTCTAAGGGCCGCAACGCGGACCGTAGCAAATCCCGCCGAAGGCGTCCGTCCCAAAGGACGGAAAGGGAACGGCGCGGCGCGAGCCCACCGGCAAAAGGGCGATGCGCCCCGGATCAAGTCCGGGGCAGGCTCCGCATCGCAGGCGAGCACGGGGTTCTTTTGCCGCTTGCGCAAAGCGCAGTGAGCGGCAGCGAAAGCCCGTTCGAGAGCTTGGAGGCTGCCTTCCAGAAGTTTCCAACTCATCGGGACTGACAGCGCTTGGACGCCGACCATCGACAACCAGCTGAGCGCCGTCCCGGCCTGTCCCCGCACGAGGGAGTGGACAAAACGCCCCTTTGGTCCCATCTTCAGGTCATGAAACGGACATTCACCATCAGGGCGCTCTGGGACGATGAGGTCAGCCGCTGGTACTCCCAGTCCGATATCGATGGTCTGCACATCGAAACCGACACGCTCGACGAGTTCGAGGCCGTCATCAACGAACACGCCGCCGATCTGATCCTGGCCAATCACGTCCGTCCCGACGATCTCAGGACCAAGCCGCTGCTGGAACTGATCCCTGCGATCGTCTGGCAGAAGCCAGCGGAACGCGCGGTAGATGCCTAAGGGTTATTACCGCGACATCGTCCGCCTGCTGCGCGATCACGGCTACGACTATGACCGCAACACGAAGGGGTCGCACGAACGCTGGGTCAACGCCAGCGGACGCTTCGTGATCCTGCCGCGCAACCTGTACAGTCGACACACGGCCAACGACATACTGTCACGCGCCGGCATCGACCGGAAGGTGTAGGGCCGGGCGCCCGAAAGCTCGCCCGACCTCGAAGGCCGTCCTTAGCTCGACGGCTTGAACAAGTTCTCCAGCGTCAGCTCCGCCTTGGACGTTTCCGGCTCGGGCTCCGGCGCAGGGGCGGGCTTGAGCGCTTCGCCGCCTTCCACCGCGTTCTTGGCGTCTTCCTTGGCCTTCTTGTCGGCGGCGATCTTGACGGCCTTGTCGAGATCGACCTGGCTGGTGAGGCCGAGGCTGACCGGGTCCTGGGGCTGGATGGTATTGATCTTCCAATGGGTGCGCTCGCGGATCGACTTGATGGTCGGCTTGGTCGTGCCGATCAGCTTGCTGATCTGCGCATCGGACATTTCCGGGTGGTTGCGCACCAGCCAGGCGATGGCGTCCGGGCGGTCCTGGCGGCGCGACAGCGGCGTATAGCGCGGCCCGCGCTTCTTGGGCTGGGGCAGCTCGTCGGCGTCGAACGTGTTGGGCTTCATGGCGTAGCTATGGTCTTTTTCCGCCTTCTCGATCTCCTCGCGGGAGACCTGGCCGTTGGCGATCGGGTCCGCGCCGCGAATGCCCATGCCCACATCGCCATCCGCGATGCCTTCCACTTCCAGGATGTGCAGGCCGCAAAACTCGCTGATCTGCTTGAAGCTCATCGCGGTGTTGTCGATCAGCCAGACTGCGGTCGCCTTGGGCATCAGGATCTGGGTCATGGTCGCATCTCTCCTTGGTCGCGAGAGGCCGTCCGTTCTATCCCCAAAGAAAAACCCCGCTCACTGCGGGGTCGGGGCGTCGGGTTCGGCCTCTTCGCCTTGTCGACAGGGGGTAGGTAGGCGGTTAGACCGCGCTTGGCAAGTGAAGGACACGGCAATGGATGAAGAGCGCCCCAAACCGCAAGGTGCGGACACCTACCGCATCGGCGAAGACCTCTACGGCTTGTCCCTGCATGAGCTGGATGCGCGCATCGACGCCTACGAAGCGGAAATCCTGCGCCTGAAAGCGGAGCGGGAGAAGAAGGGCACGGAACGCAGCGCCGCCGACGCGCTGTTCGCGCCGAAACCGTGAAGCGATGAGGCCGCGAAGCGGCACGGATGAGGCGGTCCGGCTGTTAACCCAACCCTGTCCCGTTTCGGACAAACCCCGGTCGAGGTGCCCCTGTGGCGCGCGCCTTGCAAACCCCTGTCATCGCGATACACACGACTTTCCCCGCGGGACGGAAAACATGATGACAGCCGAACGCCAGCCCCCCAACGCTTCCGGCCCGAAAGACGCCGCCCAGACGGATGCCGCCGAGGGCGATCCCAATCCCATGACCGCCCAGGCGGAAAGCCGCCTCCTGCAGTTCACCCGCTCTGAGCTGTTCGCGCGCACCTTCCGCGAAGGCATGGACATGGTGGAGGAAACGGCCGCCTATCTGGACGGGCCGGGCCGGGCGGAAGCCAAGCAGCTCCCGCGCGACGACGCGCTGCTCTACGCGTCGCACTCCATGCGTCTGACGACCCGCCTGATGCAGGTCGCCAGTTGGCTGTTGGTGCAGCGCGCCCTCAAGGAAGGCGACATGAGCCTGATCGAGGCCCGCGCGGAGAAATATCGCCTGGTGGCCGAAGACGTCGCGTCGGATGCGGGCGGCAAGCTGTCATTCTCCGACATCGCCATGGACGCCTACGCGCTGCCCGCCCGCCTCCTGGACCTGGAGGCACGCTCCAAGTCGATCTACGAACGCATCATGCGGCTCGACCGTTCGCTCTACGGCACCATTGCCGCCCAGGTCGGCAATACGGTGGCCGACCAGATCGGCCGCCTGGAAGCCGCCTTCGGCCGCGCGGACGGGTAGGCCCGCCCTCATGGTAAATGCGGGCTGAACGGTCGGGTAACAGGGTTTTCATCATAGCCTGTCTATGGGAACGGTCTTGAGGAGGGCTGACCCATGAGCGCCAAACCCGCTAGCATCGAACCTGCCGGCCCCATGACCGCTCCGGACTCGGTCATTGCGCCCGCGCAACCGCGTACGGTCGATTCCCGCCAGAGCCCGGACGGGCACGATGCGCGCGGGGACCGGCTGGACTGGCGCATCAATCCGCGCTCCTACGAATTTATCGGTGCGGTGTTCGATCCACTCACCCCGATGCAGACCCTGCAGCGCGCCAAGTGGATGAGCGTCGGTCACGCCTTTCGCTACATCGTCACGCCCAATGTGGACCATCTGGTGCGGCTCGCGCGCGAACCGGAGCTCTACCGCTCGCTCTACGACGCCTCCTGGCTGTCGGTCTGCGACTCGCGCATCCTGGAGGTGCTGGCCCGCCTGTCCGGCCTGCCGCTATCGGCCGTGCCCGGATCGGACCTGACGCAGCAGCTCTTCGACAATGTCATCACGCCGGACGATCCCATCACGGTGATCGGCGCGGACAGGGAGATCGTGAATATCGTCAAGGCCCGCTACGGCCTGTCCCGCGTCCACCACCACATGCCGCCCATGGGGTTGCGCCGGAACCCCGAAGCGATCGCGGCGTGCGCGCGCTTCGTCGCCGATCACCCGGCCCGCTACGTCTTCGTCTGCGTGGGCAGCCCGCAGCAGGAAATGGTCGCCAAGGCCTGTCTCGACCGGGGCGACTGCGTCGGCATGGGGCTGTGCGTCGGGGCCTCGCTCGACTTCATCGGCGGGCGGGTGAAGCGCGCCCCGAAATGGATGCAGCGCGCCCGGCTGGAATGGCTGCACCGCCTGGCGTCCGAGCCGCGCCGCCTGTGGAAGCGCTACCTGGTGGACGGCCCGAAGATCTTCTGGCTCTGGGCGAAATGGTCCGTGGCCACCAAACGGCGCGGCCCCTCAGCCGGGACGGTCCGCAAGAACGCCTAGGTCGTATACACACATCTGGGACGGCTTTTGATCGCGATGCGCGAGCCTGACGGGCGGCCTTGGGGCGGCCCGTGGACCCCGGGTCGATGCCCGGGGCAGGCTCTGTTGCTGTCTTTCCGAAGGCCACAGCATTCGCTCCAGCCCGCGCCCACTACTGATCAAAGGCACGAACCGCCCCAAGGCCGTCAAAACCGGCCCCAGATTTGAGTATACGACCTAGCACAGCCTCGGCCAAGGCTCCGTAGCCGGTCCGCGCCTCCCGCATCTCCAGCGACAGGGGCAGGCTGGCCAGTTTCGGCACGTCCATGTCTCCGGGGAGCTCCAGCTGTCCGTCCCCGAACAAGCGGTGGGAATCGCCGCAGCTCGGGCAGGTGAAGACGGCCATGTTCTCCACCCAGCCGATCACGGGAATGCCGACCTTGCCGAACATGCCCACCCCCTTGCGCGCGTCCAGCAGGGCGAGGTCCTGCGGGGTGGTGACGATGATCGCTCCGTCCGGCTCCACGTCCTGCGCCAGACCCAGTTGCGGATCGCCCGTGCCCGGCGGCATGTCGATCAGCAGCACGTCCAGCGCGCCCCAATCCGTGTCCCACAACATGCGCGCGATCGCGCCCTGGACCATGGGTCCGCGCCACACGACCGGCTCCTCGCTACCCGTCAGCAGGCCGATGGATACCGTCTTCACCCCGTCCGCCACGGCCGGGCCGATCAGGCGGCGACCCTTGACCTCGCGCGACGACAATTGCCCCGACACGCCTAGCAG
>JBATXP010000297.1:0-2189 GCA_049673465.1 Litorimonas sp.
GCGAGCACGGCGTCGAGGTCCTCGGGCGAGGACAGGATCGCGCGGTCGGGCGCGCTGTCGTCGAGATAGCCGTCGGACGAGACGGCACAGGAGAGATGGAGGGTCGGGGTCACGGCAAGGGGACTAGCAGATCGCAACTCCGCCTTAAATCCCTCCCCCGGGCAGGGGGAGGTGGGCCGCTGCGCGTAGCGCCAGGCTCAGCGGGGGCCGAGCCTCTCGGTCGTGGACGACACCGAGGTCATGCGATCCCGATAGGTTTCGGCCCCCACCGACCTCGCTGCGCTCGCCCACCTCCCCCTGCCCGGGGGAGGGATCACAAAACGCTCGACGCCTCGACCCAGTCCAGCCCCTGCGCGTCCGCCACGGCTTCGATCGTCAGCTTGCCTTCGCATACATTAAGACCGTTCAGCAGGTGTGGGTCTTCGCGCAGCGCGTCCTTCCAACCGAGCCGCGCGATGCGCTTGGCATGGTGCACGGTCGCCGCGTTCAGCGCGTAGGTCGAGGTGCGCGCCACCGCGCCCGGCATGTTGGCGACGCAGTAATGCACGATGCCGTCCACGACGAAAATCGGGTCGGCATGGGTGGTGGGGCGCGACGTCTCGAAGCAGCCGCCCTGATCGATGGCGACGTCGACCATGACCGCCCCCTCCTTCATGAGGCCGAGCATGTCGCGCGTGACCAGCTTGGGCGCGGCGGCTCCGGGAATCAGCACCGCGCCGATCACCAGATCGGCTTCCGCCAAACGCTGTTGCAGTACGGCGGGCGTGGAGCGTTCGACCTGAGCCCGCACGCCGAATTCGTAGGAGAGCTTTTCCATGACTTCGTTGGAGCGCTCCAGGATGGTCACGTCCGCCTGCATGCCAACGGCCATTAGCGCGGCGTTGTAGCCGACGTCGCCGCCGCCGATGATCAGCACCTTGCCCGAGTTCACGCCCGGCACGCCGCCCAGCAGCACGCCGCGTCCGCCATTTTCCTTTTGCAGCGCGTTGGCGCCCGCCTGGATGGACAGCCGGCCCGCGACCTGGCTCATCGGCTTGAGCAGCGGCAGGCCGCCCCTGGGGCTGGTGACGGTCTCGTAGGCGATGCAGACCGCGCCGCTCTCCAGCAGTTCGCGCGTCTGGTCGGGATCGGGGGCGAGGTGGAGGTAGGTGTAGAGAATCTGGCCGGGACGGAGCATGGCGCGCTCCACCGCCTGCGGCTCCTTGACCTTGACGATCATGTCGCAGCCTTCGAACACGGTGGCCGCGTCGGGCTGGATCGCCGCGCCGGCGGCTTCATATTCCGCGTCGTCCGCGCCGATACCTGCGCCCGCCATCGTCTCGACCCAGACCTCGTGGCCGTCCGCGACCATTTCCGCGACCGCTTCGGGCGTCAGACCGACGCGATATTCGTGGGTCTTGATTTCCTTGGGGACACCGATGCGCATGGGAGCTTCTCCGAAAGGGCGTTTTCGGGTCCTATAAGAGCGCAGACGCGCGAATAGTGACGAGTCCGTCTATCGTTTGTCTAGTATTGCGCGTAAATGTCCGACGAAACGAAGGGATTGTCGGATGAAATCTACGCTGGAAGCGACGGACCGCAGGATATTGCGCGAATTGCAGGCGGATAGCCGCCGATCCGCCGCGACCATTGGCGAACTGGTCGGCCTGTCGGCATCGGCCTGCCATCGCCGCATCCGATTGCTGGAAGAGCGCGGCGTGATCGAGGGGTACGGGGCGCGCCTCAACGCCGAAGCCCTGGGCTACCGCATGACCTTTTTCGTGGAAGTCACGCTGGAGGGGCAGAGCGAGACGGTGCTGGCGGAGTTCGAGCGCGCCGCCGCCGCGCGCGCCGAAGTGCTGGAATGCCACCTCGCCACGGGACCGGCCGACTATATCCTGCGCGTCGCGGCGACCGACACGCAGGACTATGAGCGCATCCACCGACGCGTCGTCTCCGCCCTGCCCCACGTCACCCAGATCCAGAGCAGCCTGGTGATGAAGACGGTCAAGCGCTGGCGCGGCTATCCGGTGGGCTGACACGCACGCCTCGCGGGAGCGTGTCTGGCCCGTGACGCGCGCGCCCGTTTATGGCAAAATCCTTCCGACAAGGGAATGACCATGGGTCGATGGATCGAATATTGGCGGACCGTGCGAGGTCGCGTCACCTGGGACCGAAGCCTCGTGCGCGGGGCGTGGACCGTGCCGTGG
>JBATXP010000298.1:0-3955 GCA_049673465.1 Litorimonas sp.
GAACGGGTAGGTCGCGGTGGACTTGCCGGTGAACTGGCCGTTGGACGCGGTCGTGTTCACCTTGTCGCTCGTATGCCCGCCGCTGCCGGCGAAGGTGAACGGCCCGATCCGCACGTTGGTTGCGGCCTGGAACTGCTTGAGCGCGCGGTTGTAGGTGCTCTGCGCCATCGAGATCGTGAACGAGGGCTGGTAGGCCACGATGAGCTGCCTGATCTGCAGCGGCAGGAGCCCGCCTTCGCCGAAGGCCGGCGACGCGCCGCCCGTCGCCTGCCAGGGCGGGAAGAAGTTGCCCTGCCCCTTCAGCGTCTTGAGATACCCGCCATCGAACCAGTCGCCCGGCGTCACGTCCACCTGCGTCGTCGTCATCTCGATCGTCGCGGAGACGGAGGCGTCGGACTGGTCGATGTCGAGCTGCTCCCAGCGGCCGCTGATCTCGACCGACCAGAACCAGCCGCTGACCTTGGTGTCGGCCTTCGCCCAGCTCTTGGACATGTTGTCGCTCGACTTCGACTGGCTCACGGTGATCGTGCGCTTGTCCCCGCCGCCCTGCGACAGGAGCGCGACCCAATCCTGACCCGTCGTCCCGACCGAGAAGACCGGGGCCGGGACGAGTGTGCCGTCGCCCTGATCGACGGTCGTGAAGCCGGCCTTCTTGGTGTTCGCATCCGCCGGCATGGCCGCGGCAAGCAACGCCTTCTTCAGCGCCGGATCCTGGTTGGCGATGACATTGCCCAAGGTCTCCTGCGCTTTCGAGATGGCATCGGAATCGGTCTTCAGGGTGCCGGCCCAGCCTGACTGGATCAGCCAGGTCGGGTAGTCGGGTACGGGCACGCCGGCGGGCAGGCCGGTGCTGTCGACGACCCACTGCCGGTTGCGCTTCTGCTCGTCCTGCGACCGGGTCGCCTGCGCCGTGACGAGGGCGTTGTGGGCGTTCGTGAAGGCCTGCCGCTGCGCCGGCGGAATGGTCGGGTCCACGTGCTGGAGCACCTGCACGTAGCTGTCGAAGACGCTCGACGCGCCCGGTGAATAGGCCCCGACGGTCGACCATTTCGGAACGGTGTTGACGATGTTGAGCGCGCGGGCCGACATCGTGCCGGCCCCGGCCGCGTCGAACCACCAGTCGATCGTCGGATCCAGGATCTGCAGGTTCGCACCCGCGCCCAGCATCTTCGCTTTGATCTCGGTCCAGGTCTGGTCGAAGAGCGACTGGTCCAGGGGGGTTGCGACGGTGACGGCGAGTTTGTCGAGCATGGGGTCGATCCTTCGGGCTATGGAATGCGGCGAGGCTGCGGGCGGCCCTGACGAACCGACCGGCGACGACTGCCGGAACCGGCATCGGGCTTGCGTTTGGAGATGCCTCCGAATGGTGGAGGCGAGGGCCTGCTGGCCCAGATCGTTCGTAGCACGGTGGAATCTAAAACCGGATAAAACATCGTAAAAATGCACCTATCCGGCCCCATAGCCGTCGACGATCCGGTATCCGGGGATTGAGGGGGGAAACCATGTTCGCAGCTATTTCCGAAGCCATAGCCGTGCATCAGGGGATGCCCGGTCCGCAGGCCGTGACGCCGGAACGCTGGGCACCTCCCGTCGGGCAGGCCCTCATCGCCACGCAGGCCGCGATGGCGCCGTTGCCGGTCTCCATGCAGCTCTGTCTTCCGTCTCCACTCTGGGATTGGCCCGCGGATGCGCCCGGTTCGATGTCGGCGCGTGCCTACGAGTTCTGCTCCTACGCCGCGAAGCGCCCGGGGGAATGGGGGCGCTACGAGGCCTCGTCCCAGCGTCTGTCGGATGCCTACGCGCTCTTCCTGTCCGCCCTCGCGCCGTCATCGATGGCGACGGCGGCGCAGGCGGCCCTGACGGACGCGACGAACCTCACCCAGGTGAATTACGGCAACGGCCCGAAGATGATGCCGGACTGGATGATCACCCAGAGCCCGGATGCGTTCGTCGCCGCCTCCGTCGGAAAGCCGGGGCTTGCGGCGACGATCGTCGTGGACCTGACCCGGCCGCGGGGGACCGGCCCGCAGGAACCGCTCTTCTCGGTCGGCAAGGGTGCGGCCGCGGCACCGATCATGCTGGCCGCCGGGGCCGTGACCCGGCTGGAACTGCATGCCGATGCCTGGGCCGACGTCGCCGTCCGCCCCGGTGCCTGGTTCGATGGCGCTCTCGTGCGCCTCCTCTCCCGCGGCCCGTTCCAGGGTGGGCTGACCTTCGACAGCTTCTTCGGGCCGGCGGGCATCCTGCGCGGCATGGTCACGGGGCTTCAGGTCGGACTGAACGTGACGGTCGTCGCCACGCTGGACGGACGGGCCGCCTCAGCGATCCAGCGTGAAGTCGCGGGTCGCAGGCCCGTCGCCGTCGCCGGGTTCGTCTACGATGCCGCCGGATTGGAGGCGTCTACGGCGGACGGGATGGAGACGCTCACGTTTCCGGCCGCCTCGATGGTGTCGGAAACCGGCACCCCTGCCGCGAACGTGCCGATGATCGTCGGCGTCGGCATTTCGACCATCGCCTGATCGTCGAGCCGGTGGACATGCGGCCCTTGCCGACGGGGGGCCGAACCCCGAAGGCGTGCAGCCCGGGGGGCGGTCTATCCCGGACCGCGACGTTCCATGGTGCCGGTGCTCATCGCGGGATCCTCGTCGGCGTCCCGAGGAGCCGCCGGGGACAGGCCCGGATCGCCCACGGACCCCCCGACACGAAGACCGACGCGCCCGACCGGTCCGTTCCTCCGGTCAGCGATGTCGCACGGCATGTGACGTGCCGACGATGCAGGCCCCGATGATCCGTGCTGCGAGGCAGGAAGCCCGAGCCTCACCCGGACCAGATCGTCGGGAGTGGGAGAATTGCCGAACCAGCAATTCATCCACCATGCAACGCCGGTCGAAACGGGTGCCTTTCGGGCCTCCACCGCGGGGGGCGAACGGCTGCCATTTGGCGCTCGGTCGTCGGCATGCCCTCAAGGATTTCTGGCGATGGCATGATGTGTCCATTGCGCGTAAATTTTTTAACGGACGTTTACCGATGCGTAAGGGTGAACGCGGGTCTAGCGGTTAACCGGAGCAGGTACCTTCGGGACGAGCGAAGTCGCTTTGGACCATAGCCTAGCAAGCGTTTCTCAAGTCGGCTCTCTTCATGCCTCGATTGAGGCGCGACCGGTGCATGGAGGATGGCCGTGCGTCTGCGTCCGTAGCAGGGCCTCCTTGCGCGAAGCGTCACAGGCCATCCGCGATCACGTCGAAGACGAGCCTGATCCGCGGGTTCGTCCTGAGTTCCCGGTGAGCGACGAGCCAGATCTCGATCTGGATCGGCTCGAAGGCGGGGAACGGGTTTTCTAGCTCGGGATAGGCGTCGCCGATCTCGGCCGGCAGGATGCCGATCCCGAAGCCCTGCCGGACGAGGGCAACGGAAAGCGTCACGCTCGACGTGAGAAAGTTGAAGTTCCCGGTCGTCAGATCGATCCCGCGCGACGCCATGAGCGCCAGGCGGCGTTCGGGCGCGTCGAACCCGACGAACTGCATCCGGGCGAGATCGGCGGCGGTCGAGGGACGGCCGACCTCGTCCAGGTACCGCGTCGACACGTAGAGCCGCCCCGCCATGTCGCGCAGCCGCCTGGCGAACAGGGCCTCGTCCTGCGGGCGCTTGTGGCGGATCGCGATGTCGGCCTCGCGGCGCCGCAGATCGCTGGTCTCGTTCGAGGCGACGATCTCGATTTGAAGCCCCGGCGCCCTCGTCCGCAGAGCCTTCAGCACCCGCGGCAGGACGTAGGTCGCCATGCCGTTGGTCGCGGCGATCACGACCTGCCCCGTGACGGCTTCGGACTGTCCGGCCGCTCCGAGGGAGACGCGGCGCGCCGCCTCTCCCATGCCGCGGAAATGCTCCAGCAGCTCGGCGCCGGCCTGCGTCAGGAAGAGCGCGCGGGGCGTGCGCTCGAACAGGATCACCCCAAGCG
>JBATXP010000299.1:0-4909 GCA_049673465.1 Litorimonas sp.
CATAGCGCGCCACGGCCGTGCGCAGGGCTGGCAGGATCGGGACGAGCCGCGACTTGCCGCCTTTGCCCCGCACCACCAGCGTTTCGCCCAGCGGTAACTCCTCCGCCGTCAGCGCCAGAACCTCGCCGATGCGCAGGCCCGCCCCATAGGCCAAGGCCAGCACGGCATTGTTGCGCGCGTCGATCCAGGCGTCCGTCCCCATTAGCGAGCCGGTTTGCGTCAGCTCTCGCGCGCCCTCGACCGACAGTGCCTTGGGCACGGGCCGTTTCGCGCGCGGACCCTTGATCAGGGCAATGGCGGAATTGGACACGTCCCAGCGCCGCTCCAGATAGCGGTAGAAGGTGCGCAGGGCGGAGAGCAGCCGTTGCACCGACGCCGACCCCAGCCCGCCCTCGCGCCGAAAGGCGAGATAGGCGCGAAAATCGCTCGCTTCCAGCCCGCCCAGCGCGCGCAGGCCCGCCGCTTCGCCCAGATGGTGCGTCAGGAAGGTCTGAAAGTCCCGCACGTCGCGGCCATAGGCCTCCACGGTCTTGTCGGAAAGCCTGCGCTCCCCGGCGAGATGGCCCAGGAAGGTCGCGCGCACCTCGTCGGCGGGGATGTCGGGTATGGCCCTCATGGGCGCAGCGTGCGACAGGGGCCTTAAGGCCGCGTTTAAGGACCCAAACATGACCGCATTCCGCTCCGCCCTTTTGCTCACCGCCGCGGCCGCGCTCGCCGCGTGCGCCGATCCAGGACCCGAAGGTCCCGCGCCCGTCGCCCCCGGCGAAACGGTCGTCGAAGCACCGGTCGAGATCGATGTCGCCGCGCTGCATTCGCGCCTGCTGACCCTCGACACCCATATCGACATTCCGCTGACCTACATGATCGAGATCGACCCGGCGGGTCCGACCGACCTGCAGGTGGACCAGCCCAAGCTGGAGGCGGGCCGCCTCGATAGCGGGTTCTGGATCGTCTACATCCCGCAAGGCGAGCTGACGCCGGAGGGCTACGAAACGGCGCTGGGCATCGCGGAAACGCGCATGAGCGCGATCGAGCGGCTGACGGCGGAGCGCGAGGACTTCGAGCTGGCGGTCACCGCGGCCGACGTGCGCCGCATCGTGGCGGACGGGAAGTTCGCCGTGCTGGTCGGGATGGAGAACGCCTTTCCGCTGGCCGAGGACCCGGCCTCGGTCGCCGACTGGGCCGCGCGCGGGGTGCGCTATGTCGGACTGACCCATTTCGGCCACAACCAGTTCGGAGACAGTTCCAACCCCAACCTCGCCCGCGACGACGGCCCGCGCCATGGCGGATTGTCCGAGCTGGGGCGCGAGCTGGTGCGCGAACTCAACGATCACGGCGTGATGGTGGACGTGTCGCATACGGGCAAGCAGACCATGATGCAGGCGGCGGAGCTGTCGCGCACGCCGGTCATCGCCAGCCATAGCGGCGTCAAGGCGGTGGCGGACAGTCGCCGCAATCTCGACGACGAACAGCTGCGCAAGATCGCCGAGGTCGGCGGCGTCGCGCAGATGGTGGCGCTGGGGGCCTATGTGAAGGTGCCGACGCCGGAGCAGCAGGCGGCGCGCGAGGCGCTGGACGCGGAGTACGAAGCCTTCGGCACCTGGTCGGACTGGGACGACGCCGTGCGCGACGCCTACCGCGCCCGCCGCTCCGAAATCGACGCTCTCGCCCCGGAAGCGGATGTCTCCAACTTCGTCGACCATATCGACCACGCGGTCGCGGTGGCGGGCATCGACCATGTCGGCATCGCGTCCGACTTCGATGGCGGCGGGGGCATAGACGGCTGGCGCGACGCGTCCGAGACCGAGGCCGTCACGGCCGAACTGGTCCGCCGCGGCTACGACGAAGCGGCCATCGCCAAGATCTGGGGCGGCAACCTGCTGCGCGTCCTGGAAGCCGTGGAGGCCGCCGCGACGGAGTAGGGACCCGCCGGTCTCTCCGTACGAAAAAGCGCGGGTCCTTCGATCCGCGCTTTTGTGGTTCCGGTCTGTTGGTGTGGCTAGGCGATTGTGTCGCCTGCGAAGACGAAGTCGTCCGCGTCGAGCTGCGACAGGGTGATGCCGGCCAGGAAGTAGGCGCCGTCCGAGCCATTGTCGATCAGCACGCCGTCTCTCAATTGGCTCATCTGTCCCCGAAGTTCGTCGAAGTCCGCGAAGTCGTCGGACACCAGGATCCTGTCGATCCCGTCCTCGAAGTCTCCGATACTGTCGCGCCCCGCGCCGGAGCGCGCGAAGAGGTCCGCGCCCGCGCCGCCCAATACGAAATTGGACCCCTCTCCACCATTCAGCACATCCGCGCCGTCTTCGCCTTGCAGATTGTCGTTGCCGGAGCCGCCGTTCAGCTCGTCGTCGCCCTCGCCACCAAACATGATGTCCTTGTCGGCCCCACCGAACAATGCGTCGTCGCCGGTCCCGCCGACCAACCGGTCGACTCCATCGCCGCCGATCAGTCTGTCGCCGCCGCTGCCGCCCTGCAGGATGTCGTTGCCGGAGCCGCCGTTCAGTGCATCGTCGCCGGACCCACCGTTGAGCGTGTCCAGCCCGTCTCCGCCGCTCAGATTGTCGTCGCCCGATCCGCCGATCAGGGCATCATTTCCCAAACCGCCGGACAACTCGTCATTCTCCGATCCGCCGATGAGCACATCGTCGCCCGCGCCCCCATTCAGGACGTCACGACCCGCATCGCCCGACAGGGCGTCGCGTCCATCCCCGCCGAAGAGGGTATCGTCGCCGCTTCCTCCGATCAGTTCGTCGTCGCCGGACCCGCCCGACAGAATATCGTCGTCTCTTCCGCCGTCCAGCGTGTCGGCTCCGGCTCCACCTTCGAGTTCGTCGTCTCCGTCACCGCCAATCAGACTATCATCGTCGTCGCCCCCGTCCAGCATATCGTCGCCAGTTCCGCCATCCAACCGGTCTTCGCCGCGAGACCCGAAGAGCCTGTCATTGCCCGCCTCGCCGTAAAGCGCGTCGCGACCATCGTCACCCTGGAGCAGATCGTCGCCGTCGCCGCCGAAGAGTCTGTCGTTCCCGGCGCCACCGGATAGCCGGTCCGTTCCCGCGTCTCCATGGATCGTGTCTTCGCCCGCGTCGCCGAAGAGGACATCGTTTCCGTCCCCACCGCGCAGCTCGTCGTCGCCGGCATCGCCGCGGGCGTCGTCGTCGCCTTCGTCGCCGAACAGGTCGTCATCGTCTTCGCCGCCCCGGATCAGATCGTCGCCTGACCCGCCGTAGATCGTGTCGTTGCCCGTATGACCGAATATCCGGTCCCCGTCTGCGCCACCGTCCATCACATCGTCGCCGATGCCGCCCCCAAGAACGTCCCGTCCCGCGCCACCGAAAAGGACATCGTTTCCGATCTGGCCATTCAGAACGTCGTCGCCCGCATCGCCATATAGCGTATCGTCGCCAAGGCCGCCGGTCAGACTGTCCTCGCCGTCTCCGCCTCGAATCAGGTCGTCGCCGGTCTGGCCGTTCAGCACATCCGCCCCGATGCCCCCATCCATCATGTCGTCGCCCGTCCCTCCGATGAGTCTATCGGCTCCGTTTCCGCCGATGAGGACGTCCCGGCCGTCACCTCCGTAGAGCTGGTCGTTGCCTTCGCCGCCGGACAGCATATCGTCGCCCACCCGGCCGAACAGCACATCGTCGCCCGCGTCGCCGCTGATCGTGTCGTCGCCCGTTCCGCCGTCCAGATCGTCGTCGCCCGCATCGCCAAAGATCACGTCCTCTCCGTCTCCGCCGCGGATCGTGTCGTCCCCATCATTGCCACGGATCGAATCGTCCCCGCCATTGCCGGCCAGATCGTCATCGTCCGCTCCGCCGCGGATGATGTCGTTTCCGTCCCCGCCTTCGATGGTGTCGCGCCCCGCCAGCCCGAACAGACGGTCGTCTCCGGCACCGCCGCTGAGTTCGTCGTCGCCCTCGCCGCCATTGAGCGTGTCGTTGCCCGCACCCCCGTCAAGGGTGTCGTCGCCCCCCCCTGCCGTTCAGCCTGTCATTGCCGTCCCCGCCCTGCAGAACATCATCGCCCGAGCCGCCGGCCAGACCGTCATCGCCGTCGCCGCCGATGAGCGTGATCCCGTCATTGTTGGCGATCGGGGCGGAC
Source organism: Litorimonas sp. (assembly GCA_049673465.1). GTDB lineage: Bacteria > Pseudomonadota > Alphaproteobacteria > Caulobacterales > Maricaulaceae > Litorimonas. The sequence continues at coordinate 4,105 of JBATXP010000299.1, forward strand.
ATGGCGAAGCCGGAGCCCGGAGCGCTCGAAAACACCGTATCGGACATGGCGAGGAGGGGGACCGTCGTCGGACTTGCGGATGCGCCGAACTCCGCGCGACCGCTCGCCGGGGTGGTGATCCCATATGTCGGATCGTCGTCTGTCCCCGCATCATGTCGGTATTCAGCGCCAGCAACGCCGTGGAAGATATCTGTCATGCTCGGCCCCAGTCTCTCTTTCCCGGCATGACGCCGGGAGCGGATTGATGAGCCGAAAGTCTACGGGCTGTATCGCGGAGTCAATCGCGTATGGGTTTTGTCTTGCGATACAATCCGCACTTGCGGGTGGGCCAAACGAAAAAGCGCGGGTCCTTCGATCCGCGCTTTTGTGGTTCCGGTCTATTGGTGTGGCTAGGCGATGGTGTCGCCTGCGAAGACGAAGTCGTCCGCGTCGAGCTGCGACAGGGTGATGCCGGCCAGGAAGTAGGCGCCGTCCGAGCCGTTGTCGATCAGCACGCCATTGCCCAGCTGGGTCATGTTGCCCGACAGCTCCTCGAAGTCCGCAAAGTCGTCGGAGACCAGGATCCTGTCGATCCCGTCCTCGAAGTCGCGAATGTCGTCGCGGCCTGCGCCGGAGCGCGCGAACAGGTCGGCTCCGTTGCCGCCGACCACGATGGTCACGCCCGCCCCGCCATTGATCACGTCCGCCCCGCCTTCGCCGCGCAGCACGTCGTCGCCCTCGCCGCCATTGAGCGTGTCGTTGCCCGCACCCCCGTCAAGGGTGTCGTCGCCCCCCCCTGCCGTTCAGCCTGTCATTGCCGTCCCCG
>JBATXP010000300.1:0-1784 GCA_049673465.1 Litorimonas sp.
CCACCAGGCGTCTCGCCGCCCACATCCGGCAAGAACACCTGGGATGGTTCCGTGGGTCGGGGGCGGTGAATGCAAGGTGAACGGATCGCGATACCATAGCCTGCGCCGATGAGATGTTTCGAAACCAACGATTGGACGAATGGCGCGAAACCTCATAGACCCGTCCACAATCCGCCCCGAAGAGCGACGTCCAGACCACCCGCAAGCTTGAGACCACCAGGAGAGAGAGACCCGATGAACGAGATGACCCCCATGACCGGCAAGTGCCCCGTGATGCACGGCAGCGCGACCAGCAGCCGCTCCACCTCCACCAAGGACTGGTGGCCCGAAGCGCTCAACGTCGAGATCCTGCACCAGCACGATGCGCGCTCCAACCCGATGGACCCGGAGTTCGATTACCGGGAGGCCGTCAAGGCGCTCGACTTCGACGCGCTCAAGGCGGATATAAACGCGCTGCTCACGGACCCGCAGCCCTGGTGGCCGGCCGACTGGGGCCATTATGGCGGGCTGATGATCCGCATGAGCTGGCACGCCGCCGGCACCTACCGCACCTCTGATGGTCGCGGGGGTGGCTCCACGGGCAATCTGCGCTTCGCGCCGCTCAATAGCTGGCCGGACAATGGCAATCTCGACAAGGCGCGCCGCCTGCTCTGGCCGATCAAGAAGAAGTACGGCAACTCCATCTCATGGGCGGACCTGATGCTGCTGGCCGGCACGGTCGCCTACGAGAATATGGGCCTGAAGACGTTCGGCTTCGGCTATGGCCGCGAGGACATCTGGGCGCCCGAGATCGACGTGAACTGGGGCGAGGAGAAGGAATGGCTTGCCCCTTCCGAGAACCGCTACGGCAACCTGGAAGAGGCCGATACGCTGGGACCGAACCTCGCCGCCGTCCATATGGGCCTGATCTATGTGAACCCGGAAGGGGTGAACGGCAATCCCGACCCGGCCCGCACCGCGCAGCACATCCGCGTCACCTTCGCCCGCATGGCGATGGATGACGAGGAGACGGCGGCGCTGACGGCGGGCGGCCACACGGTCGGCAAGGCGCACGGCAATGGCGATGCGGGCGGTCTGGGCCGCGAACCGGAAGGCGGCAATATCGAGGATATGGGCTTTGGCTGGATCAACCCGCACCATGACGGCACGGCCCGCTCCGTGGTGACGTCGGGCGTGGAAGGCGCGTGGACGACCAACCCGCTGAAATTCGACATGGGCTATTTCGACATGCTGTTCGGCCACGAGTGGGAGCTGACGGAAAGCCCTGCGGGCGCGAAACAATGGAAACCGGTTTCCATCAAGGAAGAGGACATGCCGCGCGACCCCACGGACGGCGTCACGCCGACCATGCCGGTCATGACGGACGCCGACATGGCGATGAAGGTGGACCCGATCTACAACGAGATCTGCCAGCGCTTCATGGCGGACGAGGACTATTTCCGCGACACCTTCGCCCGCGCCTGGTTCAAGCTGACCCACCGCGACATGGGCCCCCGGGTCAACTATCTCGGCCCGGACGTGCCGGATGAGGACCTGATCTGGCAAGATCCGGTGCCTGCAGGCTCGACCGACTACGATGTCGACGCCGTCAAGGCGAAGATTCGCGACACGGACCTCACCCCGGTCGAGATGATCAACACGGCCTGGGACAGCGCCCGCACCTATCGCGGCTCCGACCGCCGGGGCGGTGCCAACGGGGCGCGCATCCGTCTCGCGCCACAACGCAACTGGGACGGCAACGAGCCGGAGCGGCTGGAGCGCGTCCTCGCCGCGCTGGAGCCGAT
>JBATXP010000301.1:0-3017 GCA_049673465.1 Litorimonas sp.
TCCACCCGGCGCGGCGAAAGCACCATCCAGGCACAGTTGATCGGACCCGCGCCGCATCGACAAAGGTATGACGCCGGCGACCAGGCCAGACCGCATCAGCGATGGCGTCAGCCTGTCGGATAAGGTCGGAGGACAGGTGCGGGCCTTCATTGCGGAAGACGCTGCACTCGATGCGCTCGTTGCCGAGATTGTCGAGGAAGGCGCGCCAGACGAACAGGGCGTCGCATTCCCATGTGCGCAGGACGATATGCTCGCCGGGGCCGACGAATTGAGTGCGGCCTTCCAGGGGCCGCGCGCTGTAGTGGCGCTCGAACAGGGCGACGGCTTCGCGGTCGCCGTCACGGGTGATCCACCATGCGGAGTTGGGCATGTCATGCGGCCTTCCTCCGAAGCCCGCGCAGCTCCATCCAGTTGTCGTTGGCATAGGGCCTCGCATTCGCGCCCACGACGGCCTTGACGACGGGCGGACACACGCTGTTGCCCGCCTTGGCGACGATCTCCGCCTTGGACAGTTCGCCCTCCATGATGTCGTAGTCGGACGGGAACCCTTGCGCGTTGAACAGCTCGCGCGGCGTCAGCATGCGCAGGGTGATGTCGCTGAAACGGTAGACCCTTCCGCCGATCTCGACCGTGCCGAAGCGGTGAACTTGGCTCGGCGCATGGATCGGCCCGACCATCGGGATGCCCGGCTGGCCCCTTCCGAGATAGTCCATCAGGAAGATCGCGACGGCCTCGCTATGGTCGTCGGGCGGGAAGCCCAGGGGCGTCAGTTCCGCCGTGACGGGCATCTGCTGCGCGCCCGTGGTGGTAACGGTGGACAGGGGGGCTTCGGCATCGCGACCGATGCGGCCAAGGTTCTGCTGGCTGATGAAGGCGGCGGTCATGGCAAATCCGCCTGATGAGGTGATCGTGCGAAGAGGGTCGCTCATGGGGTAAGCGCACGTCGCATTGGATTTGTGCATATCTGTCCGAACCATCGTCGGGGCGGCCACTGCGAAGCGGTCCCGCGTCGTCACGGTCGGCAGGGGCTCCTCTATGTCGGTGCGCTGCTGAGAGCCGTAATAGGTCGAGATCACGGGAGCCGCGAGTGCGGCCTTGACGCCCCCTGCCGTGACGGTGTGCAGCGGCTCCTCGATGGAGCGCAGGCGCGGTGACTGCCCCTCCCGCTCGCCATAGCCCATGACGGTGATCTGCGGGGCGACGAGCGCCTGCTTGCCACCGCCCCCAGCCGTGACCGTGCCGAGCGGTTCGTCCACCGCGCGACCCCGGCTCTTGCCATACTGGCTGTCCAGCACGGGCGCGACCAGACCGCACTTGCCGCCCGCACCGCCTGCCGTGACCGCTCCCAGCGGGCGGGTGGGATCGTTCTGTCCGGACGCGCCCGAAGACGCACCGAACGGACGGTCGATGACCGGCGCGACCAGCGCCGTGCCCAGCTTGGACGTGACGGTCTGGAGCGGCGTGTCGAGCGACTGCCCGCGAAACTGGTCGTAGCCGTGGTTGACCTTGACCAGGTAGGGGTCGGGCTTCTCGATCACGAAGCGCTGTATGCCCGCCGCGATGCGCTTGAGCGTGTTGTGCGCCAGCGGCTTCTTGCGGGTGAAGATGGACGGGCGCGGTTGCGACCAGTCGATGATCTCGGCGGCGGTCCGCCATGGCTTCAGGTCCTCTCCGCGCTCCCCGAACAGGCTTTGCTCCACGGGCTGGCTAGGGTCCGCGTGCGTTCTCGCGGGCCAGACGATGGGCTGCCCGTCGCAGCGCGCGACCAGAAACAGGCGCTTGCGGATGGTCGGCGCGCCGAACCAGTCCGCCCGCAACTCGCGCCACTCCACCTGGTAGCCGCACTGGCGCAGCCGCTTGACGAACTTGCGGAACGTCGCGCCCGGACGGTAGCGGCGGTCCAGCGTGCCATCCGCCTTCGTCGGAGCCCAGGACAGGAACTCCGACACGTTTTCGATGAAGATCATGCGGGGGCGCTGCCATTGCGGCAGGGTGGCCCATTTCACGACGACCCACGCCAGCGCGCGTATCTTCCTCTCCTTGGGCTTGCCACCCGCCGCCCGGCTGAAATGCTTGCAGTCGGGCGAGGCCCAGAGCGACAGGATCGGCCGGCCCCGGCACGCCGCCGCCGGGTCCACGTCGTAGACGCTTTCGATATAGTGCTCCGCCTCCGGGTGGTTGCGCTTGTGCATGGCGATGGCGTGTTCGTTGTGGTTGATCGCCACGTCCACGGGCTGCCCTAGCGCCTGCTGCATCCCTTTGGACGCACCGCCGCCGCCCGCGAACAGGTCGATCACGATGGGAGGAGTGACGCGGCAGGCGGCCTCGAACTGGGTGTGCTCGATAGGGGCGCTCACTTAGGCGTCGCGAACGGGTCGGGACTTGAGGGCGGGTCGGCAGGGTTCCCAGTAGCGGTCGAGCACTTCGCGGCGCAGGCCCGGCAATCCCATGCCGAAGGCGCGGCGAATGATGGTGCGGACCGACTCGGGGGCGACGCAGGCGCGATCGGCCAGGGTGGCGGGAGGCATGAGCGGGTCCTCGATCAACAGGTTGTAGATCCGATCGGACGCCGTTTCGTGATCCCGGTCGGACGTCTTGACGCGCAGGGAGGGCGGACAGGGGCCGCCCCGAAATCGCGACGGGACGATGGGGGCGCGGCGGCGCGGGGGCTCTCGTCTCGGCGAAGCGCCGCGTCTTTCGCGACTGGGGTTCGCGCCGCGCGATGCGGTTCGGGACGGGACAGGGTCGGTCAGGGTGGGCACGGTCGGCTCCGATTGGGTGTTTATAAACCTATTAGGTGTTTAATCACCCTCCTGTCAACCGGGTTCGGACCGCGCCGTCAGGGGTCGACCATGTCCGCCACGATGTCCTCCACGGTGCGGGCGTCGCGCGCATCCGTGCCGATCAGACGGCGCTGTTCGTAGCGCACGCGCACGCCGCCGTCCCTGACCCAGTCGCGCAGACCGTGATGGTGGACACGGGCGATGCGGCCCGCCGGACCCGTCCAGCCCACGGCC
>JBATXP010000302.1:0-1561 GCA_049673465.1 Litorimonas sp.
GGCAGCCCACCTGCCACCACCGTCCGGAGGTGCGCGGCGGTCTGGAGGCGGAGCGCTCGGCCGACCTGTTGCGCGGCTTCTTCCGTGCGCGGCGTCGGTGAAAAGCTCCTTCCGCGAAGTACAAGGGGAGGCCATGGGGGAGTCTGTCGGCGACGCCCTGCCCGTACGTCTCGACGGGATCGGCATCGCGCTCGGCATGGTCGGGGCGGTCCTGTTCTCCATGAAGGCGATCCTGGTGAAGCTCGCCTATGCCGAGGTGCCGGACCTGCCCGCCGTCACGCTGATGGTGCTGCGCATGGGCCTGTCCTTTCCGGTCTACCTGCTCATCCTCCTGATCGCGCGCCGGGCGGGCGAGGGGCGCATCGGCGGCCGGGAAACGCTGGCGGCCATGGCGGCGGGCGTGCTCGCCTACTATGTCTGCACCTTTCTGGATTTCCAGGGGTTGAAATACATTACCGCCCAGCTGGAGCGGCTCCTGCTGTTCACCTATCCGGCCTTCGTCGTGATCTTCGGGGCGCTGTTCTTCGGCGGACGGATCACGCGCGCGGGCCTCGCCTCCGTCGCGCTGGCCTATAGCGGGCTGGCGATCGTGTTCCTGCGCGGCGACATCACGCAAAGCGACAATCTCTGGCTGGGCGCGGGGCTGATCCTGCTCTGCGCGGCGCTGTTCGCGCTCTTCCAACTCATTGCGAAAGGCTTCGTGGACCGGATCGGCGCGCGCGTCTTCACCTGCCTCGCCATGATCGGCGCGGCGAGCGCGCTGATGGTCCACTTCCTCGTCCAGACGGGCGGACCGGCGGGCATGGCGGAGGCGCTCGACCTGCCGCGCGACCTCTGGATCATCGCCGTGGCGCTGGCCCTGTTCTGCACCCTGCTGCCCAGCTTCTTCATCAACATGGCGATCGGGCGGATCGGCGCGCAAGGAGTCGCGATCCTGGGCATGGTCGGCCCGCTGGCGACCATCGTTGCGGCCATCCTCGTGCTGGGCGAGCCGTTTGGTGTGTGGGACGGGGTGGGCACGCTCGTCACTCTCGTCGGCATCGCCCTCTATACCTACAGCAACGCCCGTCAGAGCAGGGAGAGGCCACGCAGGATGTAGACGGCCCCCACCGCGCTCACCAGCCAGCGCGTATAGCGCTTGAACCCGACATCGCTGAAGCGACGCAGCAGGCGCGTGCCCACAAACGTCCCCGCGATCGACACCGGCACGACGGCGACGAAGAACCAGACTGGCGGCAAGCCACCCAGACCCGCTTCCCGCGCCAAGGGAATGCCAAAATAGGCGATCTTGGCCAGGTGCGAGGCGAACATGGTCACCGCCTTGGTGGCGACGATCTGCTGCCGGGTGAGCGCCGTCTTGACGTAGAAGATATCCAGCGCCGGACCCGCCACGCCCGCGCTCAGGTTCAGACCCATCACCATCGCCCCGCACAGCACGGCGTGGCCCGGTTTCCGCGCGTCGCCCGCCAGCCAGGACCGGGGCAACCACAGCAGCAAGGGGAGCAGCCCGAGCACGAGATAGAGCGTCGCCTTGGACGGCAGGAAGCTGACGGCCAGCATG
>JBATXP010000303.1:0-1512 GCA_049673465.1 Litorimonas sp.
CCGCCTCGCCCGACGCCGCCGCCAGCCGCGCCCGGTCGCGCGCATCGATCTCGAACGCCCCGCCCAGCAGGGAGCGCGACGCCAGTAACGGCTCCGTTCCACCACTCGCCGCCGCGACCATCCAGTAGCGCCCCGACAGCCCCTGCTGATAGGCGGGATCGAATGGCTCGCGCCGCAGCGCCAGATCGCCCTCCTCCATGACCTCCACCGCCGCGATCAGGTCCGTCACGGCCGCTTCCAGCGGATCGTCGAAGGAGGTGTAGACCGTATCGCGGTAGAACCAGGTCAGCAGGACCAGCGCGGTCAGAAGCGCCGGCACCGTCCACAGCAAGGCCGCCCGAACGAGCCGGGAGACGAGGGACGGGTTGGGGGTGTTAGGCATCTAAAAGAGATGCCCTGCTAATTCCTCCCCCGGGCAGGGGGCACGGAGCGTCTCTGATCGGCCGTCCTGTGGACGGACGATAGCGCAGTGCCGCGCGCTTGCGCGCGGTCCGAAACGCCTTGCGTTTCGGCAACTCCGCTACGAACATCCAAAGGGATGGTCGCTTCACGCTCCGTGCCCCCTGCCCGGGGGAGGGATTTGAACATGACCGGCAACCCTAGCCCGCGGTCGGCTCTTCCGGATCGACCAGACGATATCCCAACCCGCGCACGGTCTCGATCCGGTCCGTGCCGATCTTCTTGCGCAGGCGGCCGATGAACACTTCGATCGTGTTGCTGTCGCGGTCGAAGTCCTGGTCGTAGATGTGCTCCACCATTTCGGTGCGGGAGATCACCCGGCCCTTGTGCGCGGCCATGTAGGCCAGCAGTCGGAACTCGTGACTGGTCAGCTTGATGCCCATGCCGTTGACGAAGGCGCGGGCGGCGCGGTTGTCCACGACCAGGTCGCCGATCTCGATCGTGTCGGTCGTGTGACCCGCTGCCCGGCGCAAGAGGGCGCGCAGGCGCGCCAGCAACTCTTCGGTGTGGAACGGCTTGGTCAGGTAGTCATCCGCGCCGGCATCGAATCCGGCGACCTTCTCGCTCCACTGATCGCGAGCGGTCAGGATCAGCACGGGCATCTTACGCTCGTCGGCGCGCCATTTCTGCAGGATCGAAACGCCATCGATCTGCGGCAGGCCGAGGTCGAGCACGACCGCGTCATAGGGTTCCGTATCGCCGAGAAAATGGCCTTCCACCCCGTCCGTCGCGACATCCACCGCATAGCCCTGTTCCTTCAGGACCTGCTTGAGTTGGCGGGACAGATCGGGATCATCTTCGACGACGAGAATTCGCATGGGGGCTCCGCACGGTGGCTTGAAACGAAAGTCGCCTCCGGGCCGCTATCGGATACGGCCCGTGGCCGCGTCAACCACCACATCGACGACGCGGCCGTCCGAGCGGATGATGCGAACCCGGTAGGCCCCGCGCATCCGCCGCACGTCCACGACCTGGCCCGGCACGCGGCGCAAGGCGATGGCCTTGGCCTCGCTCGGGCTGATGTCGCGACGGGCAAACCGGAGGGGCTCGGCC
>JBATXP010000304.1:0-3550 GCA_049673465.1 Litorimonas sp.
GCCCAGAATGTCCCAGCGGACGTCGCCGCGCAGCATCCAGGCGCGCGAGCTGTTGCTGACGCTCTGCACCGCGCCGTGGACCACCATCGCTTCCGCCACGCCCAGATACGCGGCGAGCACGCCCATGAAGACGAGCCCGCCCGCCATCCCGAACAGGCCGGAGATTATGGCCGTGACAAATGCTGCCAAAAGGATAATGGCAATGGGGTTCATAAACGCTTCGTTAACCCTGTTATCCCTAACGAGTGTTTAAGACTGCGGGGGTCCGTTAGGGATCTCGCAAGGATCGACAAAAGCATAAGCGGGGGCTGTGCCATGAAAACATTCTTCAACCGAGGGGGGCGTGTGCTCGAAGCCGCGATGGGCGAGGCGGACGACGCCAATCACGCCGACAAGACCATTCACGCCCTGGCCGAAGCGCTGTCCGAAGGCGCGGTGCGTCAGGAAGTCGCCGCCCGCCGCCTGTCGGGCCTGAGCGAGACCATCAGCCGCCTGGAAGGCAGCCGCCGAGAAGCCGACCGCCTGGCCCTGGAGGCTGATCGCCTGCGCGACGCGCTCCAGGCCGCCGAGACCCGCGTCAACGAACAGACCGCCTGGGCGTCGGAGCAGGGCGCGAAATACGCCGCCGTCAAGGCGGAACGCGACGATCTGCGCCGCCAGCTGGAAGCCGTGACCGCCGACCATGCCAAGGCGAGCGACGCGCTGATGGCAATGGAAAACGAATATGGCACGCTAAAGGACGACATGGCGGACCTGCGCGCCAACTTGCGCGCCGAATCGGAGCGCGCCGATATGGCGGAGCTTTCCAAGGCGAAGCTGGCCGAGGCCGGGGCGGAACGCGCCGCGACCCTGTCAGCCCAGTCCCACCGCCTGTCCGCCCTGCAGCGCGAGAACGAGGACCTCTCCGCGCGCCTGTCGGACAAGATCAACATGTCGGAAACCGCGCAGACCGCCTTGCGGGAACTGCGCACGGAACAGGCCGCGACCAAGGAACAGCTGATCGAGGTGCAGAACGCGCTGCAGGCGGCGGAGTACCGGTTGAGCCGCCAGGAGGAGACTCACGAGGAGGCGGGATCGCGCCGCTCCGACGAGATCACCACCCTGCGCCGCCAGGTCGAACAGCTCACGGCGGAACTGCGCATCAAGAACGCTACCGCCGCCCAGCTGGATCGGGACATTTCCAGCATGCTGGTGGAGCTGCAGACGGTGCGCGAACGCGCCGACCGCAACGAATCGCGCCTGCGCGAAAGCGCCTCGACGGAGGCCCGGCAGGCTCAGGCGCTTGCCCGCGCCAAGATGGATTTCGACGCCTTGTCCGATAAATATACGGAAAGCCTCCGCGAGATCGAACAGCTGCGCAAGGTCAACCAGATGCAGCGCGACAAGCTGGAACGCTACGCCCAGGTCGGCAGCGCCCCCGCCCCCCGCAGCATCAACTCGCCGGAGCCGGTCCGTCCGGTCCGGGTCGTGACGGGCGGCAAGGCTTAGGACGTATATTCAGGTCCAGGGCCGCCCCAAAAGCCGCCCCGGAAGGATCGCAATGCGCGCGCCGTTATTGCTCATGGTGCGCTATCCAGAGCTAGACTGGCACGGGACGCCGCATTCCGCGGAGCGCTGCGACGCCCGAGATTGGCGGCGAGGAAGGTGTCGAGGTCGCGGTCGAGGGGCATGAAGCCGATGTCTCGGGCCGTCACGGCCTGATCGGCCAGCAGGATTTCCCGGCCCATGCCGACACGGCGGAGCAGCCAGGTCGGGGCGGCGAGCCAGCTCGGGCGGTGCAGGGCGCGGGCCAGGCTTCTTGTGAAGTCCCGATTGGTCGCGATCCCGCTCACGGCGTTGACGGGGCCTTGAACCTCCGGCCGTTCGATCAGGTGGAGAACGAGGCGCACGAGGTCGTCGCGGCCGATCCAGCTCATGCGCTGGTCGCCCCGGCCCAGGCGCATTCCGCCCGCATATTCGGTCGGCACCAGCATCTGCCCTAGCGCGCCGCCTGCCCGGTCCAGCACGATGCCGATGCGCAGGAAAACGGTCCGGATGCCCGCAGCCTTCGCGGCTTCGGCTTCCCAGTCGAGGCAGAGCGCCTGGCTGAAACTGCCGTCTCGCCGGATGGGCGTGCGCTCGTTCACTCGTCCGGCCTCAACGCCATAGACGCCGATGGCGCTGCCCTGGATCAGGGTCGCGGGTCGGGTGTGGAGACGGTCGATCAGCCTCACCACGTCTTGGGTCGTTGCGATGCGGCTGTCGCGGATGCGGTGTCTCGCAGCCCGCGTCCACGGCCCGGCCAGGATCGGCGCTCCGGCGAGATTGACGACCGTGTCGATCCGCCTATCGTTTGGAATATCGTCCAGCCTCTCCACGACGGTGAAAGGCGGGCGGAGGCCGCGCACATTGCCGTCCCGCGCCAGCAAGACGACGCGGTGCCCCGTTTCCTGCAAGGCCGGGATCAGGCGCTGCCCGATGAAACCGGTCCCGCCCGTGACGAGCACAGTCTGCGGCGCAGCAGTGGGGGCGGCGATCCGGGCCAAGGGGCGGGTCCGAAGGCGGGCGAACCGATTGGAGGCGAGCCAGTCGCGGATGGCCAACCCGGTGCAGGCGAGCGCGCCCAGCAGGCAGATCACGCTCATCCAGCCATGCCAGACAGGGTCCAGCCCGGCGGGTTCGCGGCTCCAGGTCAGCAGAACCGGGATCAGCAGGGCGAGGATCGCCCCGTAATTGGCCGTCAGCACCGTGTGCAGCAGCCGTTCCGTCACGGGCAGTTTCCGGGTCGCGTCCTCTTCGGCGAAGTCGCGCAATGTGATGAGGAACTCCGCCGCCAGTACCGCGATCAGCGCCAAAGCGGGCCAACCGGTGGGCTGCACCGTGGCCAGCCCCGCCAGCACGAATCCGTAGAAGAGGTTGCGCAGCGCGTGCAGCCGCAGCTCCCGACGTTGGCTATCCCGCCAGGCCAGCCGTTCCGTCACCTCGTGATGTCCCAGCGTGTCGAGACCGCCCATGACGATCTGCGCGCAGATCAGGGTCCAGAGGAGGATCGTCATCGGTTGTCCTCTAGGTCGCGGAAGAGAATGCTCTGGTGCAGCAAGGGTCCGAACAGGGGGTGAATCAATTCGAGGGTGAAGCGGAAGGCGGTGTCGCCGATCGCCCGATGGCCCACGCGCAACCGGCCCGGCGTCAGCCAGGTCGGCAGGGCGACGCTCCGGCCGAAGAGTTTCAGCAGGTAGCGCTGGCTGTCGAAGTAGAGCGCGCCGTCCTCCACCCGCACGTTCAGGCTCATGCCGAGCCAGCGCGTCACCCATTCCTCGCACCCGGTCGGGCCGGTGAAGCGCTTGGTGCTGCGCACGGTCTGCGGGAAGCGCCCATTCGGACGGCCATATTGCCGGGTCCAGAACTGCCCGGCTCCGGCGGCGTCCTCGGTCACGGTGACGAAGGCGGGTGCGCCCGCATTGCCCGCATCCAGCGGCAGCGGGCTCCCCACCAGCCTGAGGAGCTGGGCCAGGACCCGGCCGAGACCGTTGAAATGGGTGGCTTCGACCTCGCCGGCATAGGCGAACAC
>JBATXP010000305.1:0-1547 GCA_049673465.1 Litorimonas sp.
CCTAGGTTGTGTACCTAAATCTTGCTTTTGGTGTTCTGTCGTGATTCCTGCGTGTCATGACCCGTGCTGCTTCCGATGATCTGTCTGACGCCGAGTGGGCGTTGATCGCGCCCTTGCTGCCGCCGCGCCGGCAGGGACCTGCTCGGGTGGACGACCGGCGGGTGATCGATGGCATCTTCTTCGCCTTGCGCACGGGCATTCCGTGGCGGCACCTGCCGGAGCGCTACGGCCCGTACACGACGGTCTACAACCGGTTCAACCGTTGGTCTCGCGAGGGGGTCTGGGTCAGGGTTTTCAATGCCCTGGCGGACGCCTCCCCGCAGACGCTCCTCCATATCGACAGCTCGGTCATCCGCGCCCACCAGCACGCAGGCGGGCCAAAAAAGGGGACCCGCCGAACCAGATCGGCCGCTCGCGCGGCGGGCTGAGCACCAAGATCCACGCGCTGGTCGACCAGGGCGGCCTGCCCGTGCGGCTGTGCCTGTCGCCGGGCCAGGCGGGCGACAGCGTGGTCGCGCGCGAGCTGCTGACCGGTCTGCACGGCGTTGGCGGTGTCGTCGGAGACCGGGGCTACGACGCCAACGCCGTGATCGCCTTGATCGAAGCGCAAGGCGCGACCGCCCACATCCCGAGCACCCGGCAGAGGCGTGTCCAGCGCAGCGTGGACCGGATGGTCTATGCCCAGCGCAACATCGTCGAGAGGTACTTCAGCAAGATCAAGCACTTCCGACGCATCGCCACCCGGGGAGCCCGCCCCGGACATGATCCGGGGACAAACTCGCCAGAAACTACCTCGCAAGCGTCGCCCTCGTCTCAGCCAGACTCTGGTGCAGAACTTTTGAGTCTAGGACCTAGGTCAGCGGGAAATCGTCGTCGCCCAGCATGCGCTGCGCGTCGCCGTCGGGGTCGTCGAACTGACCCGACCGGAGCGCCCAGACGAACAGGCCGAGCGCGCCGGAGCCCAGGACCAGGGCGATCGGGATGAGCCAGAGCAGGGAGTTCACGACGATCCTTTCGAAAAAGAGCGTCCGGGATGGTCCGGGCCGTCATAGTCTCCCACGCGACGCATGCGCAGTGCATTGAGGGTGACGAGAAGGGACGAGGCCGACATGGCGACGGCCGCGACGAGCGGGGTGACGAACCCGAAGACGGCGAGCGGCACGGCCAGCATGTTGTAGCCGATGGCGAGGGCGAAGTTCTCGCCGACGCGTCGCCGCGCCGCCCGCGCCACGTCGATGGCAAAGGGCAGGCCCGCCAGCGTGTCGCCCTGGAGCACGATGTCGGAGGTGGAGCGCGAGATTTCCGCCCCGCTGGCCAGGGCTGCGGACGCATCCGCATGGGCGAGAGCGGGCGCGTCGTTCAGGCCGTCGCCCACCATGAGAACGGGCGTGCCAGCCGTCTGCAGCGCCGACAGCCGGTCCAGCTTCCCGGCCGGCGTGGCGCGTCCCACCCGGTCCGGCAGGCGCAATTCGTCCGCGACTTCCTCGACGGTCGACTGCGCATCGCCGGACAGGATGCACAGGCCGAGGCCGCGGTCCTTGAGCGAT
>JBATXP010000306.1:0-15667 GCA_049673465.1 Litorimonas sp.
CATCGACACCGCTCCTAGCCCAAGACACGCGCATCGCGATCAAAATCCGTCCCAGATGTGAGTATACGACCTAGTTCTTGAAGAAGGCCGGCACGTCGCCGCCGAAACCTGCGCCGCCCTTGCCACCATCGTTGGCCGGCTTTTTGGGCGAACGACTGCGGGACCTGCGAGGCTTGTCTTCGGTCTTCTCGGGGGCTTTCGCCGGGGCCTTTTCGCGGCGAGGCGCTCGTTTCGGCGCGTCTTCCGTCTTCGTGTCGTCTTCCCGTGACGGAGCCTTGGCGCGGCTGGGGGCCTTGCGGCTGCGGTCTCGCTTTGGAGTCTCGTCGGACTTGGGCTCCGACTTGGTCCTTTCGGCGGGCTTGGCGCTGCGGCTGCCGCCCGATCCGCCGCGACGACGGCTGGAACCGCCCGAACGCGGCCGTCCGCGACCACCACCTTTGCCTTCGCGCGGGAAGTCGTCCACGTCCGGAATGTCGATTTCCTCGATCGTGTCCTTGCCCGTCAGGTCCAGGATGGCCTCGTAGTTCTTGTCGTCCAGCGGGGCAACGAGCATGATGGCATCGCCCTTGCGGCCCGCCCGACCCGTCCGCCCGATGCGGTGGATATAGTCCTCCGAATGGAAGGGAACGTCGTAGTTGAAAACGTGGGTGATGGTCGACACGTCGAGCCCGCGCGCCGCCACGTCGGAGGCGACGAGAAACTTGATGTCGCCGGACTTGAACCGGTCCAGCGTCTTGGTGCGGATGGATTGCGGCAGGTCCCCGTGGATCGGCTCGGCACTGTAGCCATATTTGCCAAGCGACTTGGCGATAATGTCCACGTCGCGCTTGCGGTTGGAGAAGATGATCCCGCTATCGACCTCTTCCTGGTCGATGATCCAGCGCAGCGCGTTGCGCTTGAGCTTGGCATCCGAGGAGGGGAGGCGCGCGATGCGCTGGCGCACCGTCTTGGCGGTCGAGTTGCGGCGCGCGATCTGGACCGTCACGGGCTGATGCAGGAACTGATCGACCAGGCGTTTGATCTCCGGCGGCATGGTCGCGCTGAAGAACAGGACCTGACGCGTGAAGGGCGTGATCTCGAAGATCCGCTCGATATCCGGGATGAAGCCCATGTCGAGCATTCGGTCGGCTTCGTCCACGACCAGCGTCTGCACGCCCGTCATCAGGATCTTGCCGCGCTCGAACTGGTCCAGCAGGCGGCCCGGCGTGGCGATCAGAATGTCGACGCCCTTGGTCAGCTTGCGGTCCTGCTCGGCAAAGGACACGCCGCCGATCAGCAGCGCCATCTCCAGCTTCAGATACTTCCCGTAAGCCTTGACGTCCTCGGCCACCTGTGCGGCCAGCTCCCGCGTTGGGCAGACGATCAGGCAGCGCGGCATGCGCGCCCGTGCCCGGCCCTGCGCCAGCTTGTTCATGGTCGGGAGGGTGAAGGCCCCCGTCTTGCCCGTCCCAGTCTGGGCGATGCCCAGCACGTCGCGGTTACGCATGGCGGCAGGGATGGCCTGGGCCTGGATCGGCGTCGGCATCTCGTAGCCGAGATCGTCCAGCGCCTTGAGGATACGGCGGTCGAGATCGAGGTCTTTGAAGGTGGTATCGACCGGATCGTCCGGCGATATTTCTGTCGGGGCGTCTGTGGGGCTCACGTGGCGGTCTTTCGGGGCGGTTGGTCGGCGTATCCGATACTCAACACGCGTCGCGGCACGCGACTCTCGCGCGCACTCTTCTGCCACCGCTCCCTACACGGATGCCCGCCATAATCAAGCCGTGCGTATGCGACCTAGCGATAGCTGAACGGTCGGTCGTCTTCGGTCGCCGGATTGTAGCGGTCCCGCAGCGCGGTCATGCGGGACTCCAGCGATAGTTCCTCGCCTTCGCTATACATGGCGACGGGCGCGGAAGTCACTTCCAGCGGGTCGCCGTCCCAGACGATCATCGTCGCGTCGGACCCGACCGACGCGTCTTCCATCTCGATGCCGAACCAGCGCGCGGGCGTGCTGGTGATGGCCCGCATGGCCGCGTCGCGCGGCAGGCCTTGCCCGACCGCATTGCCGGCATGCTGAGCGATGATGCCCGTCTTGACGGTCCCGAGCGCGGAAAGGGGGGCGATGGCATAGTCCACGCCGGCCGCTTCGAGTTCGAGGATATTGTCGAACGAGGCATTCACGGAGTCGAACGTATCCGGCAGGTTCTCGACCGGGTCCACGATCACGCGAATGCCGTTGTCGGCGAGGTCTTCCGCGACCAGATAGGCTTCCTCCGCCCCGACGAGAATGATGTCGAGATCGGGATAGTCGTCCTTCAGGGCGACGACACGCAGCAGGTCCGAGGCTCGACTAACGCTGATCATCAGGGGCATGTCGCCGCTGGCCACGTCGCGAAAGGCGCGCGCGTCGCGGCGAGCGAATACGTCGCCTTCGACATGACCCTGCGTGAGATAGCTGCGCCGCGCATCGTCCAGCGCGCTGCGGATCTGCTGCATCGCCGCGCCGCGCGAGCCCCCGGCACGGCTGGCCCCGGCTTCGCCCAAGGCCACATGCATGAAGGCTGTCTCGTCCAGAATGGAGTCGAACGAACCGTCCAGCGACGCGACCATTCCGATCCCGCCGAAGATGACGTCGCCAGCAGGCCGCAGCGCCACGGCGGCGTGCATCACGCCGCGCTGACGCGCATTGGCGATGTGGACTTCCAGTGGATTGAAGGAGTCGGCGGCCTGGATCGCGGCGGAGAACAGCTCCGTCTCGGCACTCGTGTCGTTGGTCGAGCTTTCTCCACCGATATCGACGATGCCGAGCGTGGAGAAAGGCGCAACGAGGCCGGGGCTGACCCAGGCACCTGATAAGGTCGGCATGTTGGAGGGCTCACGCAAGCGCGACGCCATCGCGTCGATGCGGCCGTTGCGGATACGCAGGTCGAGCGTCTCCGTGGAGCCGTCCGTGCGGATCACGGTCGCATTGTCGAGGAACAGGTCCGTGGCGAGGGCAGGGGTCGCGCCGAGCAGGAGGGCGGAACCCATAAGAAGGGAGCGGATCATGGTTGCGCCTCCAGGCGAGCGACTTCCGTGCCGAGACGAAAGTCCGATCGCGGCTTCAGGCCCGTTTCGCGGTCAAAGGCCAGCGCGCCGTCCAGATAGACCTGGTCGGGTCGGGAGAAGGTCGAGAAGGGATCGCCGTTCCATATGACGAAATCGGCGCGTTTTCCGGTTTCCAGAGTTCCAGTCTCGTCGAGAATGCCCAGCCCCTTGGCTGGATTCTTGGTCAGCCAGGTCCAGGCTTCCTCGCGCGAAATGTCCAGCCCGGCGCGGTTGCCGTTCGCCCAGGCCTTGGCGACTTCCTGATTGAGGCGCTGGACGTTCTTGTCGTCGTCGGAGTGGATCATGGCGCAGGCACCGGCGGCGTGGACGAAGGGAATGTTCTCCAGAATGCCGTCATAGGCCTCCATCTTGAAGCCGTACCAGTCGGCCCACATGGCGGAGCAGATGTCGTTTTCGGCCAGAAGGTCGCCGATCTTGTAGCTCTCCACGGCATGGTGGAAGGTGGTCACTCGGTAGTCGAACTCCTTGGAGAGGTCGATGATCTGCGCCATTTCGTCGGCGCGGTAGCAGTGCATCTGGATGAGGATGTCGCCATTGAGCACGCCTGCCATGGTTTCCAGCTGCAGGTCGCGGGCAGGTTCGTCTCCATCCTCGATCTTCTGCTTGTAATCCGCCGCCTTGATCCAGTTGGCGCGATAGCCCGCCACATTGCCCATGCGCGACCCTGGCCCGCCCCGGTCGCCATAGACGCGCTTCGGATTTTCGCCGCAGGCCATCTTGAGCGTGTAGGGCGCGTCGGGAAACTTCATGGCCTGCACGGTGCGCGCGGGCATGTTGCGAAGGGTCACGCCACGACCCCCGAACAAGTTCGCGGAACCGGGCAGGATGTGGAGTGTTGTCACGCCGCCCTGCAAAGCTTCGTCGAAGCCCGGATCCTGCGGCCAGACGCCATGCTCGGCGAAGACCTGGGACGTGACGGGGGAGGTGATTTCGTTGCCATCGCCATGCGCCGCGATGCTGGGCGTTGGATAGTTGCCGAGATGGCTGTGTATATCGATGATGCCCGGCGTCACGAAACGCCCGCCTGCGTCCACGACCGTCGCCTCGTCTGAGGACAGCTCCGTTCCGATGGCGGAGATCCGGCCATCCACGACGAGGAGCGACGTCGCGTCCGTCGGTTCCCCCGTACCGTCTATGATCCGCGCATTGGTGACGAGGGTCGTTTCGGAAGGCAGGGGACGGTAGGTGCTGGGAAAGGCCGTCGGCAGAACGAAAGCGGTCGTCTCTGCCTCATTGGTCTCCGCGTCGTCCACATCGTGCGGAGCGCACGCCGCGAATATGAGGGCGGCCGAAAGGGCGAGGCAGGCGCGAGTCGATGTCATGCACGCACGTTAGCGCCGACTTCGATTCCCGCAAGCGCTAGTCGAATGACGCATCGATCCGGAGTGCGTCGGCCAGGCGCTTCCGGTACTCATCGCGCGTGATCTCGACGGCCCCGAGAGAGGCGAGGTGATCCGTCATGAACTGCGCATCGAGAAGTCGGAAGCCGCGTTCTCGCAGCCAGTCAACGAGATGGACAAGGGCAAGTTTGGAGGCGTTGGTCCGGGTCGAGAACATGCTTTCGCCGAAGAAGGCCCCGCCCTGGCTGACGCCGTAGAGGCCGCCCACGAGGTCTTCCCCGTCCCAGACTTCCACCGAATGCGCGTCGCCGCGTTCGTGCAGGACCGTGTAGAGGCCTTCGATGCCGTGACTGATCCATGTGCTGTCGCGCAGATCGGCGCAGGCTTGGATCACGGCGCGAAAGTCCCGGTTGACCGTCACGCGCAACCCGGTCCGGCGCATGAACTTGCGCATGGAGCGGGACGGCTGAAACGTGTCGAGCGGGAAGACGGCGCGCATCTCCGGCTCGATTAGGAACAGCGTCACGTCCTCCCGACTGTCCGACATCGGGAAGACGCCGCTGCGGTAGCACTGGATCAGGTCGTCGGGACCGAAGCCGCTCACTCGGCGGGGGCGCGCCCGGCTTTGAGCTTCGCCTTCAGCTTGCGGACATCCTCCGCGTAGAGAAAGCCGAAGCTGACCGCACCGTCGCGCGTATGCACTGCATGATGCAGGCGGTGGGCCTGGACAAGACGTTTGAGATAGCGACCCCGCGTCCGGACGAAGAACGGCCAGCGCTGATGCACCAGTCCGTCATGAACGAAAGCGTAGAGCAGACCGTAAATCGTCAGGCCGAGGGCGATGAACCAGAGCGGCGTCCACCAAAGCGACCCCGCGATGAAGAGACCCGCCGCGATCACGGAAAACCAGACCGCATAGAGGTCGTTCTTCTCGAACGGCCCGTCCGTTTCGCGGTGATGGCTTTCGTGCCAGCCCCAGCCGGGTCCGTGCATCACGTATTTGTGGATCGCCCAGGCGAGGACTTCCATGACGACAACCGACGCCAGAGTGATGCCGATGGCGGCCCAGACGCTCACGACGAGACCTCGAACTTGCGGCTCGGCAGACGCCACCACGGCTCGTGCGGATAGAGGTGATGCTCGTGGTGATAGCCGAAGTGGAAACAGGTCAGCAGGGACAGCCAGCGCGGATAGTCGTTTGTCCGCGACAGGTGCTCATCGGCGAAGGCCTCGCCGTGGCGATGGGTCAGGTAGGTGCCGAAATAGAAGAGCTGGACGGAGGATAGAATGGCCGGGACCGCCCACATGAGCAGCAGGTTCGGATAGGTTGCGCCAAGCAGCATGTAGACCGCGCCGATCCCCACCAGCACCACCACTTGCCGCCATGAGAAGTAGCGCAGGAAGAACGCCAGGTACCACGGCCAGAAATCGTTCGGATTGTCCGCGTTGAAGTCCGGATCGTCCGCCGTGCCGGGCGTGGCGTGATGCTGGTAGTGGGCCGTCCGCATATGATCCCAGGAAAAGCCCGCATACCAGAACAGGATGATGCGCCCGACCCACTTGTTCACACCCGGGCGATTGGGCGCGAACGACCCATGCATCGTATCGTGAGCCACGATGAACAGTCCCGTATAGAGCCAGAGCTGGACGAGGATCAGCCCGATCGTCGCCCACCAGGGCTGACCGATCTGATGGGCGAACACGGCATAAAGGTGCGCAACCACCCACGCAGCCGCCATCAGTCCCGCATAAAGCGGACCCCGATTGCCTATCGTGTGCGTGTTGTCGGTCGTCATGCGCCTGTTCGCCGTAAGTGAGTCCGTCGGTCTTCTAGCGCGTTGATCGGCTCACCGAAAGCCATCGCGCCATGCAAGACGTCAGGCGGATTGACGCGTGGCAGACTGACGGAGTCTACAAATCGCGAAGAAAGGCGAACTGCCGATCGATAACCTCGAAGAGCGCCGTCGTGTCGGACAAGGTCGCCCGTTCCAGCGCGGTCTTGGCGTTGGCAAGATAGGTTTGCAGCATGGCCTTGGTCTCGTCCATGGAATGGGTCGCGACAAGCGTCGTCTTTCCCACGTCGCGATTGGAGGTTTTTCCACTGATTTCAGGGCTTTGCAGAATGTCCTTCACATCGTCCAGCAGTTGGAAGGCCAAGCCGATCTGGCGCGAGAAGTCCTTCAGCGAGGCCCGCTGCGCGGCGGGACTGTGGGCGATGATGGCGGCGGCGTCGGCAGCGAAGTCGAAAAGCGCTCCGGTCTTGAGCCGGTTGACCCGCTCGATCTCCGACACGCTGGCCGCGCCGGTGTTGTCGAGGTCCGCCATCTGTCCGGCGATCAGCCCGCTCGACCCGACAGCGTAGGAGAGGAGGTCGCACAGCTCCGCCTTCTGTTCCGCGTCGAGCGATGCGTTGCGCGCGATGACACCGAATGCGCGGTTCAGAAGGGCCGTCGCCGACAGGATTGCCGTGCTTTCACCGAAGGCGACATGGGTGGTCGGCCGGTTCCGGCGCAGCTCGGCATCGTCCATGCAGGGCAGGTCGTCCAGGATCAGGGAGGCGGCGTGGACCATTTCCACCGCGCAGCCGACATGTAGCGCCGCGTCCGCGCCGTTCGGCTCGGGTGTGCAGGCTTCGGTCAGAAACAGGGTCAGCAGGGGCCGGAAGCGCTTGCCGGGGGAGAGGAGGGCATGTCGCTGCGCTTCGTGCAGCTGGCGCGGCCAGGTGTCGGCTTCCGGGACGAGCGTTTCGAGGCAGGCCTCGATCCGGCGTAGGGCGACGGCGATGCGGTCGTCAGGCCGTTCGGGTCGGTCCAAGGCGGTCACGTTCATGCGGCCCATCTGGCACAGGGCGAGGGGACCCGCTAGGCCGCCATCCGCTTTTCGTTGATCAGCTTCAGGAGCTCCGCCGCCGCCTTTGCGTCGCATAGTGCACGGTGGTGGGTCTTCAGATCGATCTCATAATCACGGCACAGATTCTTGAGCGAGTAGGACCGATGACCTGGATAGAGCCGCCGCATGGAGGCGCAGGTGCAGATCTTGGGATGGCGGAAGCGTTGGTCGATCATCTCGTACTCCGTCGAGATGAAACCGTAGTCGAAATTGACATTATGCGCCGCGAAGATGGCGTCTCCCATGAAGGCGCGGAACGCTTCCGCGACGTCTACAAATCGCGGCGCGCCCGCAACCATTTCGTTCGTGATGCCCGTGATGCGGGTGATGTTGGGCGGGATGGAGCGTTGCGGGTTGAGCAGGGTCTGGAACTCGTCCACCACCTCGCCTCCGATCATGCGGACGGCCCCGATTTCGGTCAGGCGGTGCAGACCCGGGCGGCCACCCGTCGTCTCGACGTCGACCACAACATAGGGCTGATCGGGGTCGACGGCCCAGCCGACCTTGACGATCCGCACCGGAAAGCCCGCCGCCGTGAGCTGGCGCATCCGCGTGAGCTGGTTGCGGCGCAGGCTGTCGCCCGCCGTCTTGATCTCCACGAAACGCACGCGTCCGTCGTCGATCAGCATCAGGTCCGGATAGCCGTCCTTGGTGCCGCGCCAGTCCTGCGCCATCAGCCGCAGCATGTGCGCGACGCCGCCGCGCGGGGCATGGACGATCAGCGCCTGGATTCGGTCCAGCGAGCGCGAGCCCCAATGGACCAGCGCATTGTCCTCGCCATAGTGGAGCGACAGCATCTTGAGCAGGTCGAGCATGACCGTGCCGGGATGATCGAGACGGGCGAGGCGACGTTCGATCTCGTCCCGGTGCTCGCCATAGAACGCGCCCAGGCGAAGCTTGGTCGGCACGCGGCGAGGGGAGGTCTCTCC
Organism: Litorimonas sp.; assembly: GCA_049673465.1. Classification (GTDB taxonomy): domain Bacteria; phylum Pseudomonadota; class Alphaproteobacteria; order Caulobacterales; family Maricaulaceae; genus Litorimonas. Next base: position 8,249 of record JBATXP010000306.1, read on the forward strand.
GTCATGCAGCAGGTCCCAGAACAGCAGCCCGAACAGGTTGCGCCAAGGGACGTTCTCCGTGCGGTAGGTCTCCAGCCCCTTGTCGGTGAAATGGCGAAGCGCGGCACGTTCGGGCTGGTTTCGGAAGGCTTCGTCCAGGGTCAGCCGGGTCGCCGTGCGCAGCATGTCGGTCGTGGCGGACGTCCGCTTCTTGTGGAACTTGCGGGCGTAGAAGTCTCCGGCGAAATCGGCTTCGGAGTCCGAATTCGGGTTTTCGATCATGTCTTCGAGGCGGGTCTTGCACCAGTCGCGATCGTCGCCTTCGTTGCGGTTCCAGCGGATACGCACGACGCGTTCGTTACAATGTGCGGAGTCCGAACGGCCATAGAGGGTCAGCGCGTCTTCCAGATCGCTTCGCCGTTCCGACCAACCGCCGAGCTTCTGCAACAGCTTGGCATGATGGCGGGTACTCCGGTCGCAGGCGGGTTCCGGCCAATTCGCGACGGAAGCGATCAGTTGCAGCGCGTCGCGGTCCGTTCCGTGTCGGAAGTCGTGCAATGCCTTGGCGTAGAAAAAGGCCGTCCGCGCCTCATCCCGCCCGTCGAAACGCTGGCGGGCCGCGTCGACGTCCGACGGCCGCACGAGGCCGAGATCGCGCAGGGTGAAAGCCTGAAGATTGTCCTCGATGCGCCCGAAATAGAGGAACAGCATATATTGCAGGGCTTCGCGGCGCCCTTGGCCGACGAACCGCACCGGAATGTAGGCGTCGGCCGGGTCGATCTGCGTCACGCCGACCTGAACCAGCTCGCTCTTCTTCCAGCTTTTCCTGTATTGCGTCTCGCAGACCGAGTCCGAGAGCGTCAGTACCAGGTCGGGCTTTGCGAGACTGCACAGCCAATCGTGAAAGAGATCCGCGCCGATGTCTTCCGCGAAATTCGACTGGTGCAGGACCGTCCATTGGCGCGGCAGGTCTTGAATTTCCTCATAGGTGAACTTGTCGCGGTCGAAGACATATCCACGGCGGTTCGCCATGCGAACATAGGCGCATTGCGCAGGCTCGGGCAGGGCATCGAAGCGGGTCAGAAAATCCAGTTCGTTCCGGCCGAGCAGATCGAAGTGGTTGGCTCGAACCGCCGACAGGAAGTCCTTAAAGTTCTTGAGGTAATAGAACTGCGGCAGCTCTCGCGCTTTCCACGCGCGGCCGGACTGAGCACGGCGAAATCGTCGTTGCTCGGCCCGGATATAGTCGGTCGCGCGTGCCGTCCCCATGTCTGCGTCTCCCCACGCGGTTCCACAGACTTGTCCACAAACCTCGGTCCGCTTTCGTCCGCCTTTCGTTCGGTCTCTGTTCGCAGACGCGATTCGGGCGGTCAAGGGGCGCGGGGCAGGCGGTCTACGGTTGGGGGTCCGCCGCACGCCACAGCGCGTCGACTGATGCGAGGACATCCTCGACGAAGAGGTCCGGTTCCTCCATCGCCGCGAAATGACCGCCGCGCGGGTGCACGGTCCAGCGCACGATCTGTTTGTAACGACCCGCCGCCCAGCGCCGCGACGGAGTCATGATCTCCGCCGGATAGAGCGAAGCCGCGACCGGAGCCGTGATCTCCGTGCGGCCCGATCCATATGCGCTTTCCCAGTAGAGCCGCGCCGACGAAGTCGCTGAATTGGTGTGCCAGTAGAGCGCGATGAGATCGAGCAAACGGCGTTGCGATACATTGCCGAACGGACGATCGACACCGCTATCTGTCCAGGCATGAAACTTTTCCGCGATCCACGCCGCCTGACCGGCCGGGCTGTCCGCAAGCGCGTAGCCCAATGTCTGCGGACGTGACGCCTGAAGCCGGAAATAGGCCATTTCCATCGCACCCCAACGCTTCTGGCGCTTCAACAGCGCGGCTTCGACGTCCGTCGGAGCGTCCAGAACGTCGCGCGGCGGTCGGGCGGAGACAAGATTAATGTGCGCTCCGATGCAAGGGTCTGGATGGCGTTGCGCAAGCTGAACGGACACTTCCGCGCCCCAATCGCCGCCTTGTGCAGCGTAGCGATCATATCCGAGCGATCGCATCAACTCCGCCCACAGATCGGCCATGCGCTCGACCCCAAAGCCGGTCTCGCGCGGCGCGGTCGAGAAACCGTAGCCGGGCAGGGATGGGACGACGAGGTCGAAATGCTCGAAGAGCGGCTCCATGACGTCGAGAAACTCGACAATGCCGCCCGGCCAGCCATGTGTGAGAATGAGCGCCGGCGAACCGTTCGGGCCCTTGCGATGAAGGAAGTGGATCGACACGCCATCCAGATCGGCCCGATAGCTACCAAGTTCGGCCATCCGGTCCAGACAGGGCTGAAAGTCATGCGCGGTCAAGGCATCCAGCAGCTCCGACAGGATTCGTATTGGAACGCCTTGGCTCCAATCGTCCACCAGTTCGGGATCCGGCAGCCGGGTCGCTTCGAGCCTTCGGCGCAGATCGGCAATCGCTTCGGGTGAGACGGATGGGTCGAAGCGCTGGATCATGAGCGTGTCATAGCGCTAAGGGTGTCAATGCATAGGCTTGCGATGGATGTGATGATGTGAGCCGATCTACAAGACACCAAACACAATACTTCTCATAATCATCATTATGCGATATTGCCCCTAACTGGCCTACGTCGCGTAAAACTCCGACTCTATCCTTTTGGAATATGTGAGCTTTTGTCTCGACAAGACCTACAGCTCGATGACTAAGCCGTCAAAACCCGCCTCACAACTCTGCGGAAGCGCCTCCTTCAATATTGCATGATCGAGGTCGATATGCAGGTTGGTCAGGATACTCCGCCTTGTCCGGGTCCGCGCCATCCAGGACAGAGTCTTGTCGACGTGGGCGTGGGTCGGATGCGGGGCGTAGCGCAAGGCGTCGCAGACCCAGACGTCTATGTCCGACAGTCGGTCCAGCGCCGCGTCGGTGATGTCCCAGATGTCGGGGCTGTAGGCGAGCCGTCCGTCGAACAGGAAGCACAGGCTCGGCGTCGGTCCGTGGGACACTTCGATCACCTCGACCGAAATCGATCCGCCTGGTCCCTCGATGTCGAGACGGGTCCCGTCCGACAGCACGTCGCCCAGTTCAAGGATGGGCGGGTGCACGCGGCCTTCCGGCATTTCGAAGCAATAGCGAAAGCGGTCCACCACATGGTCTCGCGTATGGGCATCCATGTAGGTCGGCAGTTGCCCGCGCATGCGGTAGGCGATGGCGCGCAGATCGTCGATGCCGTGAGTCTGGTCGGCATGGTCGTGGGTGAACAACACGGCATCGAGCCGTCCGACTTTGGCCGCCAGAAGCTGCTCGCGTAGATCCGGAGACGTGTCCACCAGGATGGAGGTCGTGCCGCCCTCGCCCTCTTTCTCGACCAGCAAGGAGGAACGGGACCGACGGTTCTTCGGATTTGACGGGTCGCATGCGCCCCAGTCGTTGCCGACGCGCGGCACGCCGCCGGAACTGCCGCAGCCCAGGATGGTGGCTCGCAAGCTCATCGGTCGATCTTGCTGAAAAGCTTGAAAAAGGCCGCGTTGGTGCGCTCCGCCGTTTCGGCCAATGTCCATCCCTTCACCGCAGCCAGACCTTCCGCCACATGGGGCAGAAAGGCCGGCTCGTTTCGCCGTCCCCGGTGCGGTACGGGGGCAAGATAGGGGCAGTCGGTTTCCAGCATGATCCGGTCGTCGGGCATGGTCTGTATACGCGCGCGGACGTCATGCGCGTTCTTGAAGGTCGCGATGCCGGACACGGAGAAGTAGAGACCCGCCTCCGCCGCCCAGTCCGCAAGCGCCGCACCCGATGTGTAGCAATGCAGCAAAGCCGGATAGTCTCGTCCCGCGCCGCTCTCTTTCAAAGTGTCCAGCATCAACGCATCCGCTTCGCGCGTGTGGATCACCAAGGGCAACTGCGTGATTCTCGCGGCCTCGATGTGAGCCGCGAAGTTGGCGACCTGTTCGTCGCGCGACGAATAGCCGTAATGGAAGTCGTACCCCGTCTCGCCAATGCCTACTACCTTTGGATGACTTGCCAGATCGACCAGATGGCCTGCGGTCGGATCCGGGTTCTCCTTGGCGTCGTGCGGATGCGTGCCGACCGTCGCCCAGATGTGCGGATGCCGCTCCGCAATGGCGATCACGGCGTCGAAGTCCTTGATGTTGCAGCAGATATTCAGCATGTGGCTGACATTCGCCTCGGCCGCGCGCTCAATCACCGCATCCAGATCGTCCGCGAACCGTTCGCCGTGAAGGTTGACGTGACTGTCGACCCAGCTGGGTCCAGTGACGGGCATCTGGCTCATGCCGCGCGGATCCGGGTGAAGAGGTCGAACAGGGACGCCGTCTTGTCGAGGTTGATGCCCTCTTCCGCGGCGCGCGTGTCCCGCGCCCGGTCGGCTAGCGCAATCCAGGCCGACGGACTCTTGCGGGCCGATACCGGGTCGAACGGTCCCGTCCACTCTCCTGTCGCAGCATGGACCGCCTGCGCCTGCAACATGTCGGTCAGCGCGTCCCAGAACAGGGCTCGTGCCGTCGCCTCTTTCGCGGATGCAAGCGCCGTGGACAGCGCCATGTCGTCGCCGTCGCCCGATAGCGATTGCATGAAACGCTTGAGAGGGTGCAGCACGGTCTCGACGTGGCCGACCAGGGCAAGCGCCTTGCCCGGCGCACCGCGCGACAGCGCCAGAGCGGCCTGCTGGAATTCGGGCCGGACATCGGTGCGGGCCGAGAGCCAGCGCGACAGCGACGACGCATCGACGGCGCGCAAGGGCAGATGCAGACAGCGCGACCGGATGGTCGGCAGGAGCTGGCCCGGCTGATCCGCCAGCAGCAGGAAGAGCGTGCGTGCGGGCGGCTCCTCCAGCATTTTCAGGATGGCATTCTCCGAGTTGGTGTTCAGATCGTCCGCCTTGTCGAGGATGCAGACGCGCCAATCGTCCGATTCCGCAGCCGTGCTCTGGAAGAATTTGGCGAGCTTGCGAACCTCGTCCACCGGGATGTCCCGCTTCAGCCGCTTCGACTTCGGATCATAGGGACGCTTCAGAACCGACAGGTTCCCGTGTCCCCGGCTCTCGATCCGCTGCGCGACCGGATCGCTGGCGGGAATGTCCAGCGACCCATCGAGCAGAGTCTGACCGCCCAGCCTGTGTCGCGCGATCCGGTAGGCCAGCGTCGCCTTGCCGATGCCCGGCGGGCCGGTGATCAGCCAGGCATGATGCAGGCGGCCGGACTGCATCGCTTCGAGATAGCGGCGTTCGGCGTCGGCGTGACCGAGCAGTTCGTAGACTTCGCGCGGGTGGGGCGAGCCTTCGGACCGGTCGGGTTCCGGAAGCGCGTCGGGCTCACGCGCCACCGAGCTTGCCGGCGAATTGCGGGTATTTCGAAGTCAGCACGTTGAGAATGCGCGCCTGGACGGTCTGGCGCGACCCGTCGGCGTCGATCACCTTGACCCGCTCCGGGTCCTTTTCGGCGATGTCGAGAAAAGCGTTGCGGATGGCGACATGAAAGGACTGGCCCGCCTTGTCGAAGCGCGACAGGTCCTCGTCGTCGCGCTCCGCGCGCGTCTCGACCCGTTTCATCGATAGATAGACGTCCATGTCGAAGACGAGCGTCAGGTCCGGCCCGAACCCTTCCATGACGACGTCGTGCACGGCGCGGACCCGTTCCGCGCCCAGGTCGCGTGCATAGCCCTGATAGGCCAGGCTGGAGTCGGCGAACCGGTCGCTGATGACCCACGCGCCGCGTTCCAGCGCCGGCTTGATGAGTTTCTCGACATGGTCCATCCGCGCGGCATACATGAGCAGCAATTCCGTCGTGCCGGACCAGCGGTCGTCCGTGCCTTCCAGCACCAGTTTGCGGATCGATTCCGCCCCGAACGTGCCGCCCGGTTCGCGCGTCAGGATCGTCTCCACGCCCACGCTGTCGAGCGCATCCGCCAACAGCTTGGCCTGGGTCGTCTTTCCCGCGCCCTCTCCGCCTTCGAAGGTGATGAATTGTCCCGACATGGCGGAGTCCTAACCTCTGATCTTCTGGATGAGGGATGCGCCCGCCCGGCCGAAAAACCCTTTTCGGCGAACGCTTTCGGTCGCGTAGAGCGGGTAGCGCGCCGTTTCCTCGCCTGACATCGTCAGGACCAGTTCGGCGATCCTGTCGCCGGCTTCGACGGGGGCGGGCACATCCGTGTAGTCGATCCGAGCTCCTATGTCGTTCCGGTCAGTGCGCAGGAATCCCATCTTCACATCGTCGCGAAGCACGACGCCGACCGTGTCGGCGCGGCCCATATAGACGGTGACGTCTCCGACCTCGGACCCGCTGTCATAGAGCGAGAGCGTGTCGAAGTCGCGGAAGGCGGCAGACATGATTTCCACGGCCGCCGTGGCCCGCTCGCGCTGGCTCTCCAGCCCGTTGATGACGATGGTCCGGCGCACGCCGTCGCGTTCGGCGGACCCGACCAGACCGTAGCCCGACACTTCCGTCGAACCGGTCTTGACCCCGTCGGCCCCGGTAAAGCGGCCCAGCAGCGGATTGCGGTTGGATTGTTCGATGCCGTTCCACTCATAGGAGCGCTCGGAATAGAGCTCGTAGCGGTCCGGGAAGCGCTCGATCAGCAGGTTCGACAGCTTGGCGAGATCGGCTGCGCTGATCTCGTGTTCCTCGTCCGGCCAACCGGTCGCGTTGCGGAAGGTGGCGCTGTCCAGTCCCAGCTCCTTCGCCCGGCTCGTCATGCGGCGAGCGAAGGCGTCTTCCGAGCCGGCCAGCCCTTCGGCGAGAACGATGCAGGCATCGTTGCCGGACTGGATAATGACCCCGCGGAGGAGGTCGATGACGGGGACCTGCGAGTTGACGTCGAGGAACATGGTCGAGGAGCCGGACTGCACGCCGCCGCGGCGCCAGGCTTCCTCGCTGACGGTCAACAGCGTGTCCTCCTGAATGTCGCCGCGTTCCAAGGCTTCGAACACCATGAAAGCCGTCATGATCTTGGTCATGGAGGCAGGCGGCATGGGGCGGCGCGCATCCTTTTCGAACAGGACGATCCCGGTCTCGTGATCCACGATGATGGCCTGTTTGGCATCGGTCTGGAACGGGGCAGCCAGGGCCAGCGGGGCCGTTGACACCAGCAGCAGGAGGGAGACACCGAAAACGCGAAACATGATCACCTGAATCGAAAACGGACGCCCAAAGCGGCGTCCGGTTCACTTGACCCAGTTGCGAGCCCGCCGCAAGGCGGAGCGCCGCCTATTCCTGCTCGAAACGACCTTGTATGAACTGCGGAGCCGGATCGGACCCGTCGGATCGCGCAATATGGACCGGGCCCTTGATGGTCAGGGTGACGTTGCCGCCATCCGGAAGATCGGTTTCCGGCAAGCGTTCGGCGGCGAGCGGGGCGATCGGGGCGGGCACGCTAGGGGCCTCGAACTGTGGCACGGACGGGGTCGGAG
>JBATXP010000307.1:0-4727 GCA_049673465.1 Litorimonas sp.
CCGCCTCCTGGGCCGCCAGCGCCGCATCGGCCGGGTCCGCGGCCGCATCGGACGATCCGCCGAACACCTCATCGGGCTTGAACGCATCTTCCGGGCCGCGGCCCACCGACTTGCCGAGGACCGAGTAGAAGGCCACGCAGATGATGGCGGCGATGGCGGCGTAGAGGACGACTTCGAACATGGTCTTCATATAGAGAGGCGGCGCGCGTTTGGAAGCGGGCATTTGCGCCTAGGTCGGGCGGGGTCGAGGCGCCCCGCCGCAAATGGCGATTGCGCGGCGCTTCCGGCCCGTGATAGCGGCGGCGGCGAAAATCCATCCACCCTCCACCTGCGAGACCCGTTCCATGGCGAAGACGCCCAAATCCGATCCCGAATTCGACAAGCTGTCCCAAATCGACGAAGCGTCGGAGAGCGATGCGCCCGAGCTCAACATCAGCCAGGACGCCCCTTCCGCGCCGGACGCCCCTTCCGCGCCGGACGCGCCTGGGGGCAATGCGACGGGCACCCCTGCCGACGCCCCATCGGAAACACAGGGCGGCGCGCCGATGCTCAGCGTGCTGGCGCAATACATCAAGGATATGAGCTTCGAGAATCCCAACGCGCCGGACTCGCTGCGCGCGGGGCTGGCCCAGCCCGAGGTCGCCATCGACCTGCGCATCGGCCGCCAGGTCAATTCCGACAACCAGATCGAGGTCGGCCTCCTGCTCAAGGCGCATGCCACGCGCGACGGCTCCACCGTATTCCTCGCCGAGCTCGACTATGCCGGCCTGTTCGCCGTCCAGGACATCGGTCTGGAGCAGATGCAGCCGCTGATGATGATCGAGTGCCCGCGCATCCTGTTCCCGTTCGCGCGCAACATCCTCGCCGACATGACGCGCGACGGCGGCTACCCGCCCGTCATGCTCGACATGCCGGACTTCGCAGGCATGTTCCGGGACGAGATGATGCGCCGCGCCCAGGAGCAGGGGCTGAACTAGGGCCTGTTGCAGAAAGGTCACGATAGCCGCGCCTTATGGGCACTATGCTGAGAGGGCGGCTTGATCGGCTTTCCGCGTGTGATTAAGTAACACGCTACGATGAAGGGACCGATCCTCATACGCGTCATGGCCGTGTGCCTGGCCGCGCTGTTCCTCCTGGGGCAAGGCGTGGCGCAGGCCGAAGCATTGGAGCACGCGGTCGATCACGACGCGGAATGCGTCGCCTGCCCGGTCACCATTCTCGCCGAGGATCCGGCTCCGCTGCCCGACCCGGTCGAGGTCGAAGCCCCCATCGTGGTTCTGCAACTGCCCGTGGCCCTGACGCAGACCCGGACCGTGCGCTTTGTCAGCGCTCATCCGGGTCGGGCCCCGCCGCCGCGCGCGCCGCCCTTCTAGCTTTACGATCCCAGACATCCCCACCCTTTTCGGTGCGCCGCGCGCGCGACCGACCCTTTCGTAAAGCCACTTCCATGTCCAAATTCCTGATGGGTGCCGCCCCGCGCACCCTTACGCTTGCCCTGTTGGGCACCTCTTTGGCCGCCCCTGCCCTCGGACAGGACCGCCCCTCCCCCTATATCGACGACGAGATCATCGTCACCGGATCGCCCCTCGCCGTGACCGAAGACGAAGTCATCGTCGGCGTGTCCGTCCTGACGGGCGACGAGCTGCAACGCCGCCTCGCCGGCAATATCGGCGAAACGCTGAAGGCCGAGCCCGGCGTCAGCTCCACCTTCTTCGGGGCCGGAGCCTCCCGGCCGATCATCCGCGGCCAGGGCGGTGACCGGGTCCGCGTCCTGAATAACGGGATCGGCTCCATCGACGCCTCGTCGGCCTCCCCCGACCACGCCGTCGCCACCGAACCCGCCCAGGCGGAGCGCATCGAGGTGCTGCGCGGGGCGTCCATCCTGCGCTATGGCAGCTCCGGCGCGGGCGGCATCGTCAACGTCATCGACGGGCGCATCCCGACCGTGATGCCGGAGGATGGCCGCGACGTCGATCTCCGCATGAGCGCCACCAGCGTCGATAGCGGGTTCGAGGCCGCCGCCTCGATCGATCAGGCGCTGGGCGACAGCTTCGTCCTGCACCTCGACGGCACGTTCCGCGACGCCGCCGACTACCGTATCCCCGGCTTCGCCGAGAGCGCGGCGCTGCGCGCCGAGGAAGAGGAAGACCATGACCACGACGAGGACGAGGATCACGACGAAGACCATGACCATGATCACGACCATGACCATGACCATCATGACCATGACGAGGACGAGGAAGAGGTCCGCGACCGTCTGCCCAACAGTTTCGTGGAGTCCAAGTCCGGCACGGTCGGTCTGAGCTGGATCGGCGACCGCGGCTTCTTCGGCGCCTCCCTGCACCGTTTCGAGTCCACCTATGGCCTGCCCGGTGGGCACGAGCACGCTCACGGCGACGAAGATCATGACGAGGACCATGACGAGGACGAAGATCACGACGAAGACGATCACGATCACGATCACGACCATGAGGAGGAAGAAGGCGAGGAGGATGTCTTCATCGACCTCGAGCAGACACGCCTCGACGTGAACGCGGCGATCGAGCTGGACGGCCGCTTCGAGCGCCTGCAGTTCTTCGGCGGATATGCCGACTACGAGCATATCGAGTTCGAGGGTCCCGGCGAGGTCGGGACGACCTTCACGAACGAAGGTTATGAAGGTCGACTGGAGCTGGTGCAGCGCGCGGAGGGTGGCTGGTCGGCCGCCCACGGCGTTCAGATCCGCAGCCGCGATTTCTCCGCCATCGGCGCGGAAGCCTTCGTGGACCCGAGCGAGACCATGCAGTACGCCGCCTACACCTTCCACCGCTACGACACGGATGGCTGGCACGTCGAAGGAGCGGGCCGGGTCGAGATCACCGATCAGGAGAACGAAACGCTCGGCATCTCGCGCGACTTCACCGCGCTCAGCGCCAGCATCGGGGCGGATACGCACATCATGGAAACGCTGAAGCTGGGCGGCACGCTGTTCCGCACGGAGCGCGCGCCCGCGACGGAAGAGCTGTTCGCCGACGGCCCGCATCTGGCGACGAACCAGTTCGAGATCGGCGACGCCGACCTCGGCAAGGAGACCGCGCTGGGCGGCGAGATCGGCCTGCGTCATTCGGGCGACCGGCATCGCCTTCGTACCAACCTCTTCTACACGTCCTACGACGACTACATCTACGAGCGCGAAACGGGCGAGGAGGAGGACGAACTGCCCGTCTTCCAGTTCGTCGGCGAAGATGCGGAGTTCTACGGCGTGGAGGTGTCGGGCGACATCCAGCTCTATGAAGGCGAGACCTGGAGCCTGAGCGCGGACGCGGTCGGCGAATATGTCCGCGCGACCACCGACTCCGGCAATTTGCCGCGCATCCCGCCTCTATCCGCCCTCGCCGGACTGGAAGTCCGGACGGGCGGACTGCGCCTGCGCGGTGAAGTCGACTGGGCCGACGATCAGGACGAGACAGCCGAGTTCGAGCGGTTCACCGACGGCTACACGCTGGTCAACCTGTTCACGGCCTACGACTTCGGCGACCAGATCACCTTTGCGCTCGGCGTGGACAACGTCTTCGACGAGGATGCGCGCCAGCACACCTCCTTCCTCAAGGACGAAGTCCCGCTGCCGGGCCGCAACGTCCGCTTCACGGTCAGCGCCAAACTGTAGATCGCCTTTTCCCGGCAATCTTTTGCCCCCTCCCGGCTGGGAGGGGGCTTTTTTTGTGCCCTGACGGGACGGCTGCGGACCGTCGGCACCGTAATCGATTCGCGTAGCGGCGGATAAGGCGCAGATCCGCGATCGGAGTCACAAGGCTCCTGCGCAACGGCGCATGAAGCCGGACGGTCGGTCCGCGAAGGACGCACATGGAAAACTATCTCAACCTGCCCAATTTCGTGGAGCTGTCGGACCCGGCCTGGACCCTCGGATCGCTGTCGCTGGTGGTCGCTTACGGCGCGTGTTTTGCCTTTTCGATCTATTTCGTGCTGAGCAGCTTCCAGCTGACGCAGCGCTATCGGCTGGTCGCGGTGCTGTCCGCCGTGGTGATGATCTCCGCCGGGCTGTCTCTGTTCCGCGAGTCCCTGATGTGGGACCGGGTCTATACGTGGGACGCGGTCCGGATGCTGCATGTGCCCATGCTGGATGGCAGCACCTTCACCAACGCCTACCGCTACGGCAACTGGACCATCACCGTGCCGCTGCTGTTGACGCAGTTGCCCATCGCCATGGGTCTGCCTCGGCCGGATGTCTTCAAGCGCGCCCTGCGCATGGGGATCGCGGGCATCGCCATGATCTGGACCGGGCTGGTCGGGCAGTTCGGCGAGGTCTCGGACTTCGGCCTCCTGAACCTGTGGGGCGTCGTCTCCACCCTCTTCTTCGCCTGGCTGCTGTGGGAGGTGCTCGCCACGCTCCGCGCGGGCGCGGAAACCACGCCGGCCGCCCTGCAGGGATGGCGCAAGAACATCTGGTGGTACATGCTGCCGACCTGGGGCCTCTACCCGCTCGCCTACGCCCTGCCGCAATTGGGCCAGACGGAAACCATCGTGGTGGCGCAGCAGCTCATGTTCACCACCGCCGACATCACTACCAAGCTGATCTACGGCGTGATCCTGGCACGCTTCTGCCTGCGCCGCTCCGCGCTGGAAGGCCATCCGCCGGCGATCGAGGCGCTGGCCGAACCCATCGCCATCGGCAACCCGGCGGAAACGCCGATCGCCGCGGCCGCCATGCCCGAAACGCGAGTCTGATG
>JBATXP010000308.1:0-6069 GCA_049673465.1 Litorimonas sp.
GCACCAGCCACCCGCCCCGCGCCTCGATGTCGTCCCGCAGCGCCGCGAGCGAATGGTGCAGCCACACCCCGCGCGCGCCGCCATGAACCCGGTCCGCATCGTCTTCCAGCACGAACAAAAGCACCAGCGCCCCCCCACGCTCCACCGCCGCATGCAGGGCCGGATGGTCGGACAGGCGACGGTCGTTGCGAAACCAGACGATGGAGGGAGAAATATCGGTCATGGCTTGCATACGGTCGGAACGCAGGATCGTTTCGCTTCCGGCAAAGAGCATTATCCCGGCGCATGAGCCGTCTGGGCCACAAGGACCGCCTGCGGGCGGTCTTAAGGGTGTCCCCTTCACCAAAACGCTGCGAGGACGCGCTCGCGCGGTCCTGTCGCTCTCTCCACCGCGTTTCGGTGAGGGGGACACCCGGCATCAGCCGCGCGCAGCGCGCCCTTACCACGGACGGTGCGAGCCCGCCGTTCCCACTCTCCTTTCTCCCCCGCTCATCCCCGCGCACGCGGGGATCCAGTGGCTCACCGACCTCTCGGCTGGCCAGGACCCCGCACCCACGTCGAGGCCATGGCAAGGACTGGATCCCCGCGTGCGCGGGGATGAGCGGGTGTGGAGGGAGGAGCGGGTGTGAAGGGAGGAGCGGGAACGGGGTGCCCGCACCGCCTGCAGAAGGGCGCGCTACGCGCGGCCTACTTTTGTTGTCTGCCTTCGATCCTCGGCCGGACCGACGGACGCGACCGGTCGCCGCGGTCGCCGCGATCCGCATCCTTCAGTCGCGGCGCTTCGCTCAACCCGGTCCCCCGGACCGGATTTCCCTGCGGATCGCTACGCGCCCGGAACGTAGGGCGCGTCCTTGCCCTTGCCGCCCTTGAAATTGTCCACCGCCGCGATGCCGGCCATTTGCGGGTCGGCGCCGAGGATCTCCGCCTGCTTCTGCGCCCAGAGGCGCTTCTGATAGCGGTTGGAGATGATGTCGGTGACGACCAGCACGCCGATGACGAGGTAGAAGCTCGACTTGCTCATGGCGGTCAGCTCGTATCCGAACAGTTTGAGGTGGGCGAGGTGCGCGCCTTCGCTGACGAGGAGCACGCCGACGAGGAACAGGATGAACAGGCCCAGCACCTGGTACATGCGGTTCTTCTTCAGGAACTCCGTCACCCGGTCCGCCAGCAGGATCATGGCCAGACCCGACAGTACGATGGCGATCACCATGAGCGGCACCTGGTAGGTCTTGGTCGGTTCGCACGAGACCGCGCCCGCGACCGGGTTGTTGATCAGGAAGCGCTTGCACTCCTCCGATGGTCCGGCGAACTCCTGCAGGGTCTGGCCGGCCGCGTTGACGATGTTGGCGGCCTCGACATTGGCGATGGCCATGGCCGACAGGATGGAATCGAACGAAAAGACGAGGTTCATCATCACGATCAGCGCCACCGCGCCCCACACGGAGCGAGACCCGGAGCCTTCCGAGTGCTCGATATGGTCCACTTGCAGCAGGTGGTGGATTTCCTTGACCGCCGTGTAGATGATGAAGGCCCCGCCGAAGACGGTCACCAGCGCCTGGAGCGTGAATTCCCCTTCGAACCAGGCGGAGTCGAACCCGAAGAGCGGCTCCGCCAGGAGCCCGAACAGCGACACGATGACGAAGAGCAGGATGATGCGCAGCGCCACGGCGATGCCGATGCCCCAGCTGCGGACCTTCTTGGCCGCGACCGGATCGCCGACCTTGTTGCTCTCGATGGCGATGTAGAGAAGGTTGTCGAAGCCCAGCACGGCCTGCAGCAGGATCAGCGCCCCCAGGGTGAAGAGTGAGCTCATCGTGAAGAGTTCGGCCATGGCAAAGGGTCCCTGCGCGGTGCGGATCGGCGGCTTTAAACTGCGTCAACGTTAGCGCGGCGGAAAGGTTGCGGCAATGCGCGCGGGCGCGGAAGACGGAAATCGGTGCGCACGAACAAGGTCCCTTGCGGAAACGCGCCCCTTCATGCGACGTTCAGCCGGAATTTCGTAGAGGTGTTCGGATGAGACGCGTGTTTCCACATACCCTGGTGGGTCTGGCCCTGGTGGCCGGGCTCGGGGCCTGCACCGTCACCCACCGGGTCGAGGCTCCCACCGAGCCGATCCGGGTCGAACTGGCGATCAAGATCGACCAGGAAGTGCGGGTGCGGCTCGACAAGGATGTGGAAGACCTGATCAGCAACAATCCGGACCTGTTCTAGGGTCTGGCAGAAGAGAGAAGAGCGATGAAACACGTCATCATGGCCGCTTTCGCGGCAACGGCAATCCTGGCGGGCGGCGCGGTCGCGCTGAACCAAGCCGGCGACACGGTCGCGCACGCCCAGTCCTCCGCCAAGGCGGTGGTGGACGCGGCCAAGGCGCGCGGCGAAGTGGCCGAGCGCATCGACGGCTATCTGGAAGCGCGCGCCAGCGCCCCGGCCGACGTCAAGCGCGCGGTCGACGAGATCAATATCGGGCGCAAGTCGGTCTACACCCAGACCGCGCGCCAGAACAATGCCCGCGTCGAGGTGATCGCGCAGCTGGCCGGAGAAAAGCAACTCTCCGGCACGCCGAGCGGTCAATATGTCATCGGCGCCGATGGCCAATGGACCCGAAAGTAATGGGGACCCGGAAGTGATGGGGTCCCGCGAACAGGGCCATCCCCTCGCAGAGTCGAAGCCGTCCCGTCCGGGGCGGCTTTTTCTTTGCGCGCGGGACTGTTAGCGATGCGGAGATGGACGCTCTGATCCCGAACTGGCGCACGGTCATGATGGCGATGGTCGTCGGCGTGCTGCTGATCTGCGGCGTCGCGCTGCTGCTTCGGCGCGTGGAAGCCCGAGCCGCCCGCCCCTTGGGCGCATTCCTGATCCTGGCGGGGCTGAGCATGGGACCGCAGGTGATCGGATATGCCGGCGCCTACCAGATCTGGCCGTGGCTGACCTTCCTTCCGCTGTTCTTCACCGATCTCTGGCTGGCCCCGTTGCTGGTCGTCCACGCGCACCGGCTCACGCGCGGGACGGAGCTGGGATGGCGCAGATGGCTGTTCGCGCCGGCCGTCATCCAGTCGCTCTACTATGCCGGAGCCTTCCTCCTGCCCGGCGACGGACTGTTCGACACGCCCGCCAAGTGGGCCTTCAACGACGCGGTCCACGAACCCTATTGGCTGCCGCTGGAACGGACGGTCGGGATCGGGCTGCTCGTCTTCGCGCTATATTATCTCCTGCGGGAAAGACGGGCCTATCTGGCCTTCCTCGAAAGCGCCCACTCGGCCGTGCCGGATTACGATCCGAACTGGCTGCGCAACATCGCGCTGGCCGTGCTCGCGGCCGGCTTGATCTATGCGGGGCTGCAAATCGCGGAGATCGTCGCCGAACCGTCCTACGATGCCGCCTTTCCCTTCCAGGTCGGATTGATGGCGGTGCTGGCCTGGCTGGGGCTGGACGCGGCGTGGCGGCTGACCGAGCGCTTTCCGAAGATCGCGGCGAGAACGGCGCTCGCCTCCGGCCCGGACGATCTGGGCGAACGCATCGCCGCGCGCCTTCGGGCAGAGGAATGGTATCTGGAGCCGCGACTGTCGATCCGCGACGTCGCCCGGCGCATGGCGACGAATGAGAGCTATGTCAGCCGCGCCCTGAACCGGGCGGGCGGGCAAAGCTTCAACCGCACGGTCAATGCGCTGCGGGTCGAACACGCCAAGACCCTGCTCGCCCAGGGCGACGCGCCTGTGCTGAACGTCGCCATGGAAAGCGGCTTCAACAGCAAGGCGACCTTCAACCGGGTCTTCCGCGAACTGACGGGCGAAACGCCGAGCCGCTACCGCCAATCTCGCCAGACCGCTCGCGGCGCGGAGGCGTCTCAAAAGCCGTAAAGGGCGCATTCGGCGTAAAGCGCGGCCCGAAATCCGTAACGGGGCGATGGGACGGCGCGGGTCCGGCAAGGGCGGTCTCACCGCAACCTTACCAAAGATCCGATCATGACCCGCTTGACCCACAAGACGCTCAAATCCATCCTTGTCCTGTCGACCGGACTGGCCATCCTGGCGGTCCTGCCCGCCCCGATCCCGAGCGAGGCGATGGCCCAGACCAAGGCTCAGACACAAACTCATACCCAGGCTCAGACCCAGGCCGCGGCCCGCTCGCTCAGCCCGGCGCAGGTCCGCGACGACGTGGCGTTGGCGCGAGGCGCCTATGAGGACATCCATCCCGGCTATACCCGCTTCGCCGACAAGGCCGAGCTGGACGCAGCCTGGGACGGGATCGTCGCCCGCGCCGAGGCGCAAGGCAGCCTGAGCGAGAGCGAATTCTACCTCGCCGTCTCCGAGACGCTCGCCCTGATCCGCTGCGACCACACCAAGGCGGAGCTGAGCCGCGCGATGAAAAAGAACCGCAAGACCGCGCCCGTCTACCTGCCCCTGCGCTGGACCGTGGTGGAGAACCGCGCGGTGATCCTGGACGCGCCGGACGGCGGCCCGGTAATGGCCGGGGACGAAATCCTGTCCATCGACGGCCGCACCGTGGCCGAACTGCAGGCCGCCCTGCACCGCTACATTCCGGTGGACGGCTATAACGACCATGTGCGCGAAGAAGGGATGGCGGCGTCGCTGGAGCTGATGGGCGGGGCGGTCGATCATTTCGGGGCTCTGCTATGGGACGTGCCCGCGCAGGCCGTGCTGGAACTCGAAAGTGCGGACGGGCAGCGCCGCACCGCGACGCTGGACCGGGTCGGCCATGACGACTGGACCGCGATCAACGTGTCGGACTCCGGCCTGAACTTTCCCGATTCGGTGTCGCTTACGCCGGTCGGGTCGCGCGGGGCGGTGCTACGCATCGACACTTTCGTGAACTACCGCAACCCCGTGGATCCGGACACGATCTACGCGCCCATCTTCGAACGTCTGCGCGCGGAAGGCCGGGACCGATTGGTGTTGGACCTGAGGCGCAATGGCGGCGGATCGACGGACGCGTCCCAAGGCCTGTTCGCCTATCTCATCGACGCGCCCCGGCGCTTGTCGACCGCGCAGATCATGCGCACGCTCGACCATTCCGCCTATGAGGACCACATCAGCACGTGGGACAAGCGGGCCATCAATCCCAACCGGCTCGGGTTCCGCAAGACGGAAACGGGCGAGTACGCGCTACGTGGCCGGTTCAGCGATGACACGGACCGGATCAAACCGGCCCGCGGGGCGTTTGATGGCGAGTTGACCGTCTTGACCGGTCGAAGCAATTCCTCGGCCAGCACGACGTTGATCTCCGGCTTGCGCGCGGCGCGCGACGTGACCCTGATCGGGGAGCGCACCGGCGGCAATCCGGCAGGGCCGACGGCCGGGTCGATCTTCTTCCTGAAACTGCCCGAGTCGGGGCTGACCCTGCGCCTGCCAATATTCCGCTACGTCAACAATAGCGGCGACGTGGTGGACGGGGTCGGGCTGGACCCCGACATCGACGCCCCGACCACGGTGGAAAGCCTGCGGGCGGGCACCGATCCGGCTCTCGACGCCGCGATCGCGCGGATGCGCGACTGACCGGGCAAGGGCGCGGCTTGCCAAGCTGCGCCCTGCGGGTATGAGTCGCCGTCATGACAGCCCCTTCCGACAGCCCTGCCCCCAAGCTGACCCCGTCCGGCCTCGCCGCGCTGCTCTGCGCGCGCATCTGCCACGACCTGGTCAGTCCGGTCGGCGCGCTGGGCACCGCCATCGAGATCCTGGAAGACGACGGCAATGCCGACATGCACGACGACGCGCTGGAGCTGGTCAAGAGCAGTTCGCGCCGCGCCGCCGCCAAGCTGAAGTTCCTGCGCCTCGCCTTCGGGGCGGGGGGGTCCGCGCCGGGCGTGCTGGGAACGGACGAGATCCGCACCCTCGCCTCCGACATGTTCGCCGACGACAAGGCGGACCTCGTCTTCGACTTCCACGCGGACGGGATCGAGAAGTCGCGCGCGCGCCTGCTCCTGAACCTCGTCATGCTGGGCATCCAGGCGGTGCCGCGCGGCGGCGAGGTCGTGCTGCGCACCACGCCGGAGCGCGTCTCCGTCACCTCGACCGGTCCGCGCGCCAAGCTGGACGAGACGGTGGCGAACGC
>JBATXP010000309.1:0-2487 GCA_049673465.1 Litorimonas sp.
TGGTGATATCTCCAGCATTACGATTATTAGAAGTTGTTGCTGTTACAAGGGCACCATCTGTAACGCGAAAGTCTCCTGTGGTGACGTTGATGTTGCCAGCATCATCAGAAGCACCTCTTTCTGTTAAAGCTATTATGCCACTAGCAAAGCCTCTAGAACTAATACCTGAAAGGGTAACAGATTCGGCAGCATTGATATTAATCTCTCCTCCCCTTCCTTTACCACCAGGAAGGTTGCCAAATTCCCGAGATACAGCAGCACTAATTTGAGAACCACTTGTTAAAGTTAAGGTTTGGGTATCAATATCAATGGTACCACCTATTCCTTCTCCTCCTGGAAGCACATTGCTATCAATACTGCTAGAGTTAGATAAGGAAATAGAATCACTTGCATTTACTTTAATATTACCTGCATCGCCCTTACCTAAAGTTCCAGTAGAAATAATTCCAGTGTTATTTAAGAATAGGGAACTTGTTGTAATTTCGATATCTCCACCATCACCAATAGCATTTGAGCTAACAATATTTAAGGCAGAACCGCCATCAAAAGTGACAGTATCGCGGGCATTAATATTTATATTACCCGCATTTCCTCGTGCATTTGTAAAGGCAGATAATTCACCGCCATTGGTGACAGAAAGTGACCCAGTTGTAATTTGGATATCTCCACTTTTACCTCTACCCCAAAGTAAGATGGTAGCTAAGCCACTATTTGCACCATCAAACTTGATAGTATCGCGGGCATTAATTATAATATTGCCACCATTGGCGACGTTGTTACTATTCTCTTCTGGGAATCCTGCAGCATTCATTTGACCACCATTTGTTAAAAATAGCGACCCAGTTTTGACCTCAATATTTCCTGCATTGCCATTATTTACATAGGTATTGGCACTACTTGGTACAGTAAACTTACCAGTAGTTTTACCATCAAAACTAATAGTTTCGCCCACATCAAGGAAAATATTACCTGAATTTCCATTTCCTAAATTAATGCTTGAGATATCACCACCACTTTGCAACAGCAATTCATCTGTAGTAATGCGAATATCCCCACCATTACCAACACTGTTAGGACCCCCAGTTGTAGAGACTTGAGAAAGAAGTCCTATATTGCTATCAAAGCCATCAAAGGTAACTTGATCGCGAGCATTGATATTAATATTTCCTGCATCACCTTGTCCATCTGTGGTAGCAGATATAGCTGCGCCATTGGTGACGGAAAGTAACCCTGTTGTAATTTGAATATCTCCCCCTTTACCCACACCTCCAGTTAGTAAGCTGCTTTGAATACCACTAATTCCACTACTAACTACTCCGTCTAATTTCACGCTATCGCGGGCTTCTATAAAAATATTACCTGCATTTCCTTCCCCTGCAACATTGCTAGATAATTGACCACCATTTGTTAAAGATAGGGTTCCGGTTGTTAACCGGATATCTCCTCCGTTACCGATTGTACCAGTAGAAACTGTGCCGCTAGCATAACCTCCAGTGTCAAAGGTAACGGTATCTTTCGCATTAATGGTAATATTCCCTGCGTCCCCTTTCCCAGCAGTACTGCTACTAATGGCAGCATCATTAGTAACTGAAAGAGTCCCAGTATTTAATTGAATATCACCAGCATTACCCACAGCTTCTGGATTTACGAAAGTAGTGATGCGAGTAGGTATAGTACCGTTACTACCATCCGTCAAAATAACATCACCCGAACCATCTAAAGAAATACTTTGACGAGCATTAACAGTGATATTACCTGCATTACCTTCTCCCAAAGTTTTAGCATTTATTTCAGAACCTTCAGCCAGAGAAAGGGAACCAGTATTAATATTAATATCACCAGCATTTCCTACAGCACCAATCCCTACGAAGCTAGAAATTTTACTGGGTATTCCATCTTTAATTCCAGCAATAGTAACTTTATCGCGGACATTAACAGTTATATTACCTGCATTACCTTGCCCACCAGGGAGATTTTTCTCAACATTTGCATCACGAAGAAAGGCTTGAATTTCGGAACTATCAGTCAGGGAAAGTGAACCAGCAATAATGTTAATATTTCCCCCTTTACCAATTCTTCCTGCTTCTATATTGTTGGCAATAAGACTATCTACCAAGTTAACGGTATCACGAGCATTAATAGTAATATTTCCTGCATCCCCTTTCCCATCAATACTGTTAGCAATAAAAGCTTTATTGGTAGCTGAAAAAGTCCCAGTATTTAGTTGAATATTACCAGAATTACCTACAGCTTCCGGATTTACGGAACTAATGATGCGAGTAGGTATAGTACCGTTACTACCATCACTAAAAGTAACATCACCTGAGCCGTCTAAAGAAATATTTTGACGAGCATTAACAGTTATATTACCTGCATTTCCTTGTCCAAGGGTTTTAGCATTTATCTCAGAACCTTCAACGAGAGAAAGGGAACCAGTATTAATATTGATATCACCAGCATTTCCTACAGCACCAATCCCTACGAAGC
>JBATXP010000310.1:0-15396 GCA_049673465.1 Litorimonas sp.
CTCCATGGCCATGCGGACCTGGCGCTTGCGGCGCGTGGGCGTGCGGATATACCGGTGCGCCCTGCGCGGGCAAGGGTCCGCGCGTCTGTCCGACCGAAGGAGGCTGCATGGGCGGGAATGCCGGGGCACCCGGTGCCGGCATGGGCTGAGGCATGCCTTGGGGTGCGGCCATGGGTTGGGGCACGGGCACGGCCCGAGGCGCGGCCTGACCGGGATGGGGCGGCTGGGGATGAGGATGAGTTGGATGCGTCATGTGAAGTCGCCTATCCTCCGCTGGACTGAGAGCTGACCTGCTGCCCTTCAGGCCTCGCGGAAGCGGTCGCAGTGCCCTGGATGTAGTTGTCGTAGACCACCTGGCGGCGCTGAGCGTTGGGGAAGTCTGACGGGTAGGGCTCGATCAGCTGTCGCGGGTCGGAGATCATGGCGGCAAGGTTCGCGGACGCGGCGCATCCGAACTCCGGCGTCACGCCGTTGGTGAAGGTCTGGGTCAGGTCCGAAATGTGCGAGCAATCCTGCACGACCGTGCGCAGCGTCCGGTAGGACAGGACGACCGGCGCCGGATCGTTGGGCCGGGAGTGGTAGACCCCGGACTGCGCGGCGGACGGCGGCACGCCGACCTCGGCCATCAGGCGCGTGACCAAGGCGTCGGTCTGGACGACCCCGCCCCCACCGAGCGCGGCGGACGGCCGATTGACATAGAGCGGACCCGATCCGCGAACGGCGTAATCCTGCAGGAACGCCGCCACGGCGTGTTCGTCGCGCGCGGAGAGCTTCAGCCCGTCGGGACGGGAGTAGAGCTCCATCCGCTCCACGGACTCGGCCACCTTGACTGGGTTGAGCCGATGCGTCGGCTCCATCATGGCGCCGCCCTGGAGGCAGCCGCCCAACAGCGGCACCGCGACGAGTAGAGCGGAAAAAGCTAGGGTCTTCGGGCTCATCGTCTCTCTCTCTCCTAATCGACCAGGTGGCCGAACGGCCCCGGAAGCGCGTCCGTCTTGGCGCGGTCGCCATAAACGGCGTTGAGGCGACCCGCCAAAACGCGGGCGCGTTCATTGGTGGGCTCGAAGCCCTCCAGAGGGGTCTGCAATTTGTCGGGATGGGTCGGATCGACGAGGTAGGGCGTGACGATCACGACCAGTTCGGTCTGGACGCTCTGGCTGTCGCGATTGCGGAACAGCGCGCCCAGCCCCGGAATGTCCTTCGCGCCGGGTACGCCGTCATAGGCGTTTCTGGCTTCCTCTCGGATCATGCCCGCAATCACGAGGCTGCCGCCGGCGGGCAGCTCGACCACCGTGTTGGCCCGACGGACGCGCAGACCGAGAATGTCCCCGCTCGCCCCGCCCGTCTCGAAGGAGTTTTCGGTCGTGGGCTCGGAGACTTCGGTCGAGATGTTCAGCGAGATCAGCCCCTCGGACAGGACCACAGGCGTGAATCCCAGCGACACGCCGAACGCCTTGAAGTCGAAGGAGCGTTGTAGCTGTCCGTTCTCGTCGACGAACACGCCGCTGAGGACGGGAAACTCGCCGCCTGCCGTGAAGTTGGCCGTTTCGCCGGAGATCGCGACGAGGGTCGGCTCGGCCAGGGTGCGGATCAGGCCGACGCGTTCCAGCGCGGTCAGCGCACCGCCGACGGATCGCAGATCGCCGCCCGAGCTATTGGCGAAGTCGAAGCTACCGGTAAAGCCTGCGCCGCTATCCACGCCGACATTGTTGATGAGCGACACGGTCGAGTCGCCGAGCTGACCCAAAGCGGACAGGTTGAAGCCCATCTGCTTCACCACGGAACGCTGCAGCTCCACGATGCGGACCTTCAGCATGACCTGGTCCTTGCCGTCGACGGAAAGCAGGTTGACGATCTCGCCGCCCTGCCCGCCCGTGTCGGCCCCCTGCCACATCTCGGCGATACGCTCGACCTTCAGCGCCGTTTCGGCGTTGGGGACGCTGCCGGTCAGCATGATGTTGTCGTTGATGGACTGGACTTCGATGTTCGCGTCGGGCGCATGTTTGCGGACGAGCGCATTGAGCCCGTTAATGTCGCGTTCGACACGGATGTCGATATTGAGCAGTTCCTGCCCGTCATGACCGTAGAAATAGACGTTGGTCTGACCCGAGCTCTTGCCGATCAGAACGGTGCGGCGCGACGTATGGACGACCGCCTCGACGATATCGGGATTGGACACGATGACGTCCATGACGTTGGACGGCAGCTCGATCACGGTAGACTTGGAAAAGGGCAGGACGATGGAGCGGTTCAGCCCCTCGCCAGGCGACTGGATGCGAACGCCGTCCATGGATACCGAAGCCGGTATGGCGGCGATGGAGCGGTAGTCGCGCTCGCCCGCTTGGGCCGGGCCGATCAGCGCGGTCGTCGCGGCGAGCGCCACCGCCAGCCGAAGACCTGGAAAAGCTGCTTTAGGCGTCATCATGATCAATTCCCTCGCACGGCGATGGATTGGGCCGCGCCGCGTCGGTAGATGGCGACAGGCGGGATTGCGCGGTCCGTGTCGGATAGATCGCTCGCCCGCGTCGGTGCCCAGGCATCGGAGTCGGAGAAGCCGCGCAGGACGAGGGACAAGTCGCCCTTGACCTGGGCCACCGTGACCCGCTCCGCGTCGCGGGGCGACAATTCCAGCGTCGCGGTCGAACCCGGCACAGCTGCGCCACCTTCGGGACTGGTGGAGAAAATCTGGTCGATCGCGAGCACGGTAACGTTCTCGAAGATCGTGCTCGCGATGATGCGTGTGTCCCCTCCGGACAGATCGTCCAGGGATTCCTGCAGGATGATGTCGACCTTGTCGCCCGGCTGAATAAAGCCGCCGGACGCCGTATCCACACTGATACGAACCGTCACGGCGCGCATGCCCGGTCGCAGGAGCGCAGCCATGATGCCCGCATCGCCTGCGCGGATGAAGCGCGTCATGACGAGCGGTTCGCCCGGCTGCAACGGCTCGCGCACCAGCGCGCCGACGAGCGAGTCGATCACCGGCACTTCGGCCTCGGGATCGTCGATGATGAGAGCGGGCGTCAGCGCTTCGGTCGGCCAGTCGATCCAGTTCAGGTCGCCCGGCTGGACGCGTGAACCTTTGCTCATCGGTTCCGTCACGCTGAGAACCTGGGTGTAGTCGACTTCCTCGACAATGGTCTGAATGGTGGGTTCCGCTGGTGCGCCACCGCCGCCCAGCCCGCGCAGGCCGATGAAGACCACGCCCATGAGGACGACCATAGCCGCGATCAGAACAATTCGTCTTCTGTCCATCGTCCCCACTCCCATTGAAGGTTTCACCTCTGGCAGTAGGGCACGACCCGCTAAAGCATGGTTAACGTAAGGAAGCCGTTTGGGGTATTTTCACCATGATCGGACCAGAGGGCTTGAGCGGGTCGCCCACTGGATGGGCGTCGTGCCGACCTTCTATGCCATCAGGTGAGTGACCAGCTGGCTCGTCGGCCAGACGAACAGGCCGCCCGCCGCCAGGGCGAGTCCGTAGGGCATGTCCTTGCCCCCCTGGAACAGTTTCATCCCGAACTCGCTCGTACGCACCCGTACCGGCAGGAAGTTCCCGCCGATGAGAAGAAACAGACCGATCGCCGCGCCGAACAGGGTCGTGCAGATGATGAAGCTGATGGCATCCACCCAGCCGAACCACAGCGCCACACCGGCCATGAGCTTTGCGTCGCCTCCGCCCAGCCAGCCGAAAGCGAACATGGCGAAACCGGCGAGGAAAAAGGCACCGCCGACCATGAGGTGCTCGGCGAACATGTCCAGGCCCTGCCAGGTCAAGGGCAATGTCAGAAAGAATCCCAATGCGGCCGCAAGGCTCACCTTGTTGGGAATTTTCATGGTGGAGAAGTCGGTCCAGGCCGCGATGGCAAGCGGCACGGCGAAAACGAGGGTCACGATAAGAGCCGCGATCATGAGAACATCCTGGAACCTGGGCGAAACAGATACCCCCGGTAAGGGACAGGCTTTAAAAAATCCTTGAGCTTGCGGTTGGACGGCGTCTCCGAAACATGTCTCGGCCCAAACGCAAAAAGGGCCGGAGCATTGCGCTCCGACCCTCTCATTTTGTCAGCTGGGGCTGGCTTAGACGCCGCTGGCCGCTTTGCTGTTCTTGGCTTTGTTGACAGTCGTCTTGGACATTTCGCCGGCGACGTTGTCGAATTTGGCGTTGATCTGGTCGCCCAGAGCGGTTGCACCGGCGATCATGGCGACGGCGATGAGGGCGGCGATCAGGCCGTACTCGATGGCGGTTGCACCGGATTCGTCGTTGACGAAGTTTTTGATGAGGTTTTGCATAACTTGCTCCCACGTATGCTAGGTTTCTGGGACTTCCCAGTCGTCCGGGTTATCCCTGACAAGAAGCGGTATAGGGGGGGCCGTTTAACGGCGGGTTGGGAGACAGGGTGAAGAAGCGGTAAAATTACAAAATGGACGGAAAAGGCCGATCACACCCGTTTTTCATCTATAGAGACTCGGCGTCCGACATCTCGGCTCGCATAAAGACTTCATTCACCCTGTGGGGCTAAGCGATGCGGTGAAAACCGGAGTCGGCCATGCCTTTCAACGCGTCCATTGCTAACCGCCCTGCCCTGCGGACCGTTCTCGCGGGCCTTGCCGGTCTGGCGTTCCTGACCGGTACCGGGTCGGCTTTCGCCAACGACCCCGTCTACAGCATCGATCTCAACAAGACGCAGATCCTGCGCCTTCCGGCCGCCGCCGGGGCCATCGTCATCGGCAATCCGGGCATCGCCGACGTCACCGTCCATTCGCCCCAGACCCTGTTCGTGGTCGGCCGCGGGTTCGGCGAAACCAACCTTATCATTCTCGACCGGAACGGCGAAACCATGATGGATGCCGACATCCAGGTGACGGCCGTGACCCCGCAGCACGGCACGCGTCTTTACAATGGCAGCGCGCGGCGCACCTATTCCTGCGTCCCCTTCTGTCAGCCCTCTCCGGTCCTGGGCGACGAGTCGGCCTTTATCGGCGAGAACACGGTCACGGCGGAAACCGGACAGGGCACGACCACCGTGTTCGAGGAGCCCGCGCCCCAGTTCGACGACCAGGGTTTCAACGCCGAAGCCATGGTGGAATTGCGGCCCTAAGCCAGCGCGCCGATCGGTGCGTCAACGGTCTCTTAAGGCCGTTCTTCAGCCGTTTCTTAACAGACCTTTCCTATAACTTGCCCCAATCGGGGAGCGCATGAGTCGTCTTCCAACGGTGGGATGGAGGACCGACACGATGCGGGCACTACGCCGCTTTCACGACCGCAATCGCCGCCGGGCCGAGCGCTGGACGGCGGGCTTCGCGCGTGACGCCGATGGCGCAACGGCCGTCGAATTCGCGATCATCGCCGTGCCCTTCATCACGATCATCTTCGGCATTCTGGAGCTCGCGCTCGTCTTCTTCACGGGATCGGTCCTCACCCAGGCCGTCAGCGACACGGGCCGTCTGGTTCGCGTCGGGTCCTTCCAGTCCTGCGGGGGTGCGGACGAGTTCAAGGCGCTGCTCTGTGCGCGCATGGACAATCTAATGAATTGCGAGGCCAATCTGCGGGTCGACCTGGTCAGCGCGTCGACCTTTCAGAGCGTGACCATGCCCGACCCGGGAGATGGCGGGCTGGATCCGGACGACCCGGATTCGCGCGTCGGCAACGGCATCTATACCGATACGGGCCCGGCGGAACCCGTCGTACTTCGGGGCACCTTCTACTATCCGCTGATCCTGCCGACCGTCATGACGCGTCTCGAAAACCTGCCCGGCTCCGGTCGTCACGTCATCAGCGTGTCGACGGCCTTCCGGAACGAGCCCTTCCCGTCGGGCGGTAGCTGCAACGGATCTCTCGGAGACGAGATCCAGAAACTCGCTCGCAATGCGCCATGAGACCAGGCGGGGAGACGAAATCATGACCACCCAGAAGAGACGCGCCGCGCAGGCCTTGGCGAAAGACGAAAGCGGTGTGGCGGCGATGGAGTTCGCCATCATCGCGCCCTTGATCATCGGCCTCTATCTCGGCCTCGCGGAACTGGCCAACGTGCTCAGCGTGGAGCGTCAGGTGTCGCATTCCGCCAGCGTGGCGGGCGATCTGGCGACCCAGGTGACGCAACTGACGGCGACCGACACGTCCGACATGATGTCGGCGGTGCTTCGCGTGGCCGGCGTGCGCGACACGAGCGACTATGTCGTCCATCTGGAAAGTTTCGAGCGCGACTCCTCGGGAGCGGTGCAGAGCCTTGGGACGGTGGTCTACAACCAGGCCAAGGAAACCCTGTTGCCCAGCTTCGACTCCGCCTCCTTGGGGACCGATATGCTATCGGAAGACAGCGGCATCGTCATCGCTCGCGTGGCCTACCGCTATCGGCCCTTCGGCTTCACCAAGACGGGCGGAGCCGATCAGGGCGGATCATATCTGACATCGGCTGGCGTGACCCTGTCCGAGACGTTCTTGCTGAAACCGCGCAAGTCGCCGACCTTGCGGGTCGGGACGACCGATGGCACGGCCTTTACCTGCCGCGGCACGGCCAGCCGGATGCGCTGCAGCTAGCCTGACAAGTAACGCGCGCGAAGCCGCTGCAGCCGGTCCGGTCCGAAGTCGAGCACGTCTTGCGCGTAACGCTCCATCTCGCCCATCGCCTCCAGGCTGGCGACGAGATAGCCTTCCTCGACCCCGAACATGGGACGTAGCGCGCCCGCATCCATCGGTCGGCCATAGCGTTGCGAATACATCGCGGCGGCAGGCTCCAGGATCGCGTCGATGTCCACCGCCGTCTCCGTCAGCATGTAGTCCGCCATGATGTCGTCGTCCGACACGCCCAGCAGTCCCTGGACCAGCGCGACCAGCGTGCCCGTGCGGTCCTTGCCCGCCGCGCAATGCACCAGAACGCCCGCTTGGTCATCGCCCAGCCCTTCTTCCGTCATCCGGTTCAGCGTGTCGCGAAACAGGGCGACGAATCCCGGATCGTGCGGGCGGGCGGCGTAGGAGCGCATCATGTAACCGCGTGCATCGTCGGCCGTATAGAGTTCGTGTTCGGCGAAGGCTTCGTGCGGGGCGACGGTGGCGGCGTCGCGGGCCTCGTCGACCGGTTGGGTCAGCACGACGGCGCGTTCGGGTTCCGGCGGCCACCTGGACGGCTGCTTGCGACGCTCCGGCGCATGGCGAAGGTCGACCACCGCGCCGATCGGCAGATTATCGATCGCCGCCAGATCGTTCGGGCCGAGGGCATGGAGGTGGGCGGAACGGAACAGCAGCCCCGTCCGCACGGGACGGTCGTCCAACCCGCCATAACCGCCGAAATCGCGGAAATTGAAGATCGTCTCGAATGGCTTCAGGCGCTCTGTGAGGTCGATCAGGGACATGGCGCGCCGCTATCAGGGCCCGGGGACGATTGAAAGCGCGACATGGCCGCGCTTTCGATAAGTTGGGCTCGCGCCGGTTGTTGCGCCTATTCGGCGGCCTCCATGCCGCGTTTCGCATCATAGGCCGCGAACTTGGACCAGACGCCGCCGTCCCCGTGCCAGTCGCCTTCGGTCGCGCCCTTGGAATATTCCGTCGCGCGGGCCTCGAAGAAGTTGGCATGCTCGACCCCGTTCAGGATTTCGGTCAGCCAGGGCAGCGGGTGCTCGTCCACGCCGTCATAGATCTTTGGCAACTTGAGCTGACCCAAGCGCCAGTTCGCGATGTAGCGGATGTAGCGCTTGATGTCCTCGGCCGTCATGCCTTCCACCGGGCCCTGTTCGAAGGCGAGATCGATGAACTTGTCTTCGAGCTTCACCACCGTCCGGCAGCACTCGGAAATCTTGTCCTTGACCGACTGGGTCAGCGCACCCGTTTCCTTGGCGAACTGGTGGAACAGCTTGATCATGCCCTCGCAGTGCAGGGACTCGTCACGGACCGACCAGGAGACGATCTGGCCCATGCCCTTCATCTTGTTCAGGCGCGGGAAGTTCATCAGCATGGCGAAAGAAGCGAACAGCTGGAGCCCCTCGGTAAACGCCCCGAACACGGCCATGGAGGTCAGGATGTCCTCGTCCGTTTCGACGCCGAATTGGCCGAGATAGTCGTGCTTGGCCGCCATCTCCTCATATTCCATGAACATGGAGAACTCGCTGTCCGGCATGCCGATCGTTTCCAGCAGCAGCGCATAGGCGGCGATGTGGATCGTCTCCATGTTGGAGAAGCTCGCCAGCATCATCCGAACCTCGACGGGTTTGAACAGCGGCATGTAGTTTTCCATGTAGTTGCCGCCGACTTCGACATCGCTTTGCGTGAAGAAGCGGAATATCTGCGTCAGCAGGTTCTTCTCGACCGACGTCAGCGTCGTCGTCCAATCCTTCAGGTCCTCGCCCAAGGGCACCTCTTCGGGCATCCAGTGGATCTGCTGCTGACGGCGCCAGAACTCGTACGCCCAGGGATAGCGGAACGGCTTGTAGGTCACGCTCGGCGTGAGGAGGCCGGAGCGCCCGGTGCTGATCGGTTCGATAATACCCATGATCGCGTCTTCCGTCGTGTCGGTGCGCCCGCCATGGTATGATCGCAAGCGCTTGTGGTGTCGGCCTTACTACGCACTAGATGTGGTAGAGTTTCTCTAACCAAATCCTAAAGCCGCGATTCCATTTGTCGAATCAAGCCCGCTCTTTTCGCAGTGGATAATGGGGACAGGTCGGACGAATCGTCTAAACCGTTACGACAGCACAACAATTGCGATTTCGCCGCAGCCATCCCTTCCGCCGTTGACCGTTTCGGGTGCGTCACTATAGCCGCCCTCGATGCTCCGCCGGACCGCCACATTCTTCCGCCTTCTGCGTACCGGCTGGGTCCTGATCCGGCACGACGCGCTGGTGCCGAAGGAATATGAGCCCTTCGTGCCCGGCCCGGTGCGCGCAGTCGCGGCCGTCTCGCGCTTCTTCTCCAAGCGCGACCGGGACGACAATCCGGGGGCGCGGTTCGCCAACGCGCTGGAACGGCTCGGCCCCGCCTACATCAAGTTCGGGCAGATCCTGTCCACGCGGGGCGACATGTTCGACCCTGTCTTCGCCGAAGGGCTGTCGCGCCTGAAGGACAAGGTGCCGCCGTTCCCGATGAAGACCGCCGAGGCCATGCTGGAAGCCGATTGGGGCGAGCCGTGGCAGAACCGCCTGGCGACCCTGTCTGAGCCCGTCGCGGCGGCGTCGGTCGCGCAGGTCCACAAGGCCACGTTGAAGACGGGCGAGACGGTCGCCATCAAGATTCTGCGACCCGACATCATGACGCGCATGACGCGCGACATGGACGTGATCGCGCAGGTCGCCAACCTCGCCCACGCCGCTGTGCCCTATGTGCGCCGTTTGCAGCCCAAGGCGTTCGTGGCGGAAGCGCGCCGCGCCGTCATGCTGGAGCTCGACCTGCGCCTGGAAGCGGCGGCGGCCTCCGAGATGAGCGACATCGCGGAAGCGACGGGGTTGTTCCGCGTGCCCGCGATCCATTGGGAGCTGGTGGACAAGAACGTGCTGGCGACCGACTGGGTAGACGGCATTCCCCTCTCCTCGCCCGCGATCCTGGAGCTGCCGCTGGAAGAGCGCCAGCGCCTCGCCACGTCGGTCATCCAGAGCTTTCTCGCCTCCACCTTCACCTACGGCATCTTCCATGCCGACATGCATGAGGGGAACCTGTTCCGGGGGCCGGACGGAGAGCTGGTCCTGCTCGACTTCGGCATTCTGGGACGGTTGGGCGACGAGGAAATCCGTTTCGAGATCGACACGCTCTACGGCTTCTTGCAGCGCGACTACTACAAGATCGCCCAGGTCCATTTCGATATCGGCTATGTCCCGCCTCACCACAGCGTGGAGGAGTTCGCCACCGCCCTGCGCGCCGTGGGCGAGCCGATCTTCGGCAAGAACGCCGAAGACGTGTCCATGTCCAAAGTGCTGCTGCAATTGCTGGAAATCACGGAGATGTTCGACATGCCGCTCCAGCCGCAACTCATCCTCTTGCAGAAGACGATGATGCAGGCCGAAGGCGTGGCGCGTCGTCTCGACCCGAACTTCGACATGTGGGAGGCCAGCCGCCCCATCGTGGAGTCCGCCGTGCGCGCGGAGCTTGGGCCTGAGCGCTACCTCAACGACCTGCTCGACGGTCTCGACCGAACCCGCCGCACGCTCAAGCGCCTACCCGAAGCGACCGAAAACATCGCCAAGCTGGCCGAAGCCTGGGCGAACGGGGACATCGACCTCTCCCGCGCGCCTGTCGTGAAGACGGCAGAGATCAAGCGGTTTTCCCCCTTACGTCCTATCGCCTATGCTGCAGCTGGTGCTGCGCTCACGGCAGGCGGTATATGGGCGGCAGCGCAGTTTTAGATGATCCTCGCCGAACAGACGATCCAGATCACCTTAGTCGGTAAGGTGTCTGACGAGGGATCGTTGTTCGAGCGCATGATTATGCAGTCGATCATAATGCCATAACGGTTTAGCCGCCCTCCGTTCTGTACGAGCGACGCTTCGTTGCGTCCCTACGGCCCTGTGTGGTAGAAAACCTACATGAGCGTTCATCATAACTTTCCAGCCGAGAAACTTCCTTCCGAGTTACGTGGCAGCATTCCGGACGGTGCTAAGGTCACGATCATAGTCGATCGGTATGACTCCGGGCTTCCCGGATATACGGTGGACGAAGTGAACGCGCTGCTCGATACGGGCGAGACACCCGACGAAGGGACCGTTTTGTCCACTCAGGCAGAGGCTGAGGCCTTTTTCGACGACATTCTGAAAAGAGCTTTGGACAGGGCATCAGCCAACCAGAAGCCGTAATGCTCATTCCGAACGTTCTTCCGTCGGCGGAGGCCGACATGGACAGGATTGCGAGCCACTACGTCGAGTGGGTCGAGTCCCCCGAATATGCACGCACAGTTGTCAACGGGCTTTACAGGGCTATCTACGGCATCCTCACCGAACATCCGGGTTTGGGCAAACCTCTGCCACATTCCGATGGCTATCGACAGTTCCTGGTTCATCGCCGCCATTGGGTGATCTATCGCGAGGAAGGAGATGAATTGGTCGTCAGACGGGTTGTTGCGGCAAAGCAGTTCATATCCGCCGAAGACCTGGACCTTTGAACGCTTGACCCCCTCCATCCTCCTCATCATCGGCGGCGGGATCGCGGCCTACAAGTCGCTGCTTCTCATCCGCGAGCTGGCGCGGCGCGGCGTATCCACGCGCGTAGTCCTGACCAAGGGCGGGTCGCAGTTCGTCACGCCTCTTTCCGCGCAGGCTTTATCGGGTCAGACCGTCCTGACCGACCTCTGGGACCTGACGGCCGAAAGCGAAATGGGCCATATCGAGCTGTCGCGCAGCGCGGACCTGATCGTGGTCGCGCCCGCAACGGCGAACCTGTTGGCGCAGGCGGCGCACGGGGTCGCGGGCGACCTGGCCACGACGACGCTACTGGCAACGGATAAGCGCGTCCTGTTCGTGCCCGCCATGAACGTGCGCATGTACGAGTCCGAAGCGACACAGGCCAACATCGCGACCTTGCGAGAGCGCGGCGCGCTGTTCGTCGGACCGGACGCGGGCGAGATGGCCTGCGGTGAGTTCGGCGACGGGCGCATGAGCGAACCCGAAGCCATTGCGGACGCGGTGATGAGCGCCTTGCAAGGCGATACCACGCTGGACGGGCTGCGCGCGCCAAAACCGCTCGCCGGAAAACGCGCCGTCGTCACGGCCGGACCGACGCGAGAGCCGATCGATCCCGTGCGTTACCTCTCCAACCACTCCAGCGGTCGGCAGGGTTACGCCATCGCGCAAGCGCTCGCGGATCTGGGCGCTGACGTAGTGCTGGTCACGGGGCCGACCGCCATCGCCAAGCCGCTCGGAATCCTAAACGTCGCGGTCGAGACGGCCGAAGAGATGCGAGCCGCCGTCGACACCGCCCTGCCTGCCGACATCTTCGTGGCCGTCGCGGCCGTGGCGGACTGGCGGCCCGCCCACCGAACGGAGCGCAAGACCAAGAAGCCCGTGAACGGCCCCGCTCCGCTGCAACTTGTCGAGAACCCGGACATCCTGCGTTCAGTTTGCGAGTCCGATAAGCGCCCGGAGCTGGTCGTGGGATTCGCGGCGGAGACGCACGACGTCGTGGAGCTTGCTCGCGCCAAGCGGCTGCGCAAGGGCTGCGACTGGATCGTCGCCAACGACGTGTCCGGCGACGTGATGGGCGGAATGGAGAACGAAATGATCATCGTCAGCGAGAGCGGGGAAAGTCGACTGCCCCGACAAAGCAAACAGGCAGCCGCCCGGTCGCTCGCGCGGCAGATCGCCGCCCATTTCGGAGACGTATCATGAAAGCCCTACCGTCTCTCCTCACCGTTGCCCTGCTAGGCACCGCCCCGGCGGCCTTCGCCGGCAACATCGCCCATTGCGAAGTCGCCGTCATGCAGACCGTGGTGGACGAGGACGGTGGAGAGGTCAGCTTCGGATCGTTCCGGGACGCAGCCGACTTCCTGAAGGGCGTCTACGACCCCGAGACGGAGCTCGACAGCACGGTGGACGGCCACCCAATACAGGGGCTGATCTGTGACCGGACCGACCTGATGCCGGACGATGACGACTATACGATCCTCGCCACGGGCGTTCCCCTCGTTCTGACCCGCGACATCGACAGCCCGGACGCCAAGACTCTGACCCTGTTCTTTGCCGACGGTGCGTTCCAGCACCGCTATGCCGCGAATGTCGACATAGACGAAGCGTTCGAGGAGACACTTCTTGCGCGGCTCGAGGACTTTTCTGGACGCGACCACGGGCTGGGCGTGGTGGCGGAGGCAGGCGACGACGCAGCCGAAGCCGAGCCGGTCGAACCCGTCGAAGATATATCCGAGCCGACGGCAGACGCAGAGGTAGTGATCGCGGCTTCGTCCAAGTCGGACCTGTCGGACGCTACGTCGAAGTCCGCGCCTGCCGAACCCGTGGATTTCGAGGCCGATGCCTCCGCCGACATGATGATCGACCTGGAGACAGGCGAACTCGTCCCCATGAGGGCCTTGCAGCCCGAAGTCGAGGCCGACGAAATAATGGTGGCGGAAGACGGAGAATAGCCCTAGCGGCACCGCCCATGACGACGATCCCCATTCGCATTGTGCGCCTGCCGCACATGGACGGCATCGATCTGCCCACTTTCGAAACGGCGCAGGCCGCCGGCACGGACCTGCGAGCCGCCCTCGACGCTCCCGTGACGCTCGCGCCGAGTGAGCGCAGGCTGATCCCGACCGGTTTCTGCATGGCCTTGCCGCCTGGATATGAGGCACAGATCCGGCCGCGCTCGGGCCTCGCCCTGCGGCACGGCATAACCGTGCTCAATTCGCCGGGCACGATCGATGCGGATTATCGCGGCGAAGTGGGCGTGCTCCTAATCAATCATGGGGCGGAAGACTTTACCATCGGTCGCGGCGACCGCTTCGCCCAGATGGTGCTGGCCCCGGTGACGCAAGGTGCGTTCGAGGTCGTGACGGAACTGGACGATACGGCGCGCGGCAGCGGCGGTTACGGCTCCACCGGGACCGCCTGACTTGCCGCACACGGTTCTGACACCTGAATCGACCTATCTCTTCGATGACTTCAGCCTGCCGATCATGGTTCTCGACCGAGACTTCCGCTTCGTCTACGTCAACAAGGCCTATCTGAAAATCGTTCACAGCGACGCCGAAGAGCTGATGGGCCGTTACGTGTTCGATGCCTTCCCGGAGAGCGAGGATCGGATCGAGTCCGTGCTGGAGCCCTGGCGGCGAACGCTGGCGGGCGAGATCACGACCTTGGAGGCCTTACCCTTCAAGATCGAAATGGACGACGGAACGTTCGAGGAACGTGTCTGGGAAGCCACGCAGGAACCGTTGCGAAACCTGGATGGCGAGATCGTCGGGCTGATCCAGCGCACGCAGGACATCACGGAACAGAACCGCCTGACGCAACGCAATCTGGCGATCGCCCACGAGCTGTCGCACCGGGTCAAGAACATCATGGCCGTCGTCAGTTCGGTCGCCCGCATCACGGGCCGGAACGCGACCGACGTGAAAGATTTCGTGGCGAGCTTCACGGCCCGCGTCAGCGCCATGAGCCGCACCAACGACCTATTGTCGCTCGGCAATTGGAACGGGCTGGAAGTCGACAGCATTCTGCGCGACGAGCTGTCCCCCTATGGGGAGGTGGACGCGCCTGAGAGCTTCAAGCTGACCGGACCGAAAGTCCGGCTCGACATCGATGCGTCCAAGGATCTCTCCATGGTCGTCCACGAACTCGCCACAAACGCCGCCAAATATGGCTGCCTCGGGGAAAATGCCGGAACGCTGGACATTAGCTGGACCCGCACGGCCGACCGGTTGACGATCCTTTGGCGGGAAAGTTGCGCGCGCGAGATCGTTCCGCCGACGTCCGTCGGTTTCGGCACGCGCCTGTTCGACATGCTGCCCTATATCACGGTGGAGCGGGACTTCACCCCATCCGGGCTGCACCTCACGATTACCATGGACGGCGAAAAGGTGTTTGCGTAGTCCGGTGGAAAGCCCCCTTACGGAGACTCCCATGCGCGCCCACGGCAAGATCTACGACAGCATCCTCGACACGATGGGCGGCACGCCGCTCGTCCGCCTACCCCGTATCGCGCAGGGCGTTCCAGCCGACCTTTGCTACAAGCTGGAATTCTTCAACCCGTGCGCGTCCGTGAAGGATCGGATCGGCATCAACATGCTGCGCGAGATGGAAAAGGCCGGCACGCTGACCGAGGGCGGCATCGTGGTCGAGCCGACCTCCGGCAATACCGGAATCGGCGTGGCTTTCGCGGCTGCCGCGATGGGCTACAAGGCGATCCTCGTCATGCCGGAGAGCATGTCCATCGAACGGCGCAAGATGATGAAACTGCTGGGCGCGGAACTGGTGCTCACCCCGGCGGCAGGCGGCATTCCCGGCGCAATCGAGGAAGCGGAGCGCATCATCGCAGATACCCCCGGCGCAGTGCGCGCGGGCCAGTTCGACAATCCCGCCAACCCGGACATCCACTACCGCACCACGGGCCCGGAAATCTGGGAAGATTGCGATGGCGAGGTCGACGCCTTCATCGCGGGTGTCGGCACGGGCGGATCGCTGACGGGCGCGGGTCGCTTCCTCAAGGAAAAGAACCCGGACTGCCGCATCATCGCAGTGGAGCCGACCGAGAGCCCGATGATCTCCAAGGGCGAGAAGGGTCCGCACAAGATCCAAGGGATCGGCGCGGGCTTCATTCCGGACAATCTGGACATGAGTTTGGTGGACGAGGTCGTGACCATCAACTCCGATGCCGCCTTCGGCACGGCCAAGCATGTCGCCGCCGAAGACGGCGTGCCCGTCGGCATCAGCTCCGGCGCGGCCATCGCGGCCAGCCTGCTCGTCGGGGCGCGACCGGACATGCGC
>JBATXP010000311.1:0-9801 GCA_049673465.1 Litorimonas sp.
CAGCTGCGCCAGGGACAGGACCGACGCCGCGCGGAACGCGCGGGGGTAGACGTCGCCCGAATGGGGCGAGGCGAACACAAGCCCCGCGCGCCAGGCTTCGGGCCGGGCTACGCGGTGGCCGGGTCGCAGCTCGGCCAAGCCATCGGCCTCCGCCGGGCTGACCCGGTTGCCGGGTGGCGGCATGTAGGATCGCGGCAACATGACACCGACCTAACGCATGAGCGCCGTTTCGGTCAGGCTTTTTTAAGCCGGAGGCCCCAAGCCCGCATCGGGATGCCGGAAATCATGATTCGCGACTAGGGCGGCGCGGTCTGGTCCGGCGATTGCAGACCGGTGAAACGGTCGCGGCGGTTTGCGCGGATTCACTCTAGTGGGTCGCGCACCGATGCATTAACGAAGGGCCCGCGGACCGGACGCGGGCGAAAGAGGCAGCACCATGGCAACCATTCTCTACGCCGAGGACGACAACGACATGCGCCGCTTCTTCGAAAAGGCGCTGGAAAAGGCGGGCCACAATGTGATTGCCTGTTCCGACGGCGAACGTGCCCTGCGGGCTCTTCGCTTCGCCGACGGCGCTTTCGACCTGTTGCTGACCGACATCATGATGCCCGGCGTGGACGGCATCGAGCTCGCCAAGCAGGCCGAGCACCTCTCGCCCGGGATCAAGGTCATGTTCATCACCGGCTTCGCCGCCGTCGCCATGAGCGACGAGCGCGCTTCCGAGCAGACCGTACTCAGCAAGCCCGTGCATTTGCGGCAACTCGTCAGCGAGGTCGATCGTCTGATCGCGGCCTGATCCCGGCGAATGGGTCAGCGTTAGGGCCGACTTTATTGGGATAATCCCTTCCTTCCGCTCATCCCCGCGCACGTGGGGAACCAGTGGCTCTTCTATCTTACGGCTATCCCAGGCCTTTTACCCACGTCGAGACCATGGCAAGGACTGGATCCCCGCGTGCGCGGGGATGAGCGGAAGGGGAAGAGTCGTTTTTGGACGGGACCAGCATAAGCCCGCCCGCAGGCGGCCCTTATTCCCCCGCTACCCGGAACCGTCGCGCCTGCGACGCGCTCCCGTGCCAGCTCCTGTTGCGCTGACGTCTGGGCTGGCGGGCAGCGGGTTTGCGGCCTCTGGGCTTTTTGCCGCGCATCGCCAACGACGCGTCGTTCAGTGCCCAGAGATCGGCTTTGCCGACCAGGACCGCTTCGCCGAGGTCGATGGCGGTTTGCAGCACGGGCAAGGGGGTGTTGCGCCAAGCCGGGGGTTCGATGGCCTTTCGCCACATCATGCCGACCGCATTGTCGAGCAGGATCCGCGCGAAACAATGGTCGAGATAGACAGGCCAGTCCTTGCGCCGTCTCGCCCGGGCGGGAAGACGTTCCTGCACCAGAGTACGCCAGCGGTCGCGAACCTCGGCTTCC
Organism: Litorimonas sp.; assembly: GCA_049673465.1. GTDB lineage: Bacteria > Pseudomonadota > Alphaproteobacteria > Caulobacterales > Maricaulaceae > Litorimonas. The sequence continues at coordinate 1,417 of JBATXP010000311.1, forward strand.
TCGTCATCGGTCTCGTCGAACATGAAGTAGATCACCGTGCGTCTCCCCGCCGCGCCGTGCGCCGGGTCTCCCTCCCAACGCTCGGCTCGGGCCTTCCGTTTCCGTCCAATGATCCCAGAGTCAGAGCGCTCGTGATTTGGCAAGGATAGAGCGCAGCCAGGGATAGTGTTGTGACTTGAAGATGACAGTGAATGTCACACTTCTGTCACTAAACTGTTGACAAAGTATCCGTGTGCGTGTCATAAAGCTGTCACAGAAGTGCAATGCGGACTCGTCTGAAGCCGATAGGGCGGAGCTGCAAATCCATATAATTCGGCCTTGTATCTGGGAGATCGCCATGAAGGCTTTCTATCTCGCTGGCGCTTTTACGTTCGCCGCCGCATTTTCCGCTCACGCCACGACCGACGGTCTGTCCAATCCGGCTCTGGACGGCTTGAGCGCCATTTCCGCCGACGCTCAAGCCGATCTGGTGACGTGTTTGTCCAATGAAAGCTCATCGCGCGCCATTCGCGCCTGCACCAAGTCGCTGCGAGCCGCCACGCCTGACGAAGGCGTGCGGGCACATCTCTACACGCGTCGCGCCCTGCACCGCATGGCGTTGGGTCGCTTCGACGACGCCTCGGAGGATTTTGGCCGGGCCGGCGACCTGCAAGGTCATGAAGGCCTGAGCCAGATGGGCGAAGGCTTCGCCGCGCTGATGGAACAGGACCTCGCCACCGCGCGGGCCCGCTTCGAGGACTGCCAAGGGGCCGAAGGGCTGGCTCCGCTCGCCGCCTACGGTCTCGGCCTGACCCATCAGATGGCGGGCGACGCCGAAAGCGCGCGCACGGCATACCAATCGGCCCTGACCCTGCGCCCGGGTTGGACGGCTGTCGCGGAGCAGATGGCGACACTCGAGAATCGCTAGGCTCCGCACTTCGCCCCCGTGGCGATATCATAACCTTTATTGGCCCGCTCCTCGTGAGCGGGTTTTTTCGTATCTGAATCAAGTTCATGAAGCTTGGTCGACCGGTGGGTCGCCCGAGCCCGTCACCGTTCCTTCAAATTACTTTTACGAAACGGACATGGATTCATAGCCTTCGCGTCACATTAGAATGGTGTGCCCCGCCTCGCATGGCGGCGGGCATCACGACCGATTCCCTACCGCCTCCGAACATCTGATTTCATCGCGAGGCCTCACATGTCCAACTCGTCCTTCAAGCTGGCCCTCCTGTCCACGGCTGCCGGCCTGATCCTTGCCGCATGCGGCGGCTCGACCTCTTCGCCCGGCTCCACCGCGCCCGTGACCATCGGTGGTGGCGGTGGAACCCCGACGCCGCCCCCGACCTCGGCCAACTTCGTGGATCTGGTGCCCGGCAACGACTGCCAGACCGGCACGGTGCGCGAGACCATCGATCTGTCGGACGGGTCCGGCACGGTGGTCGGCCAGGCGGAAGCCTGCGTGATCAGCGGCACGATCGGTGCCAATCTGACACTGGAGGCCAAGAACGGCTACGCGCTGGAAGGCGCGGTCTTCGTGGGCGAGGACGGCGTGACCAACGTGTCCCTGACCATTCCGGCTGGAACCACCTTGTTCGGCCAGACCGGCGAGGACTATCTGGTCGTGTCGCGCGGCTCGCGGATCAACGTCAACGGCTCCGCCACCGACCCGGTCATCATGACCTCCATTCAGGATATTCTGGGCACCGTCGACGCGCTCAACGACCGCGGCCTCTGGGGCGGGCTGGTCATCAATGGCGACGCACCGATCAACCGCTGCATCGACGGCTCCGTGACGCCCGGCACGGCCGGTTGCGAACGGTCCGGCGAGGGGTCTTCGGGCCTCTATGGCGGCGGCAATACGGCCCATAATGGCGGCACGATCCGGTATCTGCAGGTCAAATATGCGGGCAACCTGATCAACGACTCCGACGAACTCAACGGCATCGCCTTCCAGGGCGTCGGCTCCGGCACGACCTGCGAATTCATCCAGGTCCACAACAATGCCGATGACGGCGTGGAGTTCTTCGGCGGCAACGTGACCTGCACGGATGTGGTCCTGACGGGCAATGGCGACGATTCGCTCGACTGGACCGACGGCTGGCAGGGCGGCGCGCAGCGCGTCGTGATCCTGCACACGGAAGGCGCGGGCGACAACGGCATCGAGGGCGACAACCGCTCCGGCAATAACGACGTCACGCCCGTTTCCGACCCGACCATCTCCAACTTCACCTTCATCGGCGATGACGGCGACATCGGCATCCTCGTCCGCGAGGGCACGGAAGGCCGGATCGTCAACGGCATCATCGTGGACTTCCCCGACGCCGGCATCGACGTGGATAATGGCGCGTCGCTGACCAATCTGCAGGACGGCTCGCTCTCCTTCGCCTCGCTCCTGCTGGACAATCCGGTCAATGTGGAGCGCGAGAGCGACGAAAGCGTCGACACCCGCGCCATCATCGAAGGCAGCGACAATGTGGTGCTGGGCAACAACTCGCTGACCGACACCTTCTTCCCCGGCAACCGCGAGACCGGCGTCGAGGCGGCGGACGTGTCCATGGTCGCCGGTTTCGACGATGTCGATTATATCGGTGCCTTTTCCCCGACCGAGACTCAGGACAGCAACTGGGCGCAGGGCTGGACCTTCAACCTGTTCGACGCCCCGACCGAGTGCCCGACCGGCACGCTGTCGACCGGCGACATCGTGGGCGGCAAGGAAATCTGCGCTATATCCGACACGCTGACCTCCAACGTTCGCCTGAACAGCAACTTCGTCTACCAGCTCGAAGGCGCGGTCTTCGTGGGCGAGGATGCGGGCGGCGACCCGGCCGCTCCGAACGCGGATGCCGCGACGGCGATCCTGACCATCGATGCAGGCACGACCATTTTCGGCGCACAGGGCGAGGACTATCTGGTCATCTCCCGCGGCAGCCAGATCCGATCCAACGGCACGGCCTCCAGTCCGGTCGTCATGACGTCGCGCGCCGAAGTCTTCGGTACGGTCGACGCGGCCAACGATCGCGGTCAGTGGGGTGGTCTGGTCATCAACGGCCGCGCGCCGATCAACCGCTGCATCGACGGTTCGGCTACACGCGGCACGGCGGGCTGCGAACGCTCCGGCGAGGGCTCCTCGGGTCTCTATGGTGGCGGTACGGAAGACGACAATAGTGGCAATCTGTTCTACACTCGCGTTTCCTTCGCCGGGAACCTCATCAATGACGAGGACGAGTTGAACGGCATCGCCTTCCAGGGCGTCGGCTCAGGCACCCAGGTGGAGTACGTGCAGGTCCACAACAATGTGGATGATGGCGTCGAATTCTACGGCGGCAACGTCAACGCCAAATATCTCGTTCTGACCGGTATCGGCGACGACTCGCTCGACTGGACGGATGGTTGGAAAGGCAATGTCCAGTACGTCATCATCGACCAGGCCGACGATACGGGCGATCAGGGCATCGAAGCGGACAATCGCTCCGGCGACAACGATGTCGAACCGCGCTCCAATCCGACCATCTCCAACATGACCATGGTCGGCAGCGACGGAACCGACATCGGCATCCTGCTGCGTGAAGGCACGGCCGGCGACATCTACAATTCCGTCGTCACCAATTTCGGCGAAGCCGGCTTCGACATCGACAACCAGGCCACGATCAATCAGGTCAATGCGGGCGAGATCGCGTTCAACTCGGTCCTGATCGCGGGCAACGTGGCCGATCTGGCCAATGACGACGACAGCACGTCGCCGCAGCAGGCTGCGCTGGACAACGGCTCCAACAACCAGGTCGGCGGCGACGTCACAGACTTCGACGCGCGCGAGGTCGGCGGGGATCGCTACGCGCCGGGCGCGGCCGAACGGGCCGTGACGGCCACCAATGTCAACGCGGTCGACGCCTTCTTCGACGATGTCGATTATATCGGCGCGGTCGAGGACGAAAACGACGACTGGTACCAGGGCTGGACCCTGCTGGTCGACCAGTAGGCAAGACCTGTGGCGTGGCGGTCTGACCCCGCCGCGCCCCGCTCCATTCGCCGACATGAATTTTCAGGGACGGATCAACGCCGTGACACACGACAAGCATAAACTCTTCGCCGCGCTGCTGCTCGGCACCGCCATGACCGCGCCGGGGCTCGCCTTCGCCCAGGACACGGCGTCCAGCCCGACCGGGCCGTCCATTGCCCAGACCCCTACGGTCCAGGACGAAGTCGTCGCGGTCGGGACCTTCATCCCCAATGAGAAGAAGATCACGTCGGAGATCACCTCCGTTCTCGATGAGGAGATTTTCGCTCAGGTCGGCGCCGGCGACATCGCGTCAGCCCTGACACGCGTGACGGGCCTGTCGCTGAACCGGGGCAAGTTCGTGATCGCGCGCGGCCTGAACGAGCGCTACAGCAATGCCACGCTGAACGGTTCGCCCCTGCCGTCGCCCGAACCGCTGCGCCGCGTCGCCCCGCTCGATCTGTTCCCGACTTCCGTCCTGTCCGACGCGGTCGTGTCCAAGACGTTCGACCCGACTTTCTCCGGCGAGTTCGGCGGGGCGGCCATCGCCTTGTCCACAAAGGCTTTGCCGGACGAGCGTTTCTTCGAAATCGCCCTGTCGACCTCCGCCAACACCGAAACCAGCCTGCGCCAAGGCTTGCTCTATGACGGGTCGGACACGGATTGGCTCGGCTTCGATGACGGCCTGCGCGATCTGCCGGCGTTGGACGAAAACGGCATTCCGCTGACGAATTTCGAGAACTTTTCCACCCTCATCATCGACAATGAGGACAACATCCCACTCAATGGCGGTGTTCGCATCTCGGCAGGAGACCGCTACGATCTCGACTCCGGCCAGTCCATCGGCGTGCTCGCCACGCTGGGTTACGACAATAACTGGGAGACCCGCCGCGCCACGGACAACACCGCCGTGATCGGCGCGGACGACGCACTGGAGGTGCGCAACGAATTCCTGCGTACATCCACGGAGAACTCCATCTCGCTCAACGGACTACTGACGGTCGGTGTGGAGTTCGACGAGAACAATACGGTCGAAGTCGTGGGTCTGATGACCCGGCAGTCCTCCGCCGAAGCCCGGACCGTGCAGGGCACCGACCGCGAGGACGACCTGGTGCGCCGCGACTTCACCGAATGGTTCGAACGCGAAGTCTATCTGGGTCAGGTGTTCGGCGAACACTTCCTGCCGGGCCTCAACGACGCCGAAGTCAACTGGCGCGCCTCCTACGCGCTGGCAGGCCGCGACGCGCCCTATGAGCGTCAGGTCGGCTATATCGACGAACCCAATGACGATGCGGGCTTCATCTTCGAGTTCAATCGTTTCCCGTCCAACAACCGCACGGAGTTTTCCAGTCTGGACGACGAGACGCTGGACCTCGGCGCGGATATCGTCCTGCCGCTGGATGTTTCCGCCCGCGACGTGGAGCTGAAGTTCGGCGCGGCCTATCTCGACAAGCAGCGCGACAGCGAGCAGTCCATCTTTGCCTATAACGGGGCGATCCCGGAAGAGCTGCGCGGCACGCGCGTCGATGGCATCTTCTCAGACCCTGTCGTGGATGCGGGCCTTCTACGCATCATCCGCGCCGGTTCCGCCGGTTTCCCGCAAGTGTCCGAGACGGGCCTGGAAGTGATCGCGGGCTACGCTTCCGTCGAGGCGGAGGTCATCCCCGACCTGCGCATCTCCGTCGGCGGTCGTTTCGAAGACTCCACCCAGACCACGCTGGTGCAGGATACGACCTTCGGCACGGATCGCTTCGCCTTTGACGACCTGGCGGAGAGCTTCTTCCTTCCGGCCGCGACGGCGACCTACACGATGGGCGACTGGCAGCTGCGCCTGGCCGCTTCCAAGACCATCAACCGTCCGCAGTTCCGGGAGCTGACGCCGTCCATCTTCGTCAACACGGACACGGAAGACCGTTTCGTCGGTAACCCGTTCCTGGAAAACTCCGAGGCCGTGAACCTCGACGCGCGGCTGGAATATTATTTCGCATCCAACCAGTTCTTCACGGTGGGTGCCTTCTACAAGGACCTGACCAACCCGATCGAGGAGTTCGTGTTCGACAGCCCGGACGGCAATATCACGTCGAGCTTCCTCAATGCGCCCAGCGCCGAAGTCTACGGCGTGGAAGTCGAGTTCGAGAAGAAGTTCGACATCGGCGAGGATTTCCCGCTCGTCGGCAACACGATCGGCGGCGAACAGTTCGTGATCCGCTCCAACTATACCTTCGTGGACAGCTCCGTGTCGGCGGAGGGCACGGTCAACATCTTCCAGCCCGTGGTGAACTTCGACCAGGGCTTCGACCCGCTGGTCGTCAACGCCGCCGGCCTCTACACGGATGGCCGCCGTCTTCAGGGCCAGTCCGACCACCTCGTCAATGTGCAGCTCGGGGTGGAAGCGGACGCCGGCTGGGACGCGTTCCTGCTGCTGAACTATAGCAGCGACCGGATTCGCGCCGTGGAGTCCCTGTCGGACCGCGCGCCCGCCGTCATCGAGCAGCTCCCGGTCAGCCTCGACCTCGTCGTGAACGTGCCGTTCGATCTGCGCGGCGGCGACTATGAGCTCGGCTTCAAGGTCGCGAACATCCTCGACGACGATTACGAGGCCACGCAGGAAGCGGGCGGCAATGAGGTGGTGATCGACGGCTACGATATCGGCACCACCTTTTCGATGAGCCTGAAGCGCAGCTTCTAAGCCCTGACGCCCTTCGGGGCCGTTGAACACTACGAAAAGCCGTCCGGCACGAAGCCGGGCGGCTTTTGCGTGCTCAGCCATCAGACCTTCGCGCCGAGCGCCGGAGTCGGTCGCGAAAATGACCTGTTAACGATTTTGGGGGATGCGGGTGGTTCAAACCCGCACGCATTCCGTGCGGCGTTCACGACGGAGACGCGCGCGCATGGGGGAACCACTCACGGTCGAACTGGACGATATGGGTCTGGTCGGTCTCGCGCCGAGCCTGTTCGAGACCCTGCAAGCGGGCGGGGTGAGCGGCCTCGTGCTCGATCTGTCGCAATGCCGGACCTTCGGCGCGCTCGATCTGCAAAGCCTCATCGCCTTGGAAAAGAGCGCCGCCGCGCTCGACCTTCCTTTGTCCCTCCAAGGGGTGCCGCAGGACGCGCTTCCCACCCTCGACCAGCGCTCCAGCGCCCCCACATAGCCACGCGGTAGACACGCCATGACCATCAAAGTTCTCGCGATCGACGATTCCAGGACCATTCGCTCCCTCATGGACGCGACACTCAAGGGGGCCGGGTTCGAATCCTGCCTTGCGGAAGACGGGGTGGACGGGCTAGAGAAGATGGAGGCGTTCGATCCCGACGTCATCATCACCGACCTGAACATGCCCAACATGGACGGCTTCGGCGTGATCGACGGCGTGCGCAATCACCCCGTCCATGGCCAGAAGCCCGTTCTCGTCCTGACGACGGAAAGCGCGCCCGCGCTCAAGGCGCGCGCGCGCGATGCCGGTGCGACCGGATGGATCGTCAAGCCATTCGACCGCGACCGCCTCGTATCCGCCCTCAAACGCGTCGCGGGGTAAGACCCGCCCCATGGACGAAATCCAGGAAATCTTCTTCCTCGAATGTGCGGACCTCATGGCCGACCTGCACGGTCGCCTGGCCGTCGTGGAGTCGGGCGAAAGCGACATGGAGGATCTGAACGCGATCTTCCGCGCCGTGCATTCCATCAAGGGCGGAGCAGGGTCGTTCGACCTGCCGCAACTGGTCGGTTTTTCGCACATCTTCGAAAACGTTCTGGACATGCTGCGTTCCGGAACGGTCGCCGTGGACGAAGACGTCATTCCCTTGCTGATGCAATCCGCCGACGTGTTGACCGACCTGGTCGATGGCGCGCAGTCCGGCGTGGCCGTCGCCGAGGACAGCTACGCGCCGACGCTACAAGCCCTGGAAAGCTTCAGCGCGGAAAACGGCGCGGGCGAGGCGGAAGACGAAGAGGAGTTCGTGTTCCAGCCCGTCGGTGTCGGGGCGGCTCCCCTGCCGATGGATCTGCCAGGGCTACCGCCGCTCGCCGCGCCCTTGCCGGCGCTATCTGCGCCGAATGCGGGGCTGTCCTTGAAATTCGCGCCCCTGCCCACCCTCTACAAGTCGGGACTGAACAGCTTCCGCCTGCTGGACGATTTGATCGGTGCGGGTGCGACGAATGTGGTGCTGCACGATGCGGACGTGCCGGACATGGGCGGACTGGACGGCCACGGACTTGCCGACGGCGCGATCGCCCTGCACTGGACCATGAGCTTTCCGCCCTCCGTGACCCGTGACGAGATCGAGGACTTGATGTTCTTCGCGGGCGACAAATGCGTCATGGAATTTACGCAGCGCGCGGCCGAGGCCGAGGCAGATGCCGTTCCCGCCGAGGACCCGCTGGCGCAGTTCATGGCCCCACCGGGTTTGCC
>JBATXP010000312.1:0-4189 GCA_049673465.1 Litorimonas sp.
GAACCTGGTCGCGCAGGGCGGTGGCGGCGTCGTCCGCGCCCTCTTCACGGAGCATCCGGCGGGACAGCTCCGTATGACGCTGGTGCAGATTGACGAGGGCGCGCGCCGTGGCGGGGCTGGCACCGACCACGTCCTCCACTTCCGACTTGGGCACGCGTTCCTTGCCCAGCGCCGGGTCGCGCAGCGCGTCGAACAGCTCGCCCACCAGCTGCCGGTCCGTGCCCGAGGTCAGGTCCGACAGATCGATGTCGTAAGTGTCCGATAGCTTCAGCAACACCTTGGCGGAGATGGAGCGCTGATTGCGCTCCATCAGGTTGAGGTAGGAGCCGGAAATGCCGAGGTCCTCGGCCATGCGCGTCTGGGTCAGGCCGAGCTGAGTGCGCAGGCGGCGCAGGCGGGGGCCGATGAGTATCTTTTCCCGCCGTGGACTTTGGGGTCCGCTCGCGGACGTATTCTTTACAGAGCTTGCCATTTGACTCACTTTGACTTTACACACTCAACAACGCAACCCAACTTTTACAGACACGCACAAAATCCTCCGCTAGCCGATGCTCGACCCGTTTTGAGGAGAGTGTCATGAACGCACCCGTCGCCAACCAGAATAAGCCGATCCCGCGCCACCGCGTGCTGGCCAAGGTGGTCGGCGCGCCGGTGCCCGACATCGATCGGGTGCTGACGCCCGACGCGCTGCTCTTCCTCGCCGACCTGGAACGCCGCTTCGGGCCGCAGCGCAGGATTCTCCTGTCGGACCGCCAGCTGCGGCAGGACCGCTATGACGACGGCGAACTGCCGGGCGTGCCCATCGAGACGCAGCATGTCCGCAATGGGGCGTGGGAGGTCGATCCGGCCCCCGCCGCGCTGACCGACCGCCGGGTCGAGATCACCGGACCCGTGTCGCGCAAGATGATGATCAATGCGTTCAACTCCGGCGCGACCCATTTCATGGCCGATTTCGAGGACGCGAGTTCGCCCACCTTCGCCAACATGGTCGAAGGCCAGGCCAACATGATCGACTATACCGCCGGCAAGCTCACGCTGGAGACCGACACCAAGTCCTACGCGGTCGGCGACGATCCGGCGACGCTGCTGGTCCGGCCGCGCGGCTGGCACCTCGAGGAGAAGAACGTCACGGTCGACGGCCTTCCCATGAGCGCGTCCCTGTTCGATTTCGGCTTGCACATGTTCCACAATGGCAAGGCTTTGGCCGAGTCCGGTCGCGGCCCGTTCTTTTACCTGCCCAAGCTGGAAAGCTATCAGGAAGCGCGCCTCTGGAACGACGTGTTCAACTTCACCCAGGCCGTTCTCGGGCTGGAAAACGGCACCATCAAGGTGACTGTCCTCATCGAGACGCTGCCCGCCGCCTTCCAGATGGAAGAAATTCTCTACGTGCTGCGCCGCCACATTACGGGGCTGAATTGCGGGCGCTGGGACTACATCTTCAGCTACATTAAGACGCTGCGCAACCATAAGCCGTTCCTGTTGCCCGACCGCGCCCAGGTCGGCATGGACCGCGACTTCCTGCGCGCCTACAGCCTGCGCCTGATCGAGACCTGCCATCGCCGCGGCGCGCACGCCATGGGCGGGATGGCGGCGCAGATTCCGGTCAAGGGTAACGAGGCCGCCAACGACGCCGCCTTCGCCAAGATCCGGGCCGACAAGGAACGCGAGGTCCGCGCCGGCCACGACGGCACCTGGGTCGCGCACCCGGCAATGGTCGCCACGGCCCGCGCGGCGTTCGACGCGCACATGCCGGGCAAGCACCAGATCAGAAAGCAGAAGCAGAACCCGCGCATCAGCGACGAGGCCATGCTGGAACCGCACACGGGAGAGATCACCGAAGGCGGCCTGCGCACCAATATCGAGGTCGGCATCCGCTACATAGCGGCCTGGCTTTCGGGCCGGGGCGCGGTCCCGATCCACGGCCTGATGGAAGACGCCGCGACCGCCGAGATCAGCCGCGCCCAGGTCTGGCAGTGGCTGCGCCACGGGGCCGACATACGGATGGCCGACGGCTCGACGGAGCGCATGAGCAGCCAGCTCTACCAGCGCATCTACGACCAAGTGTTCGAAGCGCTGCAGGCTGAGCTGGGCCGCGACGCCTTCATTCAAGGCCGCTTCCCGGAGGCCGCGCGCCTCTTCACCCAGACGGCGACCTCCGCCGACCTGCCCGAATTCCTGACAATCCCCGCCTACGACATCCTGGAGAATTAAGATGAGCTACACGCAAACCCTCAGCGACATTCAAGCCCGCTATCCCAACGGCGTTCCCGGCGGGATCGACGTGGCCGACATCGCCCAGCTGAAGATCCAGAACACATACGAGACCCATCTGGACATCGCCAAGGCGATGGCGACCCTCATGCGCGCCGACATGGCTCGCTACGATGCGGACCCATCGCAATTCACCCAAAGCCTCGGCTGCTGGTCCGGCTTCCACGCCATGCAGATGATGCGCGCCATCAAGCGCCAAAAGGGCACGCTCGACCGCGCCTATGTCTATCTCTCCGGCGGGATGGTGGCGGGCCTGCGCAACAGTTTCGGCCATCTGCCGGATCAGTCCATGCACGAAAAGACGGCCGTGACGGACCTGATCGACGAAATCTACACGTCGCTCCGCCAGGCCGACGAAGTCGATCTGAACGATCTGTTCGCCGAGCTGAAGGCTGCCGAAGGCGACGTGGCGCGCCAGGCGGTCATCGCCAAGATCGACGGGTTCGAGTCCTATGTCCGGCCCATCATCGCCGACATCGATGCGGGCTTCGGCAATGTCCACGCCACCTATCTGCTCGCCAAGGAGCTGATCAAGGCGGGGGCGTGCTGCATCCAGATCGAAAACCAGGTCAGCGACGCCAAGCAGTGCGGCCACCAGGACGGCAAGGTCACGGTCCCGCGCGAGGACTTCATCGAGAAGCTGCGGGCCGTGCGCATGGCGTTCGAGGAACTCGGCGTCCATGACGGCGTGATCGTGGCGCGCACCGACTCGCTCGGCGCGGGTCTGACGCAGAAACTGCCCGTGTCCCGCGAAGCGGGCGACCATGCGGCGGAATATAATAAGTGGCTCGACGCGACGCCGGTGGAAACGCTGGGCGATCTCGAAAACGGCGACGTGGCGATCCGCTTGGGCGACCAGCTCGTCAAGCCGACGCGCCTGCCCAACGGCCTCTACAAGTTCAAGCCGGACACGGGCGAAGAGCGCGTGGTGGAAGACTGCATCGCCGCGCTGAACGATGGCGGGGCGGACCTGCTCTGGATCGAAACGGCCACGCCCAACGTCGCGCAGATCGCGGGCATGGTGAACCGCATCCGGGAGCAGGCCCCCCACGCCAAGCTGACCTACAATAACAGCCCGTCCTTCAACTGGACGCTGAACCTGCGCAAGCAAGTCCGCGAGGACTGGATCGCGGACGGCAAGATTCACGAAAGCAGCTATCCGGAAGCGGAACTGATGAGCGCCCGGTTCGATCAGGACCCGCTGGGGCAGGAGGCCGACCGCCGCCTGCAGGCCTTCCAGACGGATATCGCCCGCGAAGCCGGGGTCTTCCACAACCTCATCACCTTGCCGACGTTCCACCTGGACGCGCTTGGCATGGACCGCCTCAGCGAGGGCTATTACGGCGACGAAAAGATGCTCGCCTACGTCAAGACCATCCAGCGCGAGGAAATTCGCGGCGGCGTCTCGGCGGTCAAGCACCAGCACGAAGTCGGCTCGGACCTCGGCGACACGTTCAAGGAAATGACCGGCGGCGACCGCGCGCTGAAAGCGGGCGGGGCGCACAATACGATGAACCAGTTCGCGAATGTGGCGTAGCGATCTGCGTGCCGCGCAAAATTTGACCGACAATCAAATTTGGCGAAGCCACCGCGAGCGCTGCGAGCCGCCGGACGGTGCCACCAAAATCAAGGCCGCCTGCGGGCGGTCTTGTTGCTGGTCCCCGCAAGCGGGTTCGCGACCAAGCGGCGTAGCACGCCGCGACTCGCATGGGCCGGAGCATAGCGAAGGTCGGACGGGGACCTAACATCAGCCGCGCGAAGCGCGCCCGTCCACGGACGGTGCGAGCCCGCCGTTCCCGCTCTCCCTTCTCCCCCCCGCTCATCCCCGCGCACGCGGGGATCCAGTGGCTCACCGACCCCTCGGCTGGCCGGGACCCCGCACCCACGTCGAGGCCATGGCAAGGACTGGATCCCCGCG
>JBATXP010000313.1:0-1606 GCA_049673465.1 Litorimonas sp.
GTAATGGACGGTCAGTCCGAAGGCATGGGCGCGGCGCGCCACCGCGCTGCCGATCCGGCCCATGCCGAGAATGCCGAGCCGCTTGCCGCGCACACGGCGGCCCAGCATGTGGGTCGGGGTCCAGCCGTCGAAGCCTCTCGCGCGCATCAGCCGGTCGCCTTCCACCAGGCGGCGGGGCACGGCGAGGATCAAGGCCATGGCGAGGTCCGCCGTGTCTTCCGTCAGGACGCCCGGCGTGTTGGTCACGGTGATGCCGCGCGCATGGGCGGCGGCCACGTCGATGTGGTTGGTGCCCGCCCCGAAATTGGCGATCAGGCGCAGGCGCGGCGAGGCCGCCGCGATCACGTCCGCGTCGATCCGGTCCGACACGGTCGGCACGAACACGTCGCACGCCGCGATCGCCGTCTTCAATTCGTCCTGGCTCATCGGCGCGTCGACTTCGCGCAAACTGGCGTCGAACAGGGCGCGCATCCGCGCCTCGACTGTCTCCGGCAGGCGCCGCGTGACCGTCACGGCGGGGCGGGAGGGCGGCGTGGATATGGGGGCAGCAGGCATGGACCGTCTTCTGGGGCCGGGGCCAGGACAGTGCAAGTGCGCTGTCGCCCCATCGGTGGAAGGATCGCCCGCCAACAGGCTTAACGACGATTTAACGCCCTGCGCGCCAGGAAGGCGACCATGGCGCTCCGACTCACATCCGTTCCGATTCGTTCTGTTCTCCTCGCGGCGAGCCTTGGCTTGCCCGCCATCGCCCCGCACGCAATGGCGGGCGAAGCGGCGGCGACCCGCACCACCATCGTGGAGGCCGTGCCCGCGCCGCTGGGGGCGATCCGGCATGTGTCGGCCGAACGCACCCCGTCCGGCTTTCCGGTTCCGCGCTATGTCAGCCTGAAGTTCGGCACGGTGAACGCGCGCACGGGACCGTCGCGCGACCATTCCATCGCCTATCAATATCGACGCCGGGGTCTGCCCCTGATCGTGGTCGCGGAGACCGAGATGTGGCGCAAGGTGCGCGACCTGGAAGGCGACGAGGCCTGGGTCCGCAAGCCCGCCCTGTCGGGCGAGCGTTCCGCCGTCCTGCTGTCGGAAACCCAAATCCTCGCCAAGCCGGAATCCGATGCCCGCGCCACCGCCCGGATCGAGCGCGGCGCGCTGGTCCGGCTGGAGAGCTGCGAGGCGGGCTATTGCCGCATCCGGACGGAAAACGGCGTTCGAGGTTTCGCGGCACGGACCTCGCTCTGGGGGGCGCAGAGCCTAGATTAAACGCCCCTGGATTAAATGCCCCTCGGTTGAACATCCCCGGACCAGCGCTCCTGGTCTAAGGCGTTCGGACTCACCCTTAGCTCAGAACCGGTCCAGCAACCGGTCGAGATAATCCTGCTCCTGCTGCTCGCGTTCGGCTTCCGCGGCGCGGCGGCGCAACTCCTCCAGGATTTCGCGCGAGCGCTCGGCATTGCTGCGCGTGTCGATGTCGCTTTCCGCATTGTCCGATTCGATCCCGTCTATGCCCCGGCCCAGCGGATCGCCCTGTTCGCCCTCCGGCGCGTCGGTCGCCAGATCGGCCGCGAGGGCGTCGCCCGCCTCGCGCAGCGCGTCGATGGCGTCGGCC
>JBATXP010000314.1:0-3716 GCA_049673465.1 Litorimonas sp.
CGCCAAACGCCGCGTCGAGCTGGAAGCGCGCGCCGAAGAGCGCCGCATCCGGGCGGAGCAACGCCGCGCGCACGCCGAAATGCGACAGCGAAGCGAGGGGTTCAAGGTGATGGAGGCACGAGATGAAATTCTCGACGCGCTGCGCGAAGACAAGCTGATCGGCCGCCGCGACACCAAAGTCGAATTCGCGCTCAGCGGCGAGGACCGGATGCGCCTTGACGGACGGACTCAGCCCTCTGAGGTCGGTGCGCGGTACAGGGCGATGCTCACCGAGCTGGGCTTCGACTGCGACTCCGAAATCGAACTCGAACTCGACGGAAAGCGGGTCTCCATGAAGATCGAGAGCGAAGGCTCCACCACCCGGATCGACATCGACGAATAGGGCCTGCGCCCCGCAAACCATTCCGGCGGACCCTTCCGACCCATCCACTACAACCCGATACGGGGGATTTCCGTGACTTCAATTTTCAAGCCGCCTTTGGCGGCGACGGTTTCGCTCGGCCTGATTTTAGCGGCGGTCACGACTGCGGCGGCGCAGGACGAGACACCGCAACCGACATCCGAACCGGCGGTGGATTCCCTTCCGACCGCCGAGGGAGCTGCGGCCCCAACCGCAGCTCCCAACCTCTCCGACGATGTGGCCTCCCCCCGGAACGGGGTCTTCCCGGCGGACTATTTCGAGACCTTCGCCCCGCGAACGGCGCTCGACATGGTCGACCGCATTCCCGGCTTCCAGATCCGGTCCGGCGATACGGGCCGCCGCGGTCTGGGCCAGGGCGGGGCGAACATCCTGATCAATGGCGACCGGCTGACGGGCAAGGCCAACCCGTTCGACGAACTCGACCAGATCGTCGCCGCCAGCGTGACGGAGATCCGCATCGTGGAAGGGGCGACCCTCGCCATTCCGGGCCTGTCGGGACAGGTCGCCGATATCATCGTCGACCGATCCGGTGGTCTGAAAGGAACGTGGGAGTGGAACCCGCAATTCCGCAAGCGGCTGGAACCCAACTGGTTGAACGCGGAAGTGAACCTGTCGGGCGAAACGCCGTGGCTGGGCGGAATGACCTATAGTCTGCAGCTGCGCGAATACGGCTTTCGTAGCGGAGCGGTGGGGCGTGAGGAACTCAGCACGCCCGACGGCACACCGTTCGAGCGGCGGTTGGAGAACATTCAGAACTATGGCAACCGGCCGGGCGTCGCGCTCAATCTCGGCTGGACGCCCAAGCCCGACCACATCGCGCATCTGAACACGGAATACTCCCTCTTCAACTTCAACCGAGAAGCCCGCGCCCGGCGCACGCCGCTGACGACCCTCGGCGACGATCGCGACACGTTCGGAACCGATATCGAGGACGAGTGGAAGTTGGAGGTCGACACGGATTACGAGTTTCCGGTCGGTCCCGGAAAGCTCAAGCTGACCGGCGTGCTCGACCGCGAACACTCGCCCACGCGCGGTACGTTCGAACTGGACGATCCGGTCACGGGGTTCGAAGGCGAAAGCCGGTTCGAACAGGTCTTCGAGGAGGTGGAACTGATCGGTCGGGCGGAATATGGCTGGTCGCCGAGGGCCGGCCGCGACTGGCAGGTCGCGGTCGAGACGGCCTATAACGAGCTGGAGGTGGAGCAGGCCTTTTCGTCGCGCGGACCGACCGGGCCACTGGTCGGGGACGGCGTGTCGGGCTTCACCGTCGCGGAGGACCGGGCGGAGGCGACCCTGACCCATAACCGCCCGCTCACGGCGCGCTGGGACCTTCAGGCCTCGATCGGGGTGGAATATTCGAAGCTGTCGCAGGAGGACGGCGACGGCATGACGGCCGAGCCCCGTACTTTCTACAGGCCCAAGGGCTTCGTTTCGGCGACCTATAAGGGCGACGACGATCTTCGCGTTCGACTCAAGGCGGAGCGGGAGGTCGGTCAGCTCAACTTCTTCGATTTCGTCTCTTCCGTCGATCTGGAGGACGATCTAGGGCGGGAAGGCAATCCGGACCTCGTGCCCGCACAGAGCTGGCTCGGCAGCGCCAATGTCGAGAAGGGGTTCGGGGACGGCAACACGCTCCAGGTGGAAGCCTATGGGGCCGTCATCTCTGACACGGTGGACCGCATTCCGATCGGGATCGACGGCGACGCGGTCGGCAATATCGGCACGGCCTACCGCTACGGGGTGGACGTGACCTCGACCCTGAAGGGCGAGCGGTGGAACCTGCCGGGGACGGAGTTGAACCTCGAATTCAACTGGCGCGACTCCACGGTGGACGACCCGGTGCAGGGGTTCGCGCGGCGACTGAACGGCGACAAGGAGATCTACTATTTCGCTGGCTACCGCCACGATATTCCGACGACGGACTGGGCCTATGGCGCCGCTCTGGAACGCTTTATCTCCGCCCGTCGCTACCGACTGTTCTCCATCGACCGCAACGGCGTCGACAAGCCCTATGCGAGCGTCTTCATCGAACACAAGGACGTGGCCGGGATGACCCTGAACGTGAACCTCGGCAATCTGCTGGGGCAGGAGGAATTCTTCGAGCGCGACCGCTTCACGGCCCGGCGCGACGTGGGCATGCTGCAACAGCTGGAGCGGACAAAGTACAATTTCGGCCCGATCCTGCGCCTCTCGCTCAGCGGAAGCTTTTAGGTCGCACTCTCGAATCTGGGGGCCGGGACAGGCAGTGTCGCTGAGTCTCGATATGTCCAGACACGTCGTTAAAACCGTTCCCACCCCAAGAACGTGCATGACGCTCACAGCTCGTTCCGGACATGAGGACATAACCTCGAGACTGGACGATCACGCGCAAGCCACTCCTGGGCGAGGGGTCAATCGGCCAGGGGCAGGCTTAGCGTGAAGATCGTTCGCTTCGGGTTGGGCGTGACGTCGAGGGTCCCGTCATGTCGCGCCGCGATGGAACGGCAGAGAGCGAGGCCCAGCCCGTGACCCTGCGTCTGCGCCATGTCGGGATGGCGGTAGAAGGGCGTGAAGATTTCCTCGCGCAGCTCGCCCAGTATGGGCGGGCCGAAATTGGCGACCGACAGGACGGCACGCCGGCCCGCGCGGCCGACGCGCACCTCGATCTCGCTGTTCTCGTCTGCATATTTCACCGCATTGTCGATCAGGTTGGAGACCAGCCGACCGATCTGGGAGGGGGCCGCGTCGACCGCCGTGCCGGCTTCCGCGGACAGACGCAGCGTCTGTCCGCGCATTTCCGCCACGGGCTCGAACAGCTCCACCAGGGTTGCGGACAGCTCGCCCAGATCGACCCGTTCGAACCCCCGACGGTCGCCCCGTTGCGCATCGGCTGAAGACACGTCGAGCAGCCCGTCCAGGAGGCGCAGGCTCGATTTCAATTCCTTGCGGGCCATCTCCAGCGCCGGGTCGGCATCCACGCCGGACTGCGCCCCCATCAGGGCTGCGTCCAGCCGCGTGAGGGGGGAGCGCATTTCATGCGCGACCTGGTCCGTCACGCGCTTGCGCAGGGCCAGCAGCCGTTCCGCGCGCTCCACCATGGCGTTGATGTGCCGGGACAGCTCGCCCAGTTCGTCCGGCGCGTCCGCATGGTCCAGCCGGGCGTCGAGATGGCCCTTGCCGGCATGGTCGAGCGTGGCGTTCATCCCGCTGACGCGTCGCCGCAGCCGCCCCGTCGCGCGCCAGGCCAGCAGAGCGGAGAGCAGGACAAGCGCGAGAAGGCCCAACACGGCGTTGCGGACCAGGGTCAGGGCCGTGG
>JBATXP010000315.1:0-2857 GCA_049673465.1 Litorimonas sp.
GGGCGCAGCGGCGCTGGCGGGCACGCCCTATCCGATCGACCGTGACATGACGGCGACCGCGCTGGGCTTCGACCGCCCCATGGCCAACAGCCTCGACGCGGTCAGCGCGCGCGACTTCGCGCTGGAAGCGCTGTCGGCCGCGTCCATTTGTGCCACGCATCTATCGCGCCTCGCCGAGGAAATCGTGATCTGGACCAGCGCCCAGTTCCGCTTCGTGACCCTGTCGGACGCCTTCACCACCGGTTCCTCCATCATGCCGCAGAAGCGCAACCCGGATGCCGCCGAACTGGTGCGGGCCAAGGTGGGCCGCATTCTCGGCAGCCTCACCGCGCTGACCGTCGTGATGAAGGGCCTGCCGCTCGCCTATTCCAAGGACATGCAGGAGGACAAGGAACCCGTCTTCGAGGCGTTCGAGAGCCTGGAACTCGCCTTGCGCGCGACGGTCGGCATGGTGCGCGACCTGGTGCCCAACGAAGCGCGGCTGATGGAGGCAGCGGGTGCGGCCTTCTCCACGGCGACGGACCTCGCCGACTGGATCGTCATGCGCCTCGACATGCCCTTCCGCGACGCCCACCACGTGACGGGCCGCATCGTGGCCCTGGCGGAAGGGAAAGGATCGACGCTCGACGCGCTCCCCCTCGCCGACATGCAGGGCGTCGAGCCGCGCATCACGGAAGAGGTCTTCTCCGTCCTGTCCCCGCTCGCGTCGGCCACAAGCCGCACCTCCTATGGCGGCACCGCGCCGGAGCGCGTGCGCGAGCAGGTCGCGCGCTGGAAGGCGGAGCTGCTTTGAGCGACACCGACGTCACCTTCCGGCCGCTGGGCAAGTATGACTGGCCGACGACGCCGGCCGTGCAGGGCTTCGACCGCATCCGCGCCGATCTGCGAAAGCGCTTGGCGGGTTGGGTCAATACGCGCGAAGACACGCCCGGCATCGACGTGGCCCGCGTCGATCCGATCGCCCCGGACATTCTCGACCGCATCGCCGAAGCCCCGGCCAACCAGCCGGTCCTAGCCGAACTGACCGCGACCCTGCGACCCTGGCTGGACGAACCGAAGGCGGCGCAGGTGCTGCAGACGGTGGTCCTGCCGCCCTGCGACAGGGAGAACCTTCTGCTGCGCTGGTCGGAGCAGGAAGGGCTGGACGTGTTTCCGACCGACAAGTTGGCCTCCGATCTGGCCGAACTGGACGATCCGTCCGCGATGCCGCTCGTCATTCCGCGGCTGGAAGATCGGTTCCTGCGCACGCCCGAAGGGCTGATCGCGGTGCGCGCCCTGATCGATCAGCTCGCCGCCATGCGCCGCCGCACGGTCGTGGGTTGCAACAGCTGGGCGTGGCAGTTCCTGCGCAAATCGTGCGAGATCGATCTGGTCCTGACCGATCCGATGACATTTCGCGCGTTCAACGCCAATCGGCTGCGCAACTGGCTCGGCACGCTCGCCTTCGGGTCCACGGACGGCATCGAGGCACCGCGCACCCGCTTCCTGTCGGAAACGTCGGGTCGGGACGTGTTCGGCAATGGCGATGGGGAAGCGGAGCTGTCCAGCTTCATGAACGATCTGGCCAAGCGCAGCCTTGGCATTCCGTGGGTGGCGTGGAATCTGTGGCGAGCCAGTCTGGAGATGGAGAAAGCGAAAGAGGGTGACGATACGGACGAGCCTGGCGACCCTGTGCCCGATATCGACAAGATGGACACGATCTGGGTGTCGGAGTTGCACAACTTCGCCCTGCCCGGGCGCTCCGACCAGAATGCGCTTCTGGTGCTGCACGCCCTCCTGATCCATGGCGGGCTGACCGAACCGTTGATCGGGCGCACCGTGCCCTTGGTCAGCTACACCAACGTGCTCGCCTCGCTGCTCGGCGCGGGCTTGGTGGACCGGGCCGAGGACGGAGCCTATCGCTGCGTGCCCGCCGCCTACCCGGCGATCCGAGACGGGCTGAAGAACAATGGCTATCCGGTAGACGTGCTGTGAGGGGGGACGTCCCATGAGGCAGGTTGCGGAAACGGACACCCCGTCCGGGGCGGAACAGGCGGGCCAGGCCGTGCAGGACGGCGCGCGTGCGGTCGGCGAAAAGGCGACCAACCTGTTCAACGACCTCCAGGACATCAGCTTCGTGGAGATCGCCCTCGTTCTGTTCGGGGCGTTCGCGGCGATCTGGCTGGTGCGCCGCATCGTGCCGTTCCTGGCGGAACGCGGGCCGAGCCGGGCGCGGCTCTACATCCTGCGCGCCGTGCCGATCCTGCGCATGGTCATCATCGTCACGGCGGTGCTGTGGATCGTGCCGCTGGTCATCAACATCACCCTGCAGAACTTCCTCGTCATCGCGGGCGCGGCGTCGGTCGCCATCGGTTTCGCCTTCAAGGACTATGTCTCCAGCCTGATCGCAGGCATCGTCGCCATCTTCGAGCGCCCCTACGGCCCCGGCGACTGGGTGGAGATCGAGGGCGACTACGGCGAAGTCATCAGCCTCGGCATGCGGGCCATCCGCCTGCGGACCAGCAGCGACGACATCATCACCGTCCCGCACGACGCGATCTGGTCCAACAACATCTCCAACGCCAATCTGGGCTCCCAGACGCTGATGTGCGTGGCCGATTTCTACGTGGACCCGGACCATGTGGCGGCCGAAGTGCGCCGCCGCCTCGTCGACGTGGCCGTGACCAGCGCCTATCTCGACTACAAGAAGTCCGTCATCGTGGTGCTCAACGAGACCGAATTCGCGACCCACTACAAGCTCAAGGCCTATCCGTTCGACCTGCGCGACCAGTTCAAGTTCATCAGCGACCTGACGGAACGCGGCAAGATCGCGGTGCGCGAGGCGGGCGCGCGGCCCGCCGGGCTCGGTGCGCTACAC
>JBATXP010000316.1:0-1670 GCA_049673465.1 Litorimonas sp.
GTTTTGCTTCAGTGCTCTTGACCCAGTGCTCTTGCCCCAGTGCTCTCGAGCCAGTGCTCTCGACCTAGTGCTTTTGCCCCAGTGCTCTCGAGCCAGTGCTATAGTTTGACAGTCAATTTATCAAATAACCTACATAGCTATGACAAAAGGGCAAGGATTCGGATTTGGCCTCGGTAAGATGAAAGAGCTAACCGAAGCGT
Organism: Litorimonas sp.; assembly: GCA_049673465.1. Classification (GTDB taxonomy): domain Bacteria; phylum Pseudomonadota; class Alphaproteobacteria; order Caulobacterales; family Maricaulaceae; genus Litorimonas. The sequence goes on from JBATXP010000316.1 coordinate 201, forward strand.
TCAAAAAGGCGCAGCAGGTGCAAGAGGGGGCAAAGCGTCTCCAAGAAGAACTAGAGCAAATGGAAATCGAGGGAACTGCTGGCGGTGGGCTCGTAACAGTGACCATGAGCGGTAATCAAGAACCCCGCAACGTCGTCATCTCGGAAGAGGCGTTGGCTGAAGGTGCAGAGGTTCTCTCTGATCTAGTCAAAGCCGCCATGCTGGATGCCTACAACAAATCTACAGCCACCATGCGTGAGCAAATGGAAGAGTTAACCGGTGGACTAAGCTTGCCAGGAATGTAGAGACCAAAAGCTAGAAGCTAAAAGCTAAAGGTTTAAAAAATAGAAGCTAAAAGATAGAGCTTTAGCAAGCTAGAAGCGTAGAGAATCAATCGACCATGCCTACTAAGCTCTTATTTGTCTGTCTAGGAAACATCTGTCGCTCGCCTTCGGCAGAAAATATCATGAATCATTTGATTGCGCAGCAAGGGCTGAGCGATCAAATATTGTGTGACTCAGCCGGGACTAGCAGCTATCATGTGGGCAGCTCGCCTGATTTGCGAATGAGTACGGCAGCTCAGCGCCAGGGCATCACGCTAACGGGCAGATCCAGGCAGTTTACAGCGGCTGATTTCGAGACATTCGATCTAATCCTGGTTATGGATCGAAATAACTATCAAGATGTTTTGAGCCTAGACAGTAGCAATCGCCACAGCCATAACGTAGAGCTCATGTGTGATTATTGTCAGCGTCATAGCGATCAAGAAGTTCCAGATCCTTACTACGGGGGCGAAGCAGGATTTGACTACGTCATAGATCTGCTGACGGATGCCTGCGAGGGGCTGCTCGCAAGCTTAAAAAGTTAAAAGAGCTCGTGAAAGAGCCCAAAGAAAGGGCTCTAGAAGTAAAGAAAAACCAGCTATGTAAAATAGCAATGTTGTATAGCTTTCCGCCAGAAGAAGGTTGTGCCTGCGGTGCGCGTTTCTCACTGAGCCGGGGTTTTATCTGGGCACTTCAGCTAGCGAGCTGTATCTCAGACAAGTAACAAACAGCTGCAGATGTAGGTAGGTAGGTACTAAACTGATTTGATACAAAGACTGCTAGGCGGCTTGACAGTAGCAATCATATAGATGATTTAGTCAATACTCTTGTAATTAGGACTGCGTTTACAATTCGTTTTTGATTTGATCTACGCCATCCGCAGAACGCATCAATAGAATAGCTAAACAGGACGCAGTACAGAGCTAAGCGAATACATCGAAAAAACTGCGGCTGGCTGACTAATTGCTCGAGCTCCCCGTCCTAACTCTTTCTGGACAGAACTTTGTCGAATATAGATACTACCTTCCCATCTAGTAGTTCGTCTCAGTTTGCTGCTGCTGAGAAAGCAACTACACGGCTGGGCCCTATTTTGATTGTCGATGATACCCCGATCAATCTACTGATATTGTCGAAGCTGCTGTCTTATGAAGGCTATGAGGTTATCCAG
>JBATXP010000317.1:0-32159 GCA_049673465.1 Litorimonas sp.
TGGAGAGAGACAAGCGGAGCAACGGGCCGGGATGGCATCCGGCCCGCCGTGTGCCCTCCGGCCGAGAGCGGATGGCGGACCAGAGGCCGAAAGCCCTGAACCCGCTTCCCCGCTCCGGGCGTGCGCCTATTGCAGGCCGTCCGGACCAAAGCGCTAACGCCAGGTGCGCACGCCGGACGCGCGGGCTCTGTCCTTGCGTAAATGGTTTTGTTTCTCCCTTCCCCATCGCGGGGCAGGGCCCGCGCTTCGTGCCACCCCACTGGGGATACTCGGCACAAAACGCTCCTCCCGCCGGGCCAGGCCGCCCGGTCGCACCGTTCCGCGTGCCTGAAAACCTATCTGCATTGTCATCCCGACTGCGGCATTCCGCCCTAGCTTCGCCACAATCGGCGTGCTTGGTTATACCATAACAATGCGAGGGGCATCATGGGTGGATCGGAGGTCAGACGGGCGCTGTTGCGCGATCCGCGCCACTACCAGATCGCGGTGCTGTCCTCGCTGATTCTCGTCGGCCTGTTCGCCTATAGTTTCCGCCTGCCATGGTGGCACGTGGCCGGATGCGTCGGGTCGACGCTTGCGACGCAGGCGCTGGCGGACCGGTTCGTCGCGCGGCGGCCGTTCGATCCGCGCAGCCCGCTCATCTCCGCCCTGTCCCTGACCCTGCTGCTGCGCACGGGCAGCGTGACGCTGTCCATCCTCGCGGGCGTTCTCGCCGTCGGTTCGAAATATCTGCTCCGGTGGCGTGGCAAACACATTTTCAATCCGGCCAATTTCGGGCTGGTCATCGTCAGTCTCGCCTTCACCTCGGCCTGGATTTCGCCGGGGCAGTGGGGCTCCGCGCCGATCTTCGCCGTGCTGCTGCTCGGACTGGGCGGCGTCGTGACGGGTCGGGCCAAGCGCTGGGACGTCAGTCTCGCCCTTCTGGTGGCATATGCGGCCCTGCTGTTCGGACGCGCGGTCTGGCTGGGCGACCCGCTGGCGATCCCGCTGCACCAATTGCAGAGCGGCGCGCTGCTGATCTTCGCCTTCTTCATGATTTCCGATCCCAAGACCACGCCGGATGCGCGTGCCGGGCGGCTGCTTTTCGCGGGCCTGGTCGCGATCGTGGGCTTTTCGATCCAGTTCGGCTTGCACAATAGCGCGGGCATCATCCTGGCGCTGATCCTGTGCGCGCCGCTCGTGCCGCTGATCGACCGCCTGTTCCGGGCCGAGCGCTACCACTGGCCCCGTTTCTTCGTCTCACCGAAAGGAGACTCCCATGTCCTCACGCCTGCTGAGTAGTGCGATCCTGTTGACCGCAACGGCCCTCGCGACCAACGCGTCGGCCTTTTGCGGCTTCTATGTCGCCAAGGCCGACACCGACCTGTTCAACCAGAGCAGCAAGGTCGCCATGATGCGCGACGGCGACCGCACCGTCATCACCATGGCCAACGACTATCAGGGCGAGCCGGAGGAATTCGCCATGGTCATTCCCGTGCCGGAGGTCATCACGCGCGAGCAGGTCCATGTCAGCGATCCGGCCCTGCTGGAACATCTCGACGCTTACACCGCCCCACGGCTGGTGGAGTATTTCGACGACGATCCGTGCGCGCCGCAAATCATGTATCAGCGCTTGGCGAGTCCTGTCGCGGAAGACATGGTCGTGGTGACGGGATCCCGTCAGGGGCGGGCGGAATCGCTCGGCGTGACCATCGAGGACGAGTTCACGGTGGGCGAGTACGACATCCTTATCCTGTCCGCCGAGGAAAGCGAGGGGCTGCAGACCTGGCTGTCCGAGGAAGGCTACAAGGTTCCCGAGGAAGCGCGCCGGACGCTGCGAAGCTACATCCGCCAGGACATGAAGTTCTTCGTCGCCAAGGTGAACCTCGAGGCCCGGGCGGAGAGCGGAACCGAGTTCCTCCGGCCCATCGCGGTGGCGTTCGAAACGCCGAAATTCATGCTGCCGATCCGCCTCGGCACGGTCAACGCCAAGGGCGACCAGGACCTGTTCGTCTATATGCTGACACGCGACGGTCAGGTGGAAACGACCAACTACCGCACGCAGAAGATCCCGACCGGCCAGGAGCTGCCCGTCCACGTCAAGAGCGAGTTCGGTGATTTCTACAAGGCCATGTTCACGACGGCGGCGGACCGCGATGGCGGCCACGGCGTCTTCATGGAGTATGCGTGGGACATGAACTGGTGCGACCCCTGCGCCGCCGACCCGCTTTCGGACGAGCAGTTGCAGGAGCTCGGCGTCTACTGGCTCGCGGACGGCTCAGGCGGGGACCGCAACGGGCGGATGCGGCCCATGCCGCAGGCCAAGGACGTGTATGTGACGCGCCTTCACGTCCGCTACGACGCGGAGAGCTTCCCGGAAGATTTGAAGTTCAAGACCACGGGCAACCGGGACAACTTCCAGGGCCGCTACGTGCTGCGCCATGCCTTCGACGGCGAGATGACCTGCGAGGCGGCGACGGACTATAAGCGCGGCGTCAACGAACGGCGTGAAAAGGAGATCAAGACGCTGGCGTCACTGACCGGATGGGACCGCTCCGACATTCGGGCCAAGGCGGAGGAGGTGACCGGGACGTTCGACCTGACGACCGAACCGCCGGACCATCGCTGGTGGAGCCGGATTTGGGGTAAGACCGACTAGGGTGCAATCACGGCGCAGGCAATCCGCGCGCCTGCCGCGCCGGTCGGCTGCGTCCTGTAGTCGTCGGCCTCGGCATGGATGATGAGCGCCGTGCCATTGGCGTCCAGCAGCGGGGCGAGGCCATCGCGCTCGCTCAATGTGACGCGGTCGTTCTCGATTTCGACATCGACCATGCCGGACGCGGGCACTGTGAAGTTGGGCATGTCGCCCGCATGCGGATTGGGGGCTTCCGCGTCGAAGCCGTGATTGTGTCCGCCGGGATTGTAATGCCCACCCGCACTGGTGAAGCTGGGCGCGTCGCAGGACCCGATCTCGTGGAAGTGGATGGCCCGCGAGCCCTCCGGCAGAGACGTGGCCGCAAGCTGCATGACGATGCCTGCGCCCTCCACGTCGCGGATGGTGGCCGTGCCGATCTCTCGACCGGCGCTGTTCATGACATCGAAGCGGCGTTCCATCAGGGTCGCCTGCGTCGGCGCGGCAGGCACCGTCGTCCGCTCGCTCTGGACGATGGGCGCGGACGGGGTGTCGGGCGCGTCCACGACCTCTGGCTGGCCGGATCCGCACGCGGTCAGCAGCAGGGCGGAGACGATGAAGAAGGGCTTTTGCATGGGGGACTCCTGGGCGCAGTTTTCGGCCGATCTATGGGACGGAAACGCCGCCCATCGCAACCCTGTTCCGATGCGCCCGAAGTTTGTGAAAACAAGCCGTTGCTGGTAGTCCCAGTGCACAGTTCGACCGCCGAATCGTGACCCATCCGGGGCGCGTCGTAGGCGGGTCCGGACAGCGGCTTTCTGCAAGGATATCGGGTGAGCGACGAGACCGGAAATACAGGCGACGACCTTCCGCAGGACGAGCCGAAGATGGAGGAGGGCGTGAGCCCGATCACCATCGAGGAGGAGATGAAACGCTCCTATCTCGACTATGCGATGAGCGTGATCGTCAGCCGGGCGATCCCGGACGTGCGCGACGGTCTCAAGCCCGTCCACCGGCGCATCCTCTATTCCATGCACGAAAACGGGTTCACCCGCGACAAGCCCTACAAGAAGTCGGCCCGCGTGGTCGGCGACGTGATCGGTAAGTATCACCCTCACGGCGATAGCGCCGTCTACGACGCGCTGGTCCGCATGGCGCAGGACTTCTCCATGCGCCTGCCGCTGCTGGACGGGCAAGGCAACTTCGGCTCCGTGGACGGCGATCCGCCTGCCGCCATGCGCTATACCGAAGTGCGCATGGACAATCCGGCTGCGCAACTGCTCGCCGACATCGAGAAGAATACGGTCAATTTTCAGGAGAATTACGACGCGTCGGAGAGCGAACCCGTTGTCCTGCCCGCGCGCTTCCCCAACATTCTCGTCAATGGGGCGGGCGGTATCGCCGTTGGCATGGCGACCAACATCGCACCGCACAATCTCGGCGAGGTGTGCGACGCGACCATGGCGCTGCTCGACAATGGCGCTCTGAGCGATGCGGAACTGCTGGAGATCATTCCGGGGCCTGACTTCCCAACGGGCGCGCTCATCATGGGTCGCGGCGGGGCGAAGCAGGGCGTCCTGACCGGACGCGGCACGGTCACGGTCCGCGCCAGAAGCGAGGTCGAGGAAATCCGCAAGGACCGCTACGCCATCATCGTCACGGAGCTGCCGTTCCAGGTGAACAAGGCGGCCATGATCACCAAGATCGCGGCGCTGGTGAACGAGAAGCGGATCGAGGGCATTAGCGGTGTCCGGGACGAATCCGATCGCGTCGGGATGCGCGTCGTGATCGAGCTCAAGCGCGACGCCAATGCCGAGGTGGTGCTGAACCAGCTCTACCGCTTCACGCCCATGCAGCAGAACTTCAGCTCCAACATGCTGGCGCTGAACGGAGGCAAGCCGGAGCAGATGAATGTCCGGCAGATGCTGGAAGCCTTCCTGTCCTTCCGGGAAGACGTGATTGCGCGGCGAACCAAGTTCGACCTCGCCAAGGCGCGGGACCGCGCGCATATCCTGGTCGGTCTGGCGACGGCGGTCGCCAATATCGACGAGATCATCCGCCTGATCCGCACCTCGCCCAATCCGGCCGCCGCGCGCGAGGCGCTGACCTCGCGGAGTTGGCCCGCCCAAAGCATGGGCGCGCTGATCAAGCTGATCGCCGACCCCCGCTCCCGCCTGCAGGAAGACGGCACGATCCGCCTGACCGAGGAACAGGCTCGCGCCATCCTGGACCTGCGCCTGCAGAAGCTGACGGCTTTGGGCATGGAGGAGATCACGGATGAAGCGGAGAAGCTGGCGGCCCGGATCACCGACCTGCTCGAGATCCTGCGCTCCCGCGACCGCGTCCGGACGATTATCCGCGACGAGCTGACCGAGGTGCGCGAGAAGTTTGCCACGCCCCGCAAGTCGGAGTTCGTCGATGGCGGTTTCGACTTCGACGACGAGGACCTGATCGCGGTCGAGGACATGGTCGTGACCGTGACCAATAATGGTTACGTCAAGCGCACGCCGCTCGACACCTACCGCGCCCAGCATCGGGGCGGGAAGGGCCGGTCCGGGATGCAGACCAAGGACGAGGATTTCGTCACGACGGTTTTTGTCGCGACCACGCATACGCCGGTCATCCTGTTCTCGTCCACTGGCATGGCCTACTCACTCAAGGTCTGGAAGCTGCCGCAGGGCGGAGCGGCCACGCGCGGGCGGAGTTTCAACCAGCTGCTCCCTCTTGATAAGGATGGGGGGGACGGCGACGAAAAGATCACCTCCATCATGGCGCTGCCAGAGAACGAGGACGACTGGGCGACGCTCGATATCATGTTCGCGACCAAGTCGGGCAGCGTTCGGCGCAACAGCCTCGCAGATTTCACCAAGATCAACCGCAATGGCAAGATCGCCATGAAACCGGATGAAGGCGACGGGATCATCGAGGTGCGCTTCTGCTCCGAACAGGACGACATCCTGCTGACGACGGCCAATGGCCGCGCGATCCGCTTCCCCGTCACCGATGTGCGACGTTTCAATAGCCGCGCGTCGACGGGGGTCCGCGGCATCAGGCTGGCTCACGACGATCACGTCATCAGCATGGCGATCCTGCGCCACGTCGACATCACGATCGAGGAACGCAATGCTTTCCTGAAACGCGATGCGGCAGAGCGACGGGCACTCGGCGATGATGTCGACACTAGCGAGGAAGAGGATGAAAGCGCGGAAGAACTCAGCCTCACGGATGAGCGTTACGGGTTCCTGAGCGCGAACCAGCAGATGGTTTTGACGATTGCCGATGACGGTCTTGGCAAGCGAACGTCCAGCTATCGGTACAAGGCACAGGGTCGTGGTGGCAATGGCGTCAAGGCGCAGAACCTCGACCGCGGACAGAAAGCGGACCCGGCCAAACTGGTCCGTAGCTTTGTTGTCGATGATGGCGACCAGATCATGCTGGTGACCGACGGAGGCCAGCTGTTACGAACCGGTGTCGATAACATATCGATCGTGTCGCGCAGCTCGAAAGGGGTTCGGGTCATCCGCACCCGTGACAATGAGCACGTCGTCAGCGTCGGTCGCATCGCCGAGACCGAGGACGATGATGGGGACGTACCCGAAGCGTCAGGCGAGGTGGACGTGCCCGAAGACTAAACCGGATTGTTGGCGTCCGGGCAGGTCAGGTCGAAAGTCTGCGTGTTCTGAAGGGCGTGGGCTTTCAGGTTGCGGATGTGTGTGGCCATGCTGGCCGCGTCATACTCCATATTCACGCAACCCAGCGTCCGCTTCGTGTCCCCGTCGATGACAGCCGCGAATCCGGTTACGCCAAGCCAGCGATTATACTGGGCGACGATGCCTCGGTCGAAGACGGCATTGGCGTTCCAGTCGCCGTGACCTCCCGAAATGTCGATGTTGACGAACTCGATGGCGGGGTCCTGCAAGGACTGCAGGGCCGACGCCAGGCGAGGCTCGACGACCTTGCAGGGGGCGCACCAATCGGCGCGAAACATGACGACATAGACGTCCGGCGTCTGAGGACGCAGCACATAGGATTGCGCTTGCAACAGCGCTGCGGGCACCAGTGCAGTCAGGCAGGCTAGGCTGGAAAGGGCGAGTCGGATCATGACGGACCGTCTGTTGACAGGGGTGTGACGCATAGCTGAACGATCCATAAATCGTGGTCACGTTCGTGTCAGGCGCGGAAATGAAAACACCCGGTGGCTCGGCCGACCGGGTGTCTCTCCCAAAAAGTTCGGTCCGGCCTAGAAGCCTGGATCGACATTGAACGCCGCTGGGCAACGCGTCGCGGTGGACGTGGAGGCGCGGCTGGAGAAGGCCTCGCCGCGGGCGGCGCTGGCCATCTTCTTAAGCTCCCGAGCCATGGCGTCGGTCGGGATTTCAGGTGTCACGCAACCGATTACGCGCTTCGTGTCCGCATCGACCACGGCGGCGAAACCTGGAAGGCCAACCCATTTGTTGAAGACGGGAACGATGTCGCGGTCGAAAGCTTCGTGCGCGCCTTTCTCCCACTTGGCGGCCGTCGAAGTGTCGATCACGACTTCCTCGGCATTCACGCCGGCCATGGCGAGGGCGGAAGGGAGTTGGCTGTCGAGCTGCTGGGACTTGACGTCCCCGGACTTGCGAAAGTTGACGACATAGACGTCTGGGCTGGCAAAAGCCGGAGCGGCAATGGCGATGGACAGAAGGGCCGAGATGGCGGCAACGGTTTTCAGGTTCACGGTGGTGTCTCCTAACGGGGTCAAGGCGATGATTATTGTTATCGTTGACCCGGCTTGTGACAGCCGACGGTGAAGAAACCTGAAACTCGCGACTAACGCCTGATTCAGAGAAGTTTCCAGAACCGTTAATCCAGCGCTCACGTCGTTGGAAATGAACGGAAAACTTTTTCCGTTCCTTTTTGCATTTCACCGAAACAGCTTGGCGCAAGGCCCGGATTTTAAAATGTCCGAAACCATAATACCTTCCTAAGACAAGACTTCGTAAAGAGGGCTGACCGAAACGTTACGAAAACACGCGGTCGAAAATCGTGTCGACGTGCTTGAGGTGATAGGCATCGTCGAACATGGCATCGATCTGGTCGGCCGAGAGTAGGGCCGTCACGTCGAGGTCCGCATGCAGCAAATCGCGGAACGCCCCGTCGCCCGCACTGCCCTGCGTCCTGAACGTCTCCCACACCTTCATGGCGTTGCGCTGAACGAGACGATAGGCGCTTTCGCGCTGTTCGCCCGCCTGGGTAAGGGCAAGCAGGACGCGCTGGCTGTTATGCAGCCCGCCGAGGCGGTCCATGTTGGCCTTCATCTTTCCGGGGTAGACGACGAGGTTCTCGATCACGCCCGCCAGCCTGTGCAAGGCGAAGTCGAGATGGATCGTGGTGTCCGGCGCGATGCCGCGTTCCACCGATGAATGGCTGATGTCTCGTTCGTGCCAAAGGGCGACGTTCTCCATGGCCGGAACGACGGCCATGCGGACGAGCCGGGCCAGCCCAGTCAGGTTTTCCGTCAGCACGGGATTACGCTTGTGCGGCATGGCGGAACTACCCTTCTGGCCCTTCGAGAAAAATTCCTCGGCTTCCAGAACCTCCGTCCGCTGCAAATGACGGATCTCGACGGCCACATTCTCGATGGAGGACGCGATGACGCCCAAAGCGGCGAAGTAGGCGGCGTGGCGATCTCGCGGAATGACCTGCGAACTGACGGGCTCGACCGACAGACCCATGCGCTCCGCGACATGAGCTTCGACGCGCGGGTCGATATTGGCAAAGGTGCCGATAGCGCCGGAGATGGCGCAGACTGCGATCTCTTCGCGCGCCCTGACGAGACGGTCCCGACCGCGGGCGAACTCGGCGTGGAAACGGGCCAGCTTGATGCCCATCGTCGTCGGTTCCGCATGGATGCCGTGGCTCCGGCCGATCGTGATCGTGTATTTCTGCTCCTCGGCGCGTGTCTTCAGCGCGTCCAGAACGCGGTCCATGCCGACGAGAAGTCGGTCCGTGGCCCGCGCCAATTGCACAGATAGGGTCGTGTCCAGAATGTCGGAGCTCGTGAAACCCTGATGCACGAAGCGGGCGTCCTCTCCGATGAACTCGGCGAGGTGCGTCAGGAAAGCGATGACGTCGTGTTTGACCTCACGCTCGATCTCGTCGATGCGTTCCACGTCGAACTCCGCCGCGCCGCCTTTTTCCCATATCGTCCTGGCGGCGGCCTCGGGTATGACGCCGAGCTCGGCCAGAGCGTCGCAGCCATGCGCCTCGATCTCAAACCAGATGCGGTACTTCGTGGCCTGCGACCAGATCGCGGACATTTCGGGGCGGGCATAACGGGGAATCATGCCCGCCTCCTAGCGCGTCGGTGTCGACTTGTAACTGCCAGGGTGAATGCTTGAACTCTATCCCGTCTGCGCGGCATTGCGGGCTTCGGCGTCGGCCCAATCCTTGGGCAAGGTCCTCGCGGCGAGCAGAAAGCAGATTATGCCCAAGACATAAGGGAGCCACAGCCATGTGATCGCCAGACGCAGAGCATGCGTCTCACCGTGAACCGGCTCCAATGCGCTGCTGACGATCCCGACGATGGTCGGACCGCCGCCAAGCGCGATCATGTTCAAAATGAAGAAGAACAGGGCTGTGCTCATGGCGCGCATCCGGATCGGCGCAAGGGTCTGGGCGATGGCGAAGCTCGGTCCGAGATAGAACCCTGCGGCGACGAGATAGACCGTGATCAGGATAAGGTGCAGCACGAGGCTATCGACCCAGAAAGCATAGATCAGGGCCGGCACGCCGACGAACAAAACCACGCCGGGAAGCCAGCCATAGGCACGGACGCTCTTGCGCCCGAGAATGTCGGCCATCTTCGCGCCCCCATAGGTTCCCAGTCCGTACGCGACACCATTCATCAGCCCGAACCAGATATTGAGCTGCTGGAAGGCCGCCGGTTCCATGATGGACGGGTCCCAGCGGACCAGATAGTCGATGCCCCAATTGCTGATCGCGTAGCCACCGAACGACACGAAGGCGACGCCGAGGCACATCAGCCACCAGGACGGGATTGTCAGAAGCGTGGCCAGCATCTGCCCATATGGGACTTTCGGTGCGGGTTCGGCGGAGTCGGCGACATCCATCGCTCCGCGCTGCGGTTCCCGGACCAGCAGGAGCAGAACCGCGGCTAAGGCGATGCCCGTGACGCCCAGCACGATCAATGTCCCGCGCCATCCGACCCGCGCGATCAGTGCGCCAGCGGCGAAATAGGCGAACATGATGCCGAAGGGGATGCCGAGAGAGTAGATGCCAAGCGCGGTCGCCCGCTCTTCCTTTGCGTAGAGGTCGGAAATGATCGAATGCGACGGTGGCGATCCACCCGCTTCGCCGATGCCGACGCCCATGCGAGCCAACAGCATGGTCAAGAACGTGTTCGCCATCCCCGTCAGGGCCGTGAAGCCGGACCACACGGTCAGGCTGATGGCAACGATCTTCACGCGGCTGAACTTGTCGGCAAGAAGGGCGATCGGAATGGCGAAGGTGCAGTAGACGACCGCGAAAGCGAATCCTTTCAACCAACCGAGCTGCGCATCGGTGAAGCCCAGGTCCTCCTTAATGAATGGCGAGACGATCCCGATGATCTGACGGTCGATGAAGTTGAAGGCATAGACGAGCGTGAGAAGGACGAGAGCGAGCGTTCGCCCGCTTGTCTTGCGGGCAGCGCCAGGGGCGGTCCCACCAATTTCGTTCGCCATCTCTGTCTCCCCGACGTTTCGCCCGACGTTGCAAATGGGCGAGGGTGTGGCAACCCTTTCCCGGCAACAGTCCAAGCGTGACGCCTTACTAAAGTAGGCCCAGCATCTTGAAGCTGGCCACGTCGTCTCGTCCGACGATCAGATGGTCATGCACGACCACGTCGATTGCCTTGGCCGTCTGGACGATGGCATGCGTCAGATCGATGTCTTGCCGGGATGGCGTCGGATCGCCGGATGGATGATTGTGGACCAGAATGATGGCCGTGGCTTCATGGACCAGGGCCTGTCGGACGATCTCGCGCGGATAGACGGGCGCGCGGTCCACCGTGCCCTTGCCCATCAGATCGTCGGCCAGAAGTCGATTCTTGCGGTCTAGGAAAAGCACGCGAAACTGCTCTCGTCCTTCGAATTGCATGACCGCTCGGCAATAGTCCAACAAGGCGTTCCAGCTCGACAGGACCGGCCGGTTGATGACGGAGCTTCGGCCAACCCGAATCGAGACCTGATGTAGGAGCTTGAGGTGCTGAGCTGTCGCGGGGCCAACGCCTTTCACGGTCACCAACTTCTCGACAGGGGCTGCGACGACCTCCGAAAGGTTGCCGAAACGAGCGATCAGATCCTTGGCGATCGGTTTCGTATCGATGCGTGGCATGACTTGAAACAGCACCAGCTCCAGAAGTTCGTAATCGTCGAACGCGTCCGCGCCTCGGCGGGCGAACTTGTCGCGCAGCCGGTCCCTATGATCGTGGAAGTGCGGCTTGGGTTTGGAGGTTCCGCGCGCAGGGTTGGAACGCGCGCGATTAGAAGCATAGGCAGCGCCGCGCTCCACCTCGTCTGATGGGTTGGCCTCAGACGCCGTGTCGACCGGCAGGGAGGCTTCGACGGCTTTATCGAACAAATCCTCGAAGCCGACGGAGTGTTCGGCCGCTCCCCCTCGGCCCGACTCAGTCGGCATAGGGCTTGTGCAGGCCACGCGGCGAGGCCGTGAAGATTTCGCATCCATCCTTGGTCACGCCGATGGAGTGCTCGAACTGTGCGGTCAGTTTTCGATCGCGCGTCACCGCCGTCCATCCATCGGACAGGATCTTGACGCCGGGACGACCGACATTGACCATCGGCTCGATCGTGAAGAACATGCCCTCGCGCAATTCCTCGCCTTCGCCGGGACGGCCATAGTGAAGAATGTTCGGACTGTCGTGGAACAGACGCCCCAGACCATGGCCGCAAAAGTCCTCGACCACCGAGTAGCGCTCGCCCTCCACGAAGCTCTGAATGGCGTGACCGATGTCACCCGTCCTGTTGCCTGGCTTAACGGCAGCGATGCCGAGCATCAACGCGTCATAGGTGATGCCCATCAGTCGCTCGGCGCGACGGTTCGGCTGCCCTGCCGCATACATGCGAGACGTGTCTCCATGCCACCCATCAACGATAACGGTGACGTCGATGTTCAAGATGTCGCCGTCCTTGAGAGGCTTGGGGCCGGGGATGCCGTGGCAGACGACATGATTGATGGAGGTACAGAGAGAATGCTTATAGCCTCGGTAGCCGACGGTTGCGGGAAGGGCGTCGTGATCGAGAATGAAGGTCCGGGCCGCCTCGTCCAGGGCCTCCGTCGTCACGCCGGGCTGAACGAGCGGGGCGAGATGGTCGAGGCATTCGGCCGCCAGGCAACCCGCTTTGCGCATGCCCTCGAACCCCTCCGGGCCGTGGAGCTTGATGGCGCCGTCGCGAAGAACAGGCGCGTCTGCGGCGTCTATATAGTCCATGCGGGGCGTTTAACAGGGTTGGCCGCCAGCGACTAGGGGCGAGACTGCCTGATCCGACCGAGTGAAAAGCTTCGTCTGCCATGCTTTGCGCTGCCAGTTGCTTAGCCGCAGGCGGAATGAGTTTCCGCTGTTGGCAAAACCGTCCGGCTTTGCTAGGCCGCGCGCGATCAACGGGCGGGCCTGTTGTGGTCTGTCGAAGACAGGCTCTCGGCTCGATGAACGTGACTACGGACTTAGGTTTATCGTGACATCAGACGACGTCATTACGGGCGAAGCCCCGGCTCGCTATGCAGACGCGCTCCTGGATTTGGCAACCTCCGCCAAGTCCTTGAATCGCGTGGAAAAAGACTTGAATCAGCTTGCGCAGATATTGCGCGACAATGATGAGCTTCGGACTGCGTTGGACAATCCCGTCTATTCGACCGACGATAAGGTCGCCGTGCTTTCGTCCGTTGCGACCAAAGCAAAGCTGAGCGCGTTGACGAAGAGTTTCATCGGCACGGTGACGTCGAATCGCCGGGCGGCCGAACTGCCCGCCATCATCGGCGCGTTCCAGGAAAAGCTCGCGCTGCAGCGCGGAACGCAGGTGGCCAAGGTCGTCTCGGCCTCCACCTTGTCGGACGCCAACCTGAATCAGCTCAAGAAAGCTCTCAAGTCCGAGACCGGACAGGCGGTCGAGCTCGAAGCGAGCGTCGATCCAGCCCTGCTCGGCGGATTCCGCGTCAAGCTGGGTTCGCGTGTCTACGACGCGTCCCTGAAAACAAAACTCGAGGACATGCGCCTCGCCCTGAAATCCTAGACGAACGCCAAAGGTACGCCCTCCATGGATATTCGCGCCGCTGAAATTTCAACCATCCTGAAGAAGCAGATCGAAGGCTTCGGTCAGGACGCCAAGGTCTCCGACGTGGGCCAGGTGCTGTCCGTGGGTGACGGCATCGCTCGCGTCTATGGGCTCGATAACGTCCGCGCGGGCGAGATGGTCGAGTTCGATGGTGGCATTAAAGGCATGGCTCTTAACCTAGAAACGGACAATGTCGGTGTCGTGATCTTCGGTGACGACCGGTCCATCAAGGAAGGCGACGAAGTGCGCCAGCTCGGCGAGATCGTGGACGTTCCGGTCGGCAAGGGCCTGCTCGGACGCGTGGTCGATCCGCTCGGCAATCCGATCGACGGCAAGGGTCCGATCGAGGCTACCGAACGCCGCCGCGTCGATGTGAAGGCGCCTGGCATCATTCCGCGCAAATCCGTTCATGAGCCCGTCCAGACCGGTATCAAGGCGATCGACGCGCTTATTCCGATCGGTCGCGGCCAGCGCGAGCTGATCATCGGCGACCGCCAGACCGGCAAGACCGCCGTCGCCGTCGACGCCATTTTGAACCAGAAATCGGCCTTCGACGAGGACCGCGAAGGCGACAAGCTCTACTGCATCTACGTCGTCGTCGGCCAAAAACGGTCCACGGTCGCCCAGCTCGTCAAGGTTCTCGAAGAAAATGGCGCGATGGACTATTCCATCGTGGTTGCCGCGACGGCCTCCGAGCCCGCGCCGCTGCTCTATCTCGCGCCTTTTTCCGGCTGTGCCATGGGCGAATACTTCCGCGACAACGGCATGCACAGCCTGATCGTCTATGATGATCTTTCGAAACAAGCCGTGGCCTATCGCCAGATGTCGCTCCTGCTGCGCCGCCCGCCGGGACGCGAAGCCTATCCGGGTGATGTTTTCTACCTGCACTCCCGCCTGCTGGAGCGCGCCGCCAAAATGGACGAGCCCTATGGCGGCGGATCGCTGACGGCGCTGCCGATCATCGAGACGCAGGGCAATGACGTGTCGGCCTTTATTCCGACCAACGTCATTTCGATTACGGACGGCCAGATTTTCCTCGAAACCGACCTTTTCTTCCAGGGCATCCGACCCGCGCTGAACGTTGGTTTGTCGGTGTCTCGTGTCGGCTCCTCCGCGCAGATCAAGGCGATGAAGCAGGTCGCCGGTCCCATCAAGGGCGAGCTGGCCCAGTACCGCGAAATGGCGGCTTTCGCCCAGTTCGGTTCCGATCTCGATGCATCGACCCAGGCGCTCCTGGCGCGTGGCGACCGTTTGACCGAACTGCTCAAGCAGCCGCAATTCTCGCCGCTCGAAGTGCAGGAACAGGTCGTCGTGCTCTATGCCGGCACGCGCGGCTATCTCAAGAACGTAGCCGTCGGCGACGTGCAGGACTATGAGGAGAAGCTGCTGGCCCACTTGCGCAACGACCAGACCGCGCTCCTGAGCGATATCGCGTCCCAGAAGAAGCTGACGGACGAGATCGAGAGCCGCATGAAAGACGTGCTGGAAGCATTCACGACGAACTACCTGGCGGCCAAGGGCTAGGGCAGGGTCATGGCCTCTCTCAAAGAGCTCAAGAACCGGATCTCTAGCGTTAAGAACACGCAGAAGATCACGCGCGCCATGCAGATGGTCGCCGCCGCGAAGCTGCGCAAGGCGCAGGAAGCCGCGGAAAGCGCGCGCCCCTATGCCGAGCGTATTCGCGGTGTCATCGCGAACCTCGCTCTGTCGATGGGCGACGGCGGCGATGCACCAAAGTTGCTGGTCGGCACGGGCCGGGAGGATACGGTCCTGCTGGTCGTCGCGACGGCCGATCGCGGGCTATGTGGGGGTTTCAACACCAACATCGTGCGCCGCGCTCGAGAGGAGATTGTGGCGCTCGAACGGGCCGGCAAGACGGTCAAGCTCTACCTCATCGGGAAGAAGGGCTACGATCAGCTCAATCGTCTTTATGGTGACCGGGTCGTGAAATACATTTCGCTTAAGGAAGTGCGGGCGCTCCACGCCGGAATCGCCAAGTCGATCGGCGACGAGGTCACGGCCATGTTCGAAGCGGGTGAATTCGATGTCGCCAAGCTGGTCTATGCCAACTTCAAGAACGTGATGGAGCAAGACCCTGTCGCGCAGACGATCATTCCTGCCAATGCCTCCATCGATGCGGCGGACGCCGAAGCCGGCCCGGATCTGGGCGGTGCGATCTACACTTACGAACCGGACGAGGCGGGTATCCTGAAGGTCCTCCTGCCGCGCTCGATCAACACGCAGATCTTCTCTGCCCTGCTGGAAAATCAGGCGGGCGAGATGGGATCGAAGATGACCGCGATGGACAATGCGACACGCAACGCGGGCGAGATGATCGACCAGCTGACGCTCACCTTCAACCGGACGCGCCAGGCCAAGATCACGTCCGAACTCATCGAGATCATATCCGGCGCGGAAGCGTTGTGATAGACTGACGTCATGACCGATAACGTCACAAACGAACTGCTCTACGAAACGCTGAAAGCCGTCCGCGGCGATATTGCTGCAAACCGTGATCTCATTATCGAAGTACGTGGTCGGGTAGCGAACGTGGAAACGGAAATTGCGGATCAAGCCGTACAGATTGCGCAGATCAAAGTGCAGGTGACGAAACTAAATCAACGTGTGGACAAAGTCGATGATCGTCTGTCCCGCATAGAACGCAACCTCGACTTGGTTCGAGGCTAACCCCAGGGAAAGCGACCACGATGGCAACTGCACCCAAGAAGACGACAGCCAAAAAGGCTCCGGCCCGAAAGCCGGCTGCAAAGAAGGCTTCGGCCAAGCGCGCGACGAAGACGGTCGCCAACACGAATATCCCTGCGACGGGCAAGATCAGCCAGGTTATCGGTGCCGTGGTCGACGTTGAATTTGACGGCAATCTGCCTGAAATCCAGAACGCGCTGGAAACCGAGAACCAGGGCTCGCGTCTCGTTCTCGAAGTTGCCCAGCACCTTGGCCAGAACACGGTCCGGACTATCGCCATGGACGCGACCGAAGGACTCGTGCGCGGACAGGACGTGATCGATACGGGAACGCCAATTACCGTTCCAGTCGGCCCCGAAACGCTGGGTCGCATCATGAACGTCATCGGTGAGCCGATCGACGAGCGCGGGCCGATCGCTGCCGCCAACAAGGCTCCTATCCACAAATCCGCACCGGCCTTCGTGGACCAAGCGACCGAGACGGAAGTTCTCGCCACCGGTATCAAGGTCATCGACCTGCTCTGCCCCTATGCCAAGGGCGGCAAGATCGGCCTGTTCGGCGGTGCCGGAGTCGGGAAGACCGTTCTGATCATGGAACTGATCAACAACATCGCCAAGCTGTTCGGCGGCTACTCGGTTTTCGCCGGTGTGGGCGAGCGCACGCGTGAGGGGAACG
This sequence comes from Litorimonas sp., assembly GCA_049673465.1. Lineage (GTDB taxonomy): Bacteria > Pseudomonadota > Alphaproteobacteria > Caulobacterales > Maricaulaceae > Litorimonas. The sequence continues at coordinate 16,324 of JBATXP010000317.1, forward strand.
ACCTCTACCACGAAATGATCGAATCCAAGGTGATCAACCTCGATGGCGAAAGCCGCGCGACCTTGGTCTACGGTCAGATGAACGAACCTCCCGGAGCGCGCGCCCGCGTCGCCTTGACGGGTCTGTCCCAGGCCGAATACTTCCGTGACGAAGAAGGCAAGGATGTTCTGTTCTTCGTGGACAACATCTTCCGCTTTACCCAGGCCGGTTCGGAAGTGTCCGCCCTGTTGGGCCGCATCCCGTCCGCCGTGGGCTATCAGCCGACACTGGCGACAGAGATGGGCGCAATGCAGGAGCGCATCACCTCGACCAATAAAGGCTCCATTACCTCTGTTCAGGCTATCTACGTGCCCGCCGACGATCTGACCGACCCGGCTCCGGCCACGTCGTTCGCCCACCTCGACGCGACGACCGTGCTGAACCGCGCAATCTCCGAGAAGGGCATCTATCCGGCCGTGGACCCGCTCGACTCGACGTCGCGCATTCTCGAACCGCGAACCGTCGGTGAAGAGCACTATCAAGTCGCTCGCGAAGTCCAGGAGACGCTGCAGAAGTACAAGTCGCTCCAGGACATCATCGCCATTCTCGGAATGGATGAGCTGTCCGAAGCGGACAAGTTGACCGTGGCCCGTGCACGGAAGATCGAGAAGTTCCTGTCACAGCCTTTCGACGTGGCCGAAGTCTTCACGGGCTCGCCAGGCATCCAGGTGCCGCTCGAAGACACGATCGCATCCTTCAAAGGTGTCGTGAACGGTGACTATGACCACCTGCCGGAGCAGGCCTTCTATATGGTTGGCGGTATCAAGGACGTCATCGAGAAGGCGGCCAAGATGGCGGCCGAGGCGGCGTAGGGTCGATGGCCGATACGCTGAACTTTTCCCTGGTTTCGCCGGAGCGCGAACTGTTCTCCGGTGACGTCGACCAGGTCGATCTGCCGGGAACGGAAGGCAATCTCGGTATCTTGCCGAACCATTCACCTCTCATGGCGGCACTGACGACGGGGGCGATCACCGTCTACTCGGGTGGCGATCAGCAGACCTTCTTCGTCCAGGGTGGCTTTGCCGACGTAACGCCTGCAGGGCTGACCGTTCTCGCCGAGCGTGCGCTGCCGATGAAGGACGTGACACGGGACGATCTGTCCGCGGAGATCGAGAAAGCCAAAGCTGATATGGCCATGATGGGCGACGAGGGCGCGTTCGCACATAGTCAGAACATCACCGGTCTCGAAGCTCTGTTCGACTTGGTCTAACGGAGGCTACTCTGCAAAAATCTAGCGCGCCTTCGGGCGCGTTTTTTGTTTGTTGTGACAAACGATCGGGTCGATCCTCACTTCCGCATATCACGCAATGGTCCGTCCAGAACCTGCGATAGAATATGGGTTAGCCTTTACGATCATCCTTCACGTCAAGCGCCGCATCGCTGGAAATGTTGTCGGTTTGATCATCAGATGTTGAAGGTCGTGTTTGCCTGACCCTCGCTGTTTGGTCGGTCTTGTCGGTCATCATTAGAAAGACGCAAAAGGATATTGCGGCCAGCGCAGCGGCCAGAAGAAACGGCGCGCCTGGCTTGTACCAGATCGACGTGTCCCGGTCCGCAAAGAGGTAGAATACGCCCGTCAGGACAAGCGGCCCGATCATGAGCGCGACACCTTGGGCCGCTCCGATGGCACCCTGAAGCTCACCTTGCTCCGTGTCCGGGACTCGTGTGCTCATCATGTTGGTGAGGGACGGTCCGTATAGGCCTCCCAGCGCGGCAAACGGCCCGGCGGCGTAGACGACCCAGCCTTGATAGGCGTTGCCCAGGATCGCGTAGGCCAGGCAGGCGCTGGCGATGCCGATGGCTGCCGGCCAAAACAATCCCAGTTTCGGCACCACGATCCGGATCAGATAGCCTTGGACGAAGAGGCTTGCCAGCCCGAACGCGCCGAGCGAATTGCCAACATCCTTCGGGGTCCAGCCCAGCGCTTCCTGTGTCGATAGGGTATATGTCGAAGGGTAAACGGTATGTGCGACTGCGAGGAGAAAGACCACGAATAGGAGCGGACGAACGCCCTTCAAGCGTCCCAGGCTCCTGATAGACCCGAATGGATTCGACCGCCTCAGATCGAACCGACGTCGCTTGTCAGGCGCGTGCGTCTCCGGCAGGACCAGAAGCCCGTAAACGAAGTTCAGCGTGCAGATCAGCCCGGCGGCGAAAAAGGGAACACGGGGTCCGAACTCTCCCAACCATCCGCCGAGAACCGGCCCGAGAATGAAACCGATGCCGAAGACGGCGCCGACCAGCCCGAAATTCTGTGCCCGCGTCTCGGGCGGGCTGACATCGGAGATATAGGCATTCGCTGTGGAGAAAGTCGCCCCGAACGCACCGGATATGGCACGGCCGAGATAGAGAATGGCAAGTGTAGGGGCGAGCGCCATCAGAAAGTAGTCGAGAGCAAGAGCGCCAACGGAAAACAGCATGACCGGTCGGCGTCCGTAACGGTCGGACAGGCCGCCTGCAATCGGCATGCAGACGAACTGCATGACGGCGAACACGAACGTCATGCCCCCGAGATGCAAGGCCGCCTGATTGTTCTCCAGGCCCGTCAGGGACTTGATGAGTTCGGGAAGAACCGGGATCATGATCCCGAAGCCCACCGAGTTGATCGCAACGGTGATCAGCACGAAAAGAAGCGCGTTCTTGCGCCGGAAACCGGGAGTCATCCTATGTGGTCTTCATCAGACGACAGGGTTCGAAAAGAGGGCGAACTCACTGGCCAAGCGCAGGTAGACGTCACGCTTGAACGGAATGACCTTGTCCGGAGTCTTGGAAAGCTTTGCCCATCTCCATTCGCTGAACTCCTGCGTTCCGTGGGTGCGTAGATCGATGTCGGCCGGACCGCCACTATAGCGGTAGGCGAACCATTTCTGCTTTTGTCCCTTGAACCGCTGACTTTTATGGGGCGCGACACCCGGCGGGTAGTCATAGATCAGCCAATCCTGGATCGACCCTAGCGGGGCAAGGTGGCGGATCGTGATGCCCGTTTCTTCCCAAAGTTCGCGCAGCGCTCCGAATTCGGCGCTCTCGCCCCTGTCCAATCCGCCTTGTGGAAACTGCCAGCTATGAGGTCCGCTCTTGCCGTAGCGGCGACCCAGCCAGACCCGACCCTGAGAATTGAACAGGCAGATGCCGACACAAGGTCGGTAGTCCTGCAGATCGGGCAGGGCGGAGGTTAGCGGTTTCATGGAAGTGTCGCCGTAGCAGGCACTAGAACCAACCCATCCGACGAAAGGGTGGCGATCCATCCTTTCAGAGTATCCAGAGTTTCCGGGTAGGCGAACCCCACCCCGATCGGGCCGTCCCCGTTTTTCGCCATCTCGGACAGGTTGTCGAGCTTTCCCTCGATCACGGTCCGGTCGGGCGAGGGGTCGATCAACCCGAAGGCCGTCTTGAAGGGCAGTCCGACGGACTGGGCGAGGGGGGCGAGGCTGGGTGTGTCGAACGAGCCATCGGTGAAGAAGGCAAGACCCGACTCGTGCAATTCCGACACGAGCGCGGCCGCCGTGTCGCCCCGCGTCAGATATTGGTCGCCATTGTAATTTATGACACCGGCATAGCCCTGAGCCCGCGCGAGCAGTCGATGCAGCTTCCTCAAATTGTCGTCCGTGCTCGCATCCGCCCGCAAGGTTTGGGCAGACCCTGGCCGGCTTGGGTCGAACGATGCGCTTTCCATGGGTAGCTCGATCAGCACTTCATGACCGTCGCGACGCGCTTCCACGATCCAATCGGCAAGCCCTTCGGCATGGGCGGCGAACGACAGGGTCACTTGCGCAGGCAATTCCTCGATCGCTCGGCGCGTAAGGTCTCGGTTAACGCCCAAGCCGCCAAGGATCACAGCGACGGTCTTGCCGCTACGGGCCGCGTCGTGATCGCCGTTTCTATAAGCCTTGAGGGGTGTCCGGCCGTCCACGTTGCGCGACGGCAGCGGACCGAACTGGGACGGTCGCGTCAAATCCGAATGGAGGGGCGGTGCTGGTCTGGTCTGTCGAGGGACAGCTGCGGGCGTGGGTTGTCTCAATGGAGCCCCCCCAAGCGTGTTGCCCAGAGCATCGACCGAAGGTGCGATATTCGTCGGGTTCTCTCCCACCTCGACTGTGCCAGCGAGAAGGTCGGGCAATTGTGCTTCCTGCCGGTCGAGGTCCGAGATTGCCGGAACGTCCGCGAGAGCGATCTGTCCGCCGGATACCGCATCGTCATCGGCACCGACCAGGCTGGCCGATACGACCGCTCCTAGCAGAAGGAGCGACAGACCTATGCCCGCTGCCAGGGCATGCCGACGTCTGGCCGGCAACACGTTCGGCCTGCGGCGTTGTACGGCCTTTCGATAATTGGGTGCGTTCATGATCGAGCCGCAGGTCCCCGCCGTCCGGCTCAGTCGAGGTCGGACTGTGCGTCGAGCAAGGTCCGATATTGCGACGTCTTGAGAATCTCGACCGCCTTGCGGAGCTGGAAGTCGACCGTTTCGGCCTGGGCTTCCGTCGGGAACAGAACTGAGTCGTAGTCCTCTTCGTAGTCGCTTGTATCGGAATTTATCAATGCGTTGGGAAGGCTGTCCTCCCGGAAACGACGGCGCAATTCGCCCGTGTCTTCGAAGGCGGCGACGAGGAGGTCCGGCATGATGCCGCGTCCCTGAATACTCTTGCCCGACGGCGTGTAGTATTTCTGCGTCGTCATGCGAAGTGCGCCGCGATTGCCGGACAGCGGAATGACCGACTGGACCGACCCCTTGCCGAAGGTCCGGCGACCCAAGACGATGGCACGCCCACGATCTTGCAGCGCGCCCGGCAGGATCTCGGCCGCGCTGGCGGAGCCGGGCGAAACGAGCACGACGATGGGTACATCGGGATAGAGCTCGCCACGTTCCGCGTGATAGCGCTCTGTATCCTCGGGCCTGCGTCCTCGCGCGGAGAGAACCTCTCCGCCGTCGAGGAAAAGGCCCGAGACGGAGATGGCTTCGGTCAGGAGTCCGCCGCGATTGCCTCGCACGTCTATGATCAGCCCAGGGATGGAGCCGCCCAGTTCGGCTTCCAGAAGCTCCAGCGCCTGAATGACATCGCTGGTCAGCTTGTCGTTGTTGAACGTCTCGATCTGTAGGTAACCCAGACCCTCCTCGACGCGGTGCCGGACCGCGCGGCCACGGACCTGCTGCCTGACGACGGTCACATCGCGCGGCTCCTGTCCTTCGCTCAGCACCGTCACGACGACCGGGTCCCCGGCCAGGCCGCGCATGCCTGCGACGGCGTCATCTAAATCCTTTCCAAGCACGGAGTCGCCTTCGACCGCCGTAATGAAGTCTCCGGAGCGAATGCCGGCCGCATAGGCAGGGCCTTCGTTCAAGGCGAAGTTGATCCTGACAAGACCGCCTTCCATCGAAACCTCGATTCCCAGCCCGCCATACTCCCGGCGTGCGGCCTTGCGCTGTTCGACATAATCGACGGGCGGTACGTAACCGGAGTGCGGATCGAGCCGGGACAGCGCGCCGTTGAGAGCGCCTTCCACGAGCTGTTGGGTCTCTATCGGTTCGACATATTCCGCTTCTACCAGCGTCATGATGTCGGCCATGAGCTGGAGCTTTTCGTAGGACGGAGGATCCGCCTTTGGTGTGGTATCGGCCAGGGACCAACCCGCCGTGCCGGTCGCCACGACGAGGGAAACGGCCGCCAAAGCGAGAAGGCGTTTCACTAGTTCTGAAGCTCGGCGAGGCGCTCGTCGAACGACCCGGATTTGATCAGATCGATGGCCTGCTGCAGCTGATAGTCGTCGTCGACATCGAAGTCTTCAGGCGGATAGTCGATCAGAGGTTCGTCAGTGTCGGTCTCTTCGACGGGCTCGCCGTCTTCGTTTTCAATATAGTTGGGCAAGTCCGCTTCGGACAGACGGGAGTGATCCTCGCCATCATCGGGAATGGCGGAAACGAAAAGGTCCGGATCGATGCCCGTGCCCTGGATGGAACGTCCTGACGGCGTGTAGTAGCGTTGCGTCGTCAATCTTAGTGCGCCGTCACGACCGCCACGGAGCGGAATTATGGACTGCACGGAACCCTTGCCGAAGCTGGTCATGCCCAGAACGATCCCTCTACCCCGATCCTGTATGGCTCCGGCGACAATCTCCGGCGCGGAAGCCGTGGCTTCATCGATCAAGACCACGACGGGCACGCCTTTGAGGAGTTCTCCCGCCTCTGCGGAATAGCTTTCCGTATCCACCCCGTCCCGACCGCGCGTCGAAACGACTTCGCCACCATCGAGGAAAACCGAGGACACCTTCACGGATTGATCCAGCAGCCCTCCGGGGTTCATCCGAACATCGAGAATGATGCCGGGCAACTCGCCGCCCAACTGCCGCTCGAGTTCTGAGATGGCGCCTCGTAGGCCGGATGCCGCTTGCTCGTTGAACTTGCTGATGCGGACATAGGGAACGCCGTCCTTGACGTCGTAGGTAACCGCATCCCGATCGACTTTGCGCCGAACCAGCGTGATATCGCGTGGATCTTCTTCAGGGCTGACGATGGTGAGCGTAACGGACTCGCCCGCCTTGCCGCGGACCTTTTTGACGGCTTCCGTCAGGGATAGGCCCAACACGGTCTCGCCATCGATATCCGTGATGTAGTCGCCTGCTTTGATGCCAGCTTCCTTGGCTGGCGATCCATCGATCGGCGAAATCACCTTGAGATATCCATCCTCCTGGGTCACGCCTATGCCGACGCCGACATATCGGCCGGACGTCTGCTCCTGCAGGCGGCGGAAGTTCTCGGGATTGACGTAGGAACTGTGCGGGTCGAGCGATTGAAGCATGCCGTTGATGGCATCCTCGATGAGCTCGCCGTCCTCGACCTCGACCACATAGTCGCTGCGGACCCGCGCCATGACGTCGGCGAACAGGTCGAGCTGTTCGAACGTGTCCGTATAACTCGGCTTCTCGACCGCGAGCGCGGCCTGGTTTGCCGTGGAGAACGCGAAGAGTCCGATGGCGGCGACCGATCCGACGACCGGCAAGACGTATTTCATATCACTGCTCCTGGAAATTCATACCTATAGACGGCAGGGAGCCCTTTCCAGTCAATTCACTGCGATTGGGGTCGCGGGTTACGAGGGTTTAAGTCCGGTTCAGCTCATCCACGGGGACGGGTCGATGGTGCGGCCGTTCCGCCTGAGCTCCAGATACAGCTCTGTCCGCGACCCGGTGTCCGGCATCCGCCCGACCGGTTCGCCTCGTCGCACCGTTTCCCCGGATGTCACGAACGCCCGGTCCATTCCAGTCAGCAGCAGGAAGTAGCCTTCATCCAAGTTGAGGATCACGACCTGTCCATAGTTTCGAAACGGACCGGAAAACTCCACCCGTCCGGCATAGGGCGCAAGGACCTGCCCACCCGTCGGGGCGGAGTAGGTCTGCCCGCGATTCGACCCGCCAAACCCTTGCGTCAGTCGGCCGGTCACGGGACTGACGAGCGCGCCCTTGGCGTCCGCGAAGCGCACGGTTCCGGGCGGCAATGGCACCGCAGCCTCGCCCGGACGCTGCCCCGGCTTGAGACGGGGCGTCACATCGCGGGCAGCGGCGCGCACGCGGTCCAGAAGTTCCCTGAGCGTTGCGGACTCGGCGGCCAGACGATTGGCTTCTTCGCGGGCGCGGTCTTCCTCCGTCAGCAGCGAAGCCTGCAACACCTCTTTCTCGCGCACGAGCTTGGAGACGTCCGCTTGAGACTTCGAGAGGGCTTGTGCGTTGCGCGCCAACTCATTTCTTCGCTCTTCGGCTTCGAATTTCGCGTCTGCAAGACGGGCTGCAAGCTGTGTCGTTTCGAGAGCTTTCCTATGGAGCTGTCCGGACATCAGGTCGATCATGGTTGCCGTCTGAGCGGTTCGCACAGCATCTTCGGGAACGGCATAGGTCGCCACGCTCGGGGCGAGTTGAAGGCGTTGCAGAGCCGCGAACAGTCGCTGCGTCTGGTCGTTCGTCACGGCAAGCTCTTTGACGAGAGCGTCAGACTGTCGTTCGATGTCGGAGATTTCGTTTTCGAGACGACTGGCTTCCGCCTCGAAGGCACGGGTCTGTTCCGTCTGGCTTGTGAGTTTCGCCTTGAGAGCCTGTATCTCTTGCGCGACAGTGGCTCGTTCGGCTTTCAACCGTTGTTCCGTATCCCTGGCTTGCTGTTCGGCGCGCGTGAGGTTTTCGAGGTCGCCCGCCTCTTGCGCCCAAGCCTGATCCGTCGAACATAGGAGGATGGCGATGACGAAGAGCGCGCGCATGTCTGCGTCATCGGAACTGACCGCGAGCGGGTCAATCCCGCAAGCCAGTGGTTTTCCGGTCAGTCGCGGTGGTAGGGCGTTCCAGCGAGGATCGACAGGGCGCGGTAGATCTGTTCGAACAGCATGACGCGGACGAGCTTGTGCGGCCAGGTCTGCGGTCCGAACGAAATCTTCCGGCACTGCTGGGGTAGGCCGGCCGGATCGAACCCGTCCGCCCCGCCAATGACGAATACGGCGCTCGGTCGACCTTCGTCTCGATAATCGGCGAGCAATTTCGCGAAGTCCCGGGAGCGCAGAGCCTTGCCGCGCTCGTCGAGAACGAAGACGGACGCATCGCTCGGAACGCCATCCAGAAGTTTCGCCGTCTCTGCACTCCGCGACCGACACTTGGTCAGATCGACAGGCTGTTCCTCGAAAGAGATAAAACCCAGACCGCGGGAAAGCCGGGACGCTCTTGCGTGGTAGTCATCCAGCATTTCGCGCTCGGGCCCTTCACGCACTGTCCCGCCGGCGCGGACGATCAGCTTCATTCGGTGGCGTCGTCCGGGGCCTGTTCCGCGACGTTGCGTAGGCCGTCAGGCAAGGGCACCGACCAGATTTTCTCCAGATTGTAGAACACCCGGACTTCCGGTCGGAAGATATGAAGGATCACATCGCCCGCATCGATGAGGACCCAATCCTGTCCTTCCTGGCCTTCCGTACCGATATCCTTGAAGCCAGCTTGTTTCAGACCCCGTAGAACATAGTCGGAGAGGGCTCCGACATGCCGGTTGGACCGTCCGGACGCGACGACCATGTAGTCCGCGATCGACGATTTCCCGCGAATGTCGATTTCCAGCACATCCTGCGCCGAGTTTTCATCGAGTATGTCGCGTATGTAGGACGAAAGAGCTGTCGCATCGCCTCGGATGCGGTCGGCCTCCGGCGTATCGGCGTCGTAATAGGTCGTTTTGGCAGTCTCGGACAGAACTCGTCTCCTATGATGCGTTTGCGCGGCGGCTTAGCATGCTCAACGCGCCAACTCCACGTCTTGTGCCCTGCTGGAGTCAGCCCGGATTTCCGACGATGAAAACGGGCTGAGCGGCAGTGTGAGGTAGGTCCAGCATGGCGGTGTCCGGTCCTTTAGGCTATGTGCCTGCGACTCCGGCACGCGGTAGGGCGAAAGAACCCGTGCGGCGAGACCCAGCCTCGACCGGATCGGGTCACTCGGACGAGCGATAACGGCGATCGGCACGGACGCGACGATGCGTCTCCAGCGTTTCCACTTCGGCAATTGCGATAGATTGTCCGAACCCATCATCAGGATGAAGCGGTGTCTCGGATAGCGCTCTTTCAACTCTGCTATCAGCTCCGACGTGTAACGTGTCCCAAGATCGGTTTCGATGTGACTGATCCGCATCGCATAAGGTAGGTCGAGGCGCTCGATGGTCTTGGCGCGCTGTTTTGCAGGGGGCTGAGTTGGCTTCAATGGATTTTGCGGGCTGACCATCCACCAGACCTGATCCAGCGCCAATTCCCTAAGGCCCGCATCGGCTACGTGTCGATGGCCGGGATGGGCGGGATTGAACGAACCGCCAAACAGACCGATCGCGGGCCCGGAACGCGACGTCATGCGCGCAGAGTTCCCGACCCGGTTACCTGGTACTTAAAGGTCGTCAGCTGATCCGCGCCAACGGGTCCGCGTGCGTGAAGCCGTCCCGTCGCAATGCCGATTTCCGCGCCGAATCCGAACTCTCCTCCATCCGCGAACTGGGTGGAGGCGTTGTGCAGGACGATGGCGCTGTCCACCCTGCGCAGGAAGACCTCGGCGGCGGTCTGCTCTTCAGCGACGATGGCATCGGTATGACCCGAACCATAGGTCGATATGTGATCGAGAGCCTGCTGCAGATCGTCCACGACGGCAAGGTTCAGGATCGGTGCAAGGTGTTCGGTCGCGAAGTCGTCCTCGCTTGCGGGAACCACCGCAGGGTGCAGAGCACGTGAGGCCTCATCCCCGCGGATTTCGCAGTCCAGTGCCGACAGGCGATTGACAAGGGACGGGATAATGGCCACCGCGACGGACCGGTCGACAAGAACGGTTTCCGTCGCCCCGCACACGCCGGTTCGGCGCATCTTCGCGTTCTCCACGATGTTCAAGGCCATGTCGATATCGGCAGACCTATGGATGTAGGTGTGATTGAGACCGTCCAGATGGGCTAGGACGGGAACGCGCGCGTCGGTCTGGACGCGCTCGATCAAGCCCTTGCCACCCCGCGGAATGATCAGGTCGACCGTTCCGTCCAGACCACGGAGCAGGGCCCCCACCGCCGCGCGCTCCTGTGTCGCCACCAACTGCACGGCGGAGGCCGGCACATCCGATCGCGCCAGCCCTTTTCGGATCGCGGCGTAAAGAGCGCGGTTGGTCTGGACGGCTTCCGATCCGCCACGCAGGATGACGGCATTGCCCGACCGGATGCAGAGCGCAGCCGCATCGGCCGTCACGTTCGGGCGGCTTTCATAGATCATGCCGATCACACCAATGGGAACGGAAACGCGGTCGAAGCGGAGCCCGTTCGGCTGCGTCCATTGGTGCAGGGATCGGCCTACCGGATCGGCCTGGCGGGAGATCGCTTCCACGCTGGCGACGACGGAGGAAAGCCTATCCGCATCGAGTGTCAGCCTATCGATCATGGCGCTCGACAGGCCCTTGCTCTTCGCGGCCGAAACATCCTCTTTATTGGTGGAGACGATATCGGATCCGTCCTCTTTGATGGCTTCGGCCACATATTGAAGAGCGTCGTCTCGAACCTGCGGGTTGACCGCCGCAAGGGTTCGCGCCGCGTCGCGGGCGGATCGGCCCATGTCGAGCATGGACGCGGCAAGTTGGGCATCAGCCGTCATAGCACCACCAAATCATCGCTATGGATCACGACCGGGCCGACCGGGTCCTGTATTTCGGACGACCGGAGCCCGCGCAAAATCTCAAGCGAGCCGCTCCCATGGTTTGTCAGGCCGCGCGCGATGCGCCTGCCATCCGGGGTGTGAACGTCAATGGCATCGCCTTTATCGAACGCACCGTCCACAGATGTGACGCCGACTGCCAGAAGGCTACGACCCGCGCGGATGGCGTCACCGGCTCCCATATCGATCACGATACGCCCGCGCGATGTCAGGCCGCCGGCAATCCATTGCGCGCGCGCCTTTTTCGGGTTGCTGTCGGCTCTGAAGAGAGTGTGTCGGGCGCCGGAGGTCAACCGTTTAATCGGATTGTCGTCGCCGCCGTCATGGATGATCATGTCGCAGCCCGCCTTAACGGCGATGCGAGCGGCTGCAAGTTTCGTCGCCATACCGCCGGAGCCGACATTTCTCAGCGGATTGGGTGGCCCACCATAGGCCATTATTTCGGGCGTGAGGGTCGTCACCTCACCGATGTGGGCGGCTTTCGGGTCCATGCGGGGATCTGCGGTGTAGAGTCCGTCTATATCCGAGAGCAGGAGAAGCAGATCCGCGCCCACCATCTGCGCCGTACGGGCGGATAGCCGGTCATTGTCGCCGTAGCGAATTTCCTCGGTTGCGACCGTATCGTTCTCATTGACGATGGGCACGACCCCGAGGTCCAACAGGGTCTTCAATGTCGCCTTCGCGTTGAGCCACCCTCTACGGTCTTCCGTGTCGTGAAGCGTCAGCAGGGCTTGCGCGGTCTTGATGCCAAAAGCCGACAAGCCGTTTTCATAGGCGCGGGTCAAACGGGATTGACCCACTGCGGCACAGGCCTGTTTATGAGGCAATGTCAGCTTCGTGGGCTCAAGCCCCAGAGCTTCGCAACCCAGAGCCACCGCGCCCGACGAAACTATGACGACCTTAACGCCGGACTCGCACAGATCCGCGATCTCGCTGCAAAGACGGGTCAGCCAGGTCGTTCGCAACGCGCCGTCTTCGACCAGCAAGGCCGAGCCGATCTTGACAACGATGCATTCATATCGAGATAGCGACGTCACACGGGTGACCAGCCGGCGTCTTCGGGCACGTCCGGCGCGCGCTCGACCCGACGCCGCGTTGCCACGTGGGCGTAGACGGCGGAGAGCAGGGGCTTCAGGCCTTGCCGGGCGACGGAGGAGACGAGATGGACCGTTTTCCCGCACTCCGCTTCCAGCGCTGTCTTGGCGCTTTCAAGCTGTTCGGGTGAAACGGCTTCGCACTTGGTCAGAGCGATCAGTTCGGGCTTGTCGGTCAGACCCTCACCGTAATTGTCGAGCTCGTTCCGGATGACCCGATAGCTTTCGGCGGGCTCGTCCTGGGTTGCGTCGACCAGATGTAGAATGGCCGCGCACCGTTCGACATGGCCCAGAAACCGGTGACCCAGCCCCGCGCCGTCCGCTGCCCCTTCGATCAGCCCTGGCAGGTCGGCCAGAACGAATCGTTCGCCCGGGCCCAGGTCGACCACGCCGAGATGCGGGTGGAGCGTGGTAAACGGATAGTCCGCCTGTTTCGGCTTGGCTGCCGACACGGCCGCCAGGAATGTCGACTTCCCGGCATTGGGCAGTCCGACCAGGCCGGCATCCGCGATGACTTTCAGCCGCAGCCAGATCGTCCGTTCCTCGCCCGGTTCTCCCGGATTGGCATTGCGGGGCGCCTGATTGGTGGAGGACTTGAACCGGGCATTGCCCCAGCCACCATTGCCCCCGCGCGCCAACATGGCACGCTGCCCGTCAGTCGTCAGATCGACCAGCGTTTCGTCCGTCTCCGCGTCGATGACCTGCGTGCCGATGGGCACCTTCAGGACGATGTCTTCGCCGGACGCGCCCGACCGGTCACGTCCCATGCCGTGCATTCCGGTGCCCGCCTTGGCGTGCTGGCGATAGCGATAGTCGATCAGCGTGTTCAGGTCTTCCGTGGCCTCGATGTAGACATGCCCACCACGGCCGCCATCGCCCCCATTGGGTCCACCGAACTCGATATATTTCTCACGCCGGAAGGACACGCTGCCAGCACCGCCATTACCGGAACGGATGTAGATCTTGGCCTGGTCGAGGAACTTCATGTCGTGCTCATGGTCCGAAGGCCCTGCCGTGACAAGTCGGTCGGGGCTTAATCGTCTAGGTCGTGTACTGAATGATAGGGCCGGTTTTGAAGACTTCCGTTGCAGTGCCGTGTCCCCACCAACTGCACCCTAGACGGCAGCCAATTTTGTGGTCGTCATCGAGACTTGCGCCAATCGGCGAGACATTCCCGACGACTTTCCTGTCATCGTTTTCCATCATGTGCCTTCTGGCAAGTGTTTGCCCCTGCAGCGCTGTTATGCGCGGAATCCAGAAGTCGGCGGCCATGGGTATGTGAGGATGCGGGAGATGGCAGGTCCGTCAGTCAGGTTTGGCTGTCGTAGTTTTAGACGATCCGTTCTGATCGTATCGTGCATATCGGCCTCCTATGGGAAGGCGGAGAAACGAAAAAAGGGAAACCGGACGGTCCGGTTTCCCTGCATATCGTGCGGCGGATCGTCCTGTCGGGCGACCTTAAGAAAGAGAGATCGCTACTCTGCGGCCTGGGCCAGAGGCTCGACGGACACGTAGGTGCGCTTGTTTCGCTTCGTCGCGAAGGTCACGCGGCCACCTTCGAGGGCGTAGAGCGTGTGATCCTTGCCCATGCCGACATTCGTACCGGGATAATACTTCGTGCCGCGCTGGCGGATGATGATGTTTCCGGGAATGACGGCTTCGCCACCGAATTTCTTGACGCCAAGGCGGCGGCCGGCGGAGTCGCGGCCGTTATTGGACGAGCCGCCTGCTTTTTTATGTGCCATGTCGGTCTCCTAGTCTGGAAGGGCAGCGCGAACGCTAGCCCTTGATGCCCGTGATGCGCACAACCGTGTCCAGCTGGCGATGGCCGCGCTTGCGGCGATAGTTCTGGCGGCGCTTCTTCTTGAAGACCAGCACCTTGTTGCCCTTGCGTTGCTCGATAACTTCGCCGGTGACGGACGCGCCGTCGACCAGGGGAGCGCCGACTTTTACGTCGCCGTCCGTACCGTGCATCAGAACGTCGCCAAAGGAGACGGTCTTGCCTTGCTCGGCATCGAGTTTCTCGACGACGATGATGTCGTCCTTGGCAACCTTGTACTGCTTGCCGCCTGTCTTGATGACTGCGAACATGATGTTGCGTCCTTGATCTCGACCCGGCGGAACGACCGCCTCGCTCGGGTCCTAAAATAACGAAAGCCGCGCGCGTGAGAGACTCACCGGGCGGCAACAGGCGAGCGGATAGACAGCGAGTCCATTTCTGTCAAGCCGACCGGTCAGCAAACCCTGAAATGCAATTGGTTTGCCGCCCGACATGATTAGGCCCGCCGGAAGTCCGGCGGGCCTGTATTCAATGCGTCCGAGAAACCGCTACGGGTTGACGCGGCCCAGCACGCGGCCATTCGGCCCGATGATCTGGCCCTGTGCGTTGACCCGACCGACGATCGCGCCGGATCCGTTGACGACCGTTCCATCCGCGCGGACCGTGAAGTCCCCGACCGTGGTCCCCACCGTGGTGGAGATCGAGCGCCCCGTCTCCGTCAGCACGCTTCCGCTGCTGTCGCTCCCGACCCGGGCGCGGGGCAGGACACCGGTCGGCAGGCGACCGGACGTGGTGGTCGTGGTCGTCGTCGTGGTGCCGCTCGTGGAGTTGCTCAACCCGGTCTGCAACCCGCGAAGGACGATCTGGCCGTTGGACCCGATGACGTTGCCCGTCGCCGCATCGTAGCGACCGAGAACGGCACCGTTCGCATCCACGACCATGCCGCTGGCATTGATCGAGTAGGAACTGGCCCCGCCGATCTGCAACCCGCGGATCACGATCTGGCCGTTGGACCCGATGACGTTGCCTGTCGCCGCGTCGTAGCGGCCGAGGACGACACCGTTGGCGTCGATGACCATGCCGTCTTCCCGAACCGTGTAGGTCGTCGTCGTCGTCGTCGTGGACGTCCCGGTCTGGAGACCCGTTGTCACCGTCGATCCGCCGGTCGTCATGCGCGTGGTCGTGGTCGTCGACATGCCGCTCACCATGGAGCGCCAATCGACGCCGAGAACATCGACCGTCCGGAGCGTCAGACCACCCGTGGAAAGACCACGCTGGATCTGGAACGCTTCGACTGCGGCGTAGGTCGCCTGACCCAGGCGTCCGTCGAGCGCGCCGGAGTAGAAGCCCAGCTCCTGCAGGCGGCGCTGGATGGCCGTGATGACCACCGTGTTGGCGTTCGCTTCGCAGAGAACCTGACGCCACTCGGAGCGCTGAGCCGTGGTTTGCGTGCGCTTCTCGATCGTGCCGAACTCGGCCGGGATCTCGATGACCTCCGTTCGGGCGGGCGTGACCACACGCTGCACTTCGACGGTCTCGAAGCGTGCCGGGATCTCGCGGCGCTCCACACGGGCCGGAGCGTCCACCACGCGGCGGGTCACCGTGCGGGTGACCGCCGGTATGACGCGCTCTTCCGTGCGAGCCGGTTGGGCCACGACGCGGCGTTCCACCGTCCGGGTGACGGCCGGGATGGCGCGTTCTTCCGTGCGAGCCGGTGTCGCGATGCGGCGACGCGTTTCGGCG
>JBATXP010000318.1:0-30139 GCA_049673465.1 Litorimonas sp.
CTGGAAGCACTGGCGGAGACGCCGACGCGCGCGCGCTGGATCGGCTATCTGTCCGCCACCAGCGTCTACGGAGACCGGGGCGGGCGCTGGGCTTTCGAAGGAGAGGCCCCGACGCCCACGCTCGACCGGGGCCGCAGGCGGGCGGACGCCGAAGCGCGCTGGCTGGAGACCTATGAGCAAAGCCAGATTTTCCGACTGGCGGGCATTTACGGGCCGGGCCGGTCGCCCTTTGGGAAGATTCGCGAGGGATCGGCCCGCATCGTCCACGCGCCGGGTCATGTGGTGAACCGCATTCATGTGAACGATATCGTCTCCGCCCTGCTGGCGTCTATCGCTCGGCCCTGCGCGCAGGATATTCTCAATCTGGCAGACGGCGAACCCGCCACGCCGGGAGAAGTGCTGTCTTACGCGGCCGGACTCCTGCCCGAACCGACGCCGCCCGTCGTGTCGCTCGACCATGGGGACGTGTCTCCCATGGCGAGAAGCTTCTACGCAGAAAGCAAGCGCGTGGACATTTCGCGCGCCCAGCAGCGGCTGAATTGGGAGCCCGTTCATTCAACCTATAAGAGCGGGCTCAAGGCCACGCTGGCCGCCGAGACCCGAGATACGCGCGCTCAGGGTTGAGACGAAAAGCCTCCCGCGAGCCGGTCGCCGGACGCATAGCTCGCCCGCTCGGTTTCCAGCACATAGGTCTTGTTGCGCATGCAGACCTCGAATTTGGGATTCATCCGGCCACCCTGGGCATCTACCGACCAGTAGCCGCCGCTCGACGCTTCGCAGCTTTGCCAGTCGGAGAACGAAAGCGGGCCGCCATCGAGGCGCACGAAGGATATGCTCTGCACGGGCTCGGCGGAAATGGGCGCCGCCGCTTCCGCCACGGCGTAGGTTCCCGACGATTGCGATATGCCGTGCGGCGCGTCGGCGAAGGCGGACGTGTCGTAGAGCTCAACCGTTCCACCGGCATAGGGCGAGGTGGTGGACGCAAAGGTCACGGCCGTGTCCGCATCGCCCCCTTCGTCATTGGCGGCGAAGGCGTACTCCGTGTCCGGTGTATCGCGCAGAAGCGACGTGACCGGAGACGCGACCCAGCTGGCGACCTGCTTGGTGCCGCCCCACACGTCCCCGGCGACGGACCCGATCTGCGCGCATCCGGTCACGGCAAAGGCCCCTGCGGCCAGCACCAGAAACGCTTTTCCATTCGTTCGCGCCATCGTCATTTCCCCAGCTATCCATTGACCTGCGTCGACGGAGACCATTCAAGCGGCATGCCAGACCGGGCGCGCGCCGGTGCTGTTTTGGCGCGCCGCTTGACAGGGCGTCGCCGAGACAGCACCGGGACGCGCATGGCGAAGCAGAAGAACAGCGCGGCCCGGTCCCGCAAGAGCGCGTCGAAAGACGTGGTCGGTGAAGCCCAGCTGGCGACAGACCCCAAGGCGGACGTGCCGACGCCCGATATCGGGCTGCCGGACTCCGAGGGCCTGCCCATCGATGACCCCAACGACCTGCCGTCGCGATCCGCGCACGGGGAACGGCTGCAGGCCTTGTTCGACGTGGCGCAGACATACGGCGAATACAGTTTCGAGAACTATGCGCGCATTCGCAGTCTGGCGGAGACGTTGCGGGACGAATTCTGCGCCTGGCTTTCGGAGGAGCCGGGCTGCGTCTATCTCGTGCCGCCCGAAGGCCGGTTCTCGGCCAAGAACTACCAGTCCGCCGCCTTTTCGGTCGCCGGCAAGGGCTATCTTCCGCTCAAGCCGATCAGCTTCGGCTTGGCCGTGCGCGTGTCGCAGGACAAGGATTTCATGCGTCTGAAGGTGACCTGCCGCAAGGAAGGCGACATCATGTATGTCCGGCTGGAAAAAGGCGCGGAGATCAAGGTGCCGCAGCCCGTGGACGAGGACGCGCTGACGCCGCTATTCAATGCCGTCTACCAGCACCTGATAGACTTCTTCCAGGACCGGATCGACGATTATGAAAACGGGCGCTACGGAACGCAGGAGATCGGCTTCGACATCCAGAGGATGACGAGCTGATCGTCCGGAAAACGCTGTCCTTGGGCGGGGCGGCGGTAGACGGGATAGTCGGACGCGGGTGCGCAAGCGCCGCGACGAGGGGAATTGAATGGCCGCATCCGTGACCGCCGACGCCGCCCATTATGCGGCGTTTTCGCTACCCATCAAGCTGGCCCTGATCGGCGTGCTCGGCATCGGGGCGCAATGGCTGGCCTGGCGGCTGCAACGACCGGCTATCGTGCTGATGGCCGTGGCGGGGCTGGTATTCGGGCCGCTCCTCGGCGCGCTTCTGGCGATGGACATGCCGGACCTGATCCGACGCATCGTCACCCCGTTCCGCCTCGACCCGGTCAACGATTTCGGCGATCTCTACCGCCCGCTCATCGGTCTGTCCGTCGCCATCATCCTGTTCGAGGGCGGGCTGAACCTGAAATTTCGCGATCTGGGCGATGCGCGCCAGGCCGTGCTGCGCATGGTGTTCCTGGGCGGTCCGATCGCCTGGGTTCTGGGCGCGGTCGCCGCCTACTATATCGTCGGGCTGCCACCGCTGATCGCGGTGATGGTGGGCGGTCTGTTCGTCGTGACGGGTCCGACCGTCATCATGCCGCTGCTGCGGCAGGCGCACCTCAAGCATCGGCCCGCCAATATCCTGAAATGGGAAGGGATCGTCAACGATCCCGTCGGCGCGCTGTTCGCGGTGATCGGCTACGAAATCATCGTCTTCCAGCTGACGGGCGTGTCGGCCACGGCGATCTTCGGACGTCTGGCCTTCGCCGCGATCTTCGGGCTCGTCGTCGGAATCGCCTCCGCCTATGCGCTTGCCACCGCCTTCCGGCGCGGACTGATCCCGGAATATCTCAAGGCGCCCGTGGTGCTCGCCTGGGTGCTAGCGGTCTACGTTCTATCCAACAAGCTGGCCGACGAGACCGGATTGCTGACGGTGACGGCAATGGGCATGACCATGGCGAATTTGAAGTTCGCCGCGCAGATCGAACTTCGGCGCTTCAAGGAAACCATCACGGTCATCCTCGTCTCCGGCGTGTTCGTGATCCTGACCGCCACGCTGACACCGGCCGTGCTGAAAGCCTTCCTGCTGGAGTGGCGGGTCTGGGCCTTCGTCGCGGCCATGATGGTGCTGGTGCGCCCAGTCGCAGTGATGCTGTCGACCCTGTTTTCGGGCCTCGACTGGCGGGAAAGCCTGCTGGTGTCGCTGATCGCGCCGCGCGGTATCGTCGCCGTGGCCGTCGCCGGCCTGTTCGCCGCCGAGTTGCAGGCGCTAGGATTGGACCAGGGCGCGCTGTTCGTGCCCCTCGCCTTCGCGCTGGTCGGCGTGACCGTGATCTTCGCGGGCTTCTTCATCGGCCCGCTCGCCAAGCTGCTGGGACAGAGCAGCGGCGGGGGTGATGGGGTCCTGCTGGTCGGAGCCGGTCCGTGGTCGCTGGGGCTCGCCAAGGCGATGCGCGACATGGGCATCAAGGTGCTGGTCGCGGACAGCAACTGGCGGCGTCTGCGCGGCGCGCGAATGGACGGCCACGACGTGTTCGAGGGCGAGGTCCTGTCGGAGAACGCCAACTATTCACTGGACCATAGCGCGTTTAACCACATCGTCGCAGCCACGCCGAACGATGCCTACAACTCGCTCGTCTCCGTGGAGTTCGGGCCGGAGCTGGGTCGCAACCGCGTCTTCCAGATCAGCAATCTGGACGGGGAAGCGGATGACGACGCCATCGCCTTCACCTCGCGCGGTCGGACCCTGACGTCGCGCGGGCGCAGCTTCGATGCGCTGACCCGCGACTGGTGGAATGGCTGGCGCTTCCGCGTCACCACTCTGTCCGACGAATACACGCTCGAAGACCTCTACCGGGATCGGGGCGACAATCTCGACCTGATCCTCGCCAAGAGGCCCGACGGCACGCTCGACTTCATCCAGCCCGGCCAGGAGGAAAAGGCGCGCGGGGCGACGGTGCTATCCTTCTGTCCGGCCCTGGACACGGATGTCAGCCGTGGCGAAGGGGCCAAACGCGTCAGTGGCGGCACTCTGGCGGGTCCGGCGGCAAAACTGCCGAGCTGATACGAAAAAGGGGGCCGAGAGCCCCCTTCATCCGTTTCTGTCGTGGCTGATTAGCCAGCCTTTTCCTTGGCGGTTTCCGCATAGATCAGCAGAGGCTTGGCCTCGCCGTCGCCATTGATCACGTCATCATTGATCACGACCTCTTCCACGCCCTCATAGCTCGGCAGGTCGTACATGCTGTCGAGCAGGATGCCTTCCATGATGGAGCGCAGGCCCCGTGCACCGGTCTTGCGCGCCAGCGCCTTCTTGGCGATGGCCTTGAGCGCGTCTTCCGTGAAGGTCAGCTTGACGTCCTCCATCGCGAAGAGCGTCTGGTATTGCTTGACCAGCGCGTTCTTCGGCTCGGTCAGGATGGTGACCAGCGCGTCCTCGTCCAGATCCGTCAGGGTCGCGATGACTGGCAGGCGTCCGATGAATTCGGGGATCAGGCCGAACTTGGTGAGGTCTTCCGGCTGGACGCCGCGAAGGATCTCGCCCACGCCGCGTTCGTCGTCATCCTTGACCTTGGCACCGAAACCGATGCTCGCCTGGTCGCCGCGGTTGGAAATCACCTTGTCGAGACCCGCAAAGGCGCCGCCGACCACGAACAGAATGTTGGTCGTGTCGACCTGCAGGAACTCCTGCTGCGGATGCTTGCGTCCACCCTGCGGCGGAACGGACGCGACCGTGCCTTCCATGATCTTCAGCAGGGCCTGCTGAACGCCCTCGCCGGATACGTCGCGCGTGATGGACGGATTGTCGGACTTGCGGCTGATCTTGTCGACCTCGTCGATATAGACGATGCCGCGCTGGGCGCGCTCGACATTGTAGTCGGACGCCTGGAGCAGCTTCAGAATGATGTTCTCCACGTCCTCGCCGACATAGCCGGCTTCCGTCAGCGTGGTGGCGTCGGCCATGGTGAAGGGCACGTCGAGAATGCGGGCCAGCGTCTGCGCCAGCAAGGTCTTGCCGCAACCCGTCGGGCCGACCAGCAGGATGTTGGACTTGGCGAGTTCGACTTCCGGATTGGTCGCCGCGTGGTTGAGACGCTTATAGTGGTTGTGGACGGCGACGGACAGCACGCGCTTCGCGTAGCTCTGGCCGATGACGTAGTCGTCGAGAATGTCGCAGATCTCGGTCGGCGTCGGGACGCCTTCCTGACCCTTGGACAGGGACGACTTTCCCTCCTCCTTGATGA
The DNA here is from genome assembly GCA_049673465.1 of Litorimonas sp. Classification (GTDB taxonomy): domain Bacteria; phylum Pseudomonadota; class Alphaproteobacteria; order Caulobacterales; family Maricaulaceae; genus Litorimonas. The sequence continues at coordinate 5,261 of JBATXP010000318.1, forward strand.
TGTCCATGCAGAGCTCGACGCATTCGTCGCAGATGAAGACGGTCGGGCCCGCAATCAGCTTGCGCACTTCGTGCTGGCTCTTCCCGCAAAAGGAGCAATAGAGCGTGTTCTTGCTCTCGGTCGTGGTCGTCTTGCTCATACTCTATCCGATCCTTTGGGCTCGCACCGTCCGGACTCCCTGCAAACCCGATGCCGGACGGTGAAGAACACGCGACCGAATCAACAGTTTTATGGCGATACTTCGTAAACACCGCCTTTCGAGTCGCCATACGACACCCTTATCCGGACTCTGGCAAGCCCGGATGTCCGTATGGCGGCACCAAATTTGGCGGGTTTATCCTGGATGAAACGAAGACGGGCGACCCATCTTCGTCAAGGCGTCGAAAGAGGCTATGCGTCTTCGCCGCGCTTGACATAGACGTGATCGACCAGACCGAAATCCTTGGCTTCTTCGGCCGTCATGAAGTGGTCTCGGTCGAGCGTCTTCTCGATGGTCGCGTATTTCTGACCCGTATGCTTGACGTAGATCTCGTTCAGGCGCTTCTTCATGGCGAGAATGTCGCGGGCGTGGCGTTCGATGTCGGACGCCTGGCCGCGGAAGCCGCCGGAGGGCTGGTGCACCATGATGCGGGCATTGGGCAACGCCACACGCATGTCCGGATCGCCCGCGCAGAGCAGCAGCGAGCCCATCGAGGCCGCCTGGCCGATGCAGACCGTGCTGACCGGGCAGCGAATATACTGCATGGTGTCGTAGATCGCCATGCCCGCCGTGACGACGCCGCCCGGCGAGTTGATGTACATGCTGATTTCCTTCTTGGGGTTCTCGGACTCCAGGAATAGCAATTGGGCGCAGATGGAGGCGGACATGTTGTCCTCCACCGGGCCGGTCAGGAAGATGATTCGGTCGCGCAGAAGGCGCGAATAGATGTCGAAGGCGCGTTCGCCGCGCGAGGACTGTTCGACGACAGTCGGGATCAGGTAATTCGTGACGGAGTTCAGTTTCTCGATCGGATCGTACATGCGTGAGGATGCTTTCGGTTTTGGACCGGCGGAGCGCCAGCGGGCTTTGGCCCTATATTGCGATGGCCATCCTGCTTCGCAAGGGTTTGAAAGAGGTGAAGATCGGTGAGGTGCCGAACGGGGTGAGGCGGAAGGGAAAACGAAAAAGACCGCCCAGCGGGCGGCCCTTATAGTCTCAAACCGGCGACGATACCTAGATCATCGGATCGTCTTCGAACAGCGTCTCGCGATCCACCGTCTTGTCCTCGACCGTCGCCTTTTCCGTGATCAGGTCCACGACCTTCTCTTCGTAGATCGGGGCGCGGAGCTGGGCGAGTTGGGCGGGGTTCTTCTGGAAGAACTCGATCACTTGCTGCTCCTGGCCGGGATAGCGGCGGGCCTCGGCAATCAGCGCGCCTTGCAGTTCCTCGTTGGTGATGTCGATGTTTTCCTTCTGACCCATTTCGGCGAGCACGAGACCGAGGCGCACGCGGCGCTGGGCGATCTTGCGGTAATCGGCTTCCAGTTCCTCGTCGGTCTTGTTGGCGTCGTCCTCGTCCAGCTGTCCGGCATCCTTCTCGGCCTTGACCTGGTTCCAGATGTTCTGGAATTCGGTTTCGACCATGCCCTGGGGCAGGTCGAAGTCGTGCTTGGAGTCCAGCTCGTCCAGGATGGCGCGCTTGAGCTTCATGCGGCTCTGCCCGTCCAGCTCGGCCTGGAGCTGCTCGCGCATGGCGCTCTTCAGGGCGTCCAGATCGTCCATGCCGAACTTCTTGGCGAAGTCGTCGTCGATCTCCGCGTCCTTTTCGCCCTGGACTTCGTGAACCTTCGTCTTGAAGACGGCTTCCTTGCCGGCCAGCTCGGACGCCTGATAGTCCTCGGGGAACGTCACGACGACATCCTTCTCCTCGCCCGCCTTGGCACCGATCAGCTCGTCCTCGAAACCGGGAATGAAGGTGCCGGATCCGATGACCAGCTGATGGCCGTCCATGGCCCCGCCTTCGAACTCTTCTCCGTCGATGGAACCGACGAAGTCGATCAGCACGGCGTCGCCTTTCTTGGCCTTGGCCGTCTTGGCCTTCTTCTTGTAGCTCTTCTGGCCCTTGGCGAGTTCGGCCAGGCGTTCGTCCACGGCTTCGTCGCTCAGCTCGGTGACGAGCTTGGTGAAGCTCAGCGTGCTGGGATCGACGGGCTCGAACTCGGGGATGGATTCGACCGTCATGAAATAGTCGAGGTCGGCCTGGCCCTTGGTGACGTCCTCGCCATTGGCGCGAAGGTCGATCTGCGGCTGGCCGGCCGGACGCAGCTTATTGTCATTGATGGCTTTCTGGGAGCTCTCATTGAGGACTTCCTCGACCACGTCCTTCATGATGCTCTGGCCGAACATCTTGCGGATGTGGGAGGTCGGTACCTTGCCGGGCCGGAAGCCCTTGAGGCTGACCTGCGGCTGCATTTCCTTGATCTTGGCCTCGAGCTTTTCCGCCAGATCTTCTTTGGGAATGGTGACCTGATACTTCTTGCTCAGGCCTTCGGATTCCAGTTCCTTGATGTCCATAAGGGAGTCTCTGATGTGACAGACCCGAACAAGGTTCGGGCATTGACGGCACGTCCGGTCGACAAGATCCTGTCTGGCCGGTATTTCGGGCGGGCCTGATTGAAGTTCGCGGGCCTATGCCACGCGCCGCGACAGGTTTCAACATGACAGGCCGGGCAATTTCAGCGCGCACCGGAGCGGCTTCAAGGCGCGTTCATGCGCTGCCGGGCAAGGTTCGGTGCGGCCCTCCTGCGTTTCGCCAAGACACGATTAACCCTGATCCGCCATAGGTGCGCCATGATGGACCCCAGCTGGCTTCTCTATCTGGGCATTTTCCTCGGGCCCTTCGTCCAGGAGGATGCGGCCGTGATCGCGGCGGCGACCCTGTCGGAGGCCGATCCGCAGCACTTTCCAATCATCTTCGGCGTGATCCTCCTCGGCCTGTTTTTGTCCGATATCTGGAAATACTGGATCGGGCGGGCCGCGCATACCTCGTCGCGCGCGCGCGCCTTCGCCGAACGCGAACATGTCACGGAGTTTCGGGGCAAGGTGAAGCGCAACCTCGTCCTGACATTGATGACAGCGCGCTTCCTGCCGCTCGCCCGCATTCCCGTCTATGTGGCCTGCGGCTACTTCAAGGTGAATTATGCCAAGTTCTGCGCGGTGATCTTCGCCACGGCGCTGATCTACTGCGTCGTGATCTTCACGCTCTGCCACATGTTGGGCGAGCTGTTCAATGGGCGGATCGAGCTAATCATCGGCACGCTGGGCGCGTTCATGATCGGCGTGGCGATTCTCGCTTTCTGGATACGTCGATCCCGCAAGCGCGACCGGGAAGAGGGTTAGGTCGTATACTTACATCTGGGGCCGGTTTTGACGGCCTTGGGGAGGTTCGTGCCCTTGGTCAGTAGTGGGCGCGGCTCGAAGGGAATGCTTGGGCCTTGGCAAGAGACGCAACGACGTCCACGAGCCGTCCCAGATGTGAGTCTACGACCTAGATATCTCCGCGGTCGTCGGCTGTGGAGACCCAGCTCACGATGTCCATCATGGCCGCATTGTTGGCCTGCTCCAGCGCTTCGACGATCTCGGAGACCCGCGCCGCATCCGCCCGCACTTCGTGACGCGTGACGAACGTGTCGATCAGCATCCGGTCCGAGGCATTGGCCAGGGTCGCCGTGTAGCGGACCACGGCCAGAGGCGCGGCTTCTTCGCCACGGTCGAATTGGGCCTCGAAATTCTTGATCGTGAGATGCACGCGCGTATCCGTCCGCGTTCCGGAAGATGGGATGACGCCGATAATGTCCGCGTCGCGCGAGAAGGCGTCGACCAGGCTCTGCTGGATCAACAGCGGTAGCGCCTCCGCCCACTTGGCCTGAGCGGCGCGTGACAGGCGGCGGCCATCCGGCGACACAATGATCGAGGCGGAATCGAACATGCTCGAGCTGGACGGCCGGTCGATTCGAATCACCGTCGCATCGGCTTTCGCCGGCACGCTCTCCCCATCCAGAGACAGGCGGTAGATGATGTCGGCAGGTGCCGGGTCGGGCAGGATGGAACAGGCCGACAGTGCGAGGGCGGTCGCGGACGCCGCGAGAATACGGATCATTGGGGGAGCTCCACGACGTCGGCTTCTTGTCCGGATATGAAGGTGAGCGGGTTCTGCTCTAGTGCATCCGCCACGCGTCCCAGTGAAAGGACAAGACGCCGGATGCCGTCCACTGTCTCCTCCAGATCGGTCAGCCCTGAGTTGGACAGGCGGTTCACCGCATCGCGAACATCCACGATCAGGTCGTCGGCACCGCTGGCCGTGCTTTCGAACGCGTTGAGCGTGTTGTCCACTTCCTCAAGGGTCAGTTCCAGCCGGTCGAACAGGGCGCCCATATCGTCGTTGATCAGGGTCGTCGCGCTCTCGGCCGTGCCTTGTGCGGTGCGGGCCAGTTGGGTGAACTCCCGCGAGGTCTCGCGCAGGTCGGACACGAGGCCGTTGACATTGTCCATGTCGAAGTCGGAGACGTCGAGTTCGCTCGAAATGCGATTGAGGTTGGCGAGAATGCCGCTGAAATTGGCGACGTTTTCGTCGCTCAGGACCCGGTTCACGCTGGCAAGCGCGATCTGCGCCTGTTCCACGACGGAGCCGCCACCTTCGATGATGGAGGTCAGTTCGTCCCCGCGCCCCTCGATCGGGTAGGGTTCGCGCGCGCCCGGCATCTCGCTGATTAGCGGATAGTCCTCGCCGCCCGCGAAAATCTGGAGATAGTTCAGCCCCGTCAGGCCCAGCGGCTCCAGCGCAGCATAGCTTTGCGTATCCACGGGCGTGTCCGAATTGATCTGGATGTCGGCCAGCACGGTGTTGGGGTCTTCCCTATCCAGGCGTATGCCCGTCACCTCGCCGACCGTGATGCCGTTGAACCGGACTTCCGAGCCGGGAGACAGGCCGCGCACCGGCCCCTTGAACACGACCTCGTAATCGTCGAAATCCTGATCCAATTGCGACCCGGTCAGCCAAACGCCAAAACCCAGCATGGCCGCCAGCGCGACCAGCACGAAGACACCGATCAGCGCGTAGTTCGCCTTGTTTTCCATCCCCTACAGCCCCTCGCCCGCAATCTGCGGATTGTTTCCGCCCTGACCCGTCTGACCGGGCGTCGCCATCGTGGCGCGAGCGCGCGGGCCGCCGAAATAGTCGCGGACCCACGGATGATCGTACTGTGCGACCTGGTCGAGGCCGTCATAGACTCCGATCTTCTTGTCCACAAGAACGGCCACGCGGTCGCAGATCGCGTATAGGCTGTCGAGATCGTGCGTGACCATCAGCACGGTCAGATCCATCGCCTCGCGCAGGCGAAGGATCAGCGTGTCGAATGCATGCGCGCCGATCGGGTCGAGCCCGGCCGTGGGTTCGTCCAGAAACAGGATCTGCGGGTCCATCGCCAGCGACCGGGCCAGTCCGGCGCGCTTCTTCATGCCGCCGGACAGATCGGACGGGTAGAGGATAGCGGATTCGGGCGGCAGGCCGACCAAGTGAATCTTCATGTCGCAAAGTTCGCGCATCAGCTCCCGTGGCATGTCGAGATGCTCTTGCAGCGGGACCATGATGTTCTGCCGAACGGTCAGGGAGGAGAACAGCGCCCCGCCCTGAAACAGAACGCCGATCTCATTCTTCAGGCGCATTTCCTCGGCATTGGTCAGGTCGGACCGTTTCTTTCCGAAGTAGAAGAGCTCGCCCCCTTCGGGCTCCTTGAGGCCAAGCAGCGTGTTCATGAGAACCGACTTGCCCGTACCGGAGCCGCCGACGAGCCCGACGATCTCACCCCGGTGGAGCGCGAAGTCGAGGTTCTCGTGGATCACGTTCGGCCCGAACTGGGTGAGAATCCCCCTCGCCTCCAGCAACGGCGTGTCCTGGCTTGCGGAACCCACGTTCAGACGCCGATCTGGAAGAAGATGATCGCGAATAGCGCATCGATGAAGATGACCGCGAAGATCGCCTGCACGACGGACGTGGTCACGCGCGAGCCGAGGCTTTCCACCGACCCCGTCACGGCCAGACCCTGGCGGCAGCCGATCACCGCGATGACGAGCGCGAAGAACGGGGCTTTCACGAGGCCGACGAAAAAGTGCTGTATGCCGACCGTTTCCTGTAGGCGATTGACGAACAGGATGGGCGAGATGTCGGTTGGAGTGACCCAGGCCACGACCACGCCGCCGAGAATGCCGCTCATCATGGCGAGGAAGGTCAGGATCGGAAGGGTGAGCAGGCAGGCGAGCGCACGCGGAACGACGAGCGTCTCGAACGTGTCGAAGCCCATCACCGTCATGGCGTCCACTTCCTGGCGCATCTTCATCGCCCCGATCTGCGCGGTAAACGCGGACGCCGACCGTCCCGCGATCAGGATGGCCGTGATCACGACGGCGAGTTCGCGCAGCATGGCGAAGCCGACGAGATCGACCATGAAGATGGAGAAGCCCAGCTGGCCGAGCAGGTTTGCCCCCATATAGGCGATCACCGCCCCGATGGCGAAGGACAGCACGGCGACGATGGGTGCGGCGTCAAGCCCCACCTCCTCCATCAGCGCGACGACCGATTTGAAGCGAAACCGGCTGGTCTGGCGCGCGCGCTTGGGCAGCACGATGGAGACCAGCGCCCAGAACACGCTCAGAATGACCCACCAGAACATGACGAAGAAGCGCCCGAAGAAAGACAGGGTGGCGTAGGTCTCCTCCCAGAAGCGCAGCGTGGCCTTGCCGAGACGCTCCAGCGATTCCTTCCACTGACGTACCTCCCGCGGGGGCGAGCCCAGCTGCGCATCCGCCGCCACGGAGAGCAGGGTCCCATGGCCGGGCGCGCCGTCCACCATGCGCCAGGGCTTGACGCTGTCGCCCACCTTCATGGCGCGGGTCAGGATATAGGCACCGGCCGTGTCCATCTCCTCGACGCCGCCGAGATGATAGTCCACGCTTTCATAGGCAAGATTGCCGTAATCCGCCTTGAGCCGGTCGTTGAGCAGAGCGGCCGTTTCCACGGTCCAGCGCCCGGCCGCCACCACCTTGAGGCGGTTGCCGTCCACGGACAGATCGTAGCTGGCGGGGGTCGTCAACATCAGGCGTGACTGCGCCACGCAGGCACGGCGGTCAAGCGTTCAGGCCGCCGATCGCCGGAGCTGCTTCAAGAGCGGCAGGATCGGGCGGTAAGGCCGTCAGGAAGCGGCGGACAGGGCGAGCTTTCCGGATTGGCGCATCCGAACCATGGTGCCGAACTCGTCCGTCACGGAGCGGAGTTCGTCAATAGAGGCTTGGAACAGGCGAAGTTCGGCCGCGTCAGGGCCCGATAGGCTGTGCGCGAAAAGCTGCGAGGCACGCTCGGACGCAAGGAGCGCCCCTTGAAGGCTGTCGAGTTCGCCGGACAGATCGTTCTGCGTGCTGGCCAGGGCGAGGTATACTTCCGCGGCGCGCGTCGTCTGTTCGACGTGACGCGTCGCCATGACAATATCGGACAGGACGACGTCGCGCGAATTGCCGCCATCGGCATAGCCGGCTTCGGTCGTCTGGGTGGCCGACGCGGACAGTCCGTTCAGTAGCATGTCGGCGGCGGCCTGCATCTTGCGCTTGGACGTACGCTCCGTGAGGCCTCTGGACGCAAAGGCGGCGCGGAGCGTTTCCACGGATTTCTGAACGACGTTGATGTCGGCCTTGGCTTCGGACGACGGCGCAGCGGACGCGCTGGTCATGGTCTGGAGGTCGACCGTCGCGCAGCCTCCCACGGGCATGCAAAGACAGAGCATGGCGGCTGCGATGATACGGCGGTCGGTCATGTCGCTCCCTTGTTGACCCTATGACGTGGCTGGCCCCGTTTGCGTGCGCCTTCGCTAGCAGAGCGAGTTGAACTTTGTCTGAACGCGAGTCTTAAATGTCCGTCAGGTTCGCCCCTACAGGGAACTGATCCAGTTCAGCGCCGAGGTGATGAAGACGATGCCGACAAAGATCGGCGCGACGAATTTGGTCAGGATCATCAGCACGTTGCCCAAGGCCTCGCTGCCCGCAAACTCCTCTGCGACGATGGCCCGGTCCAGGCGCCACCCGACGAAGATGACGATGAGCAGCCCCGCGAGTGGCAGCATGATCTGTCCCGTGAAGCCGTCGATGGCGTCGAGCGCGAACGTGTCGCCCCCGGCCCGGACGCCGAACACGCTGACCAGGCCGATCAGGACCATGACGGCCCCCATGATCCACGCGGCCTTGGCCTTGCTCATGCGGAACCGTTCGGACACGAACGCCACGGATGGCTCCAGAAGGCTGACCGACGAGGTGATCGCCGCGAAGAAGGCTAGGAAGAAGAAGGCCGCACCGATGACCGGCCCGATCGCGCCCATGGACGCGAACGCATTCGGAAGGGTGATGAAGAACAGGCCCGCTCCGGCGGAGGCTTCCAGGCCGAAGGCGAAGACGATCGGGAAGATGGCCAGACCCGCGATCAGCGCCACGCCCGTATCGGTCAGACCGACGATCAGCGAGGCCTTGGGAATGGAGATAGTCTGCGGCAGGTAGGACCCGTAGGTAATCATGATGGCCGAGCCGATCCCGACCGAGAAGAAGGCCTGGCCCAGGGCCGCGCTTGCCACGCCGGGCGTGATCTTGGAGAAGTCGGGCGAGTAGAGGAAGCGCAACGCCTCGCCCGTGCCGCCATTGCCGATATTGGTCAGCAAGGCGTAGAGCGCCAGACCGGCCAGCAAGGCGAAGAAGACCGGCATCAAGACCTTGGCCGCCAGCTCGATCCCCCGGTTCACGCCGCGCGACACGAGCCAGGTCGTGATCAGGGCGAAGAGAAGGAACCAGGGCAGCACCTGAACCGGCGAGGAGATGTAGTTGACGAAGACGTCGGCCACCTGATCCGCTTCCAGCCCCGCGAAATCGTTGCCCAGAAACTTGAAGATGTAGCGAACCACCCAGGCCGCGACCACGCAATAGAAGGTCACGATCAGGAAGCCCGCGATCATGCCGACCCAGCTGAGGACGGTCCAGTTGCGCGTCACCGTGGAGCGGATCGCCACTTCCGCGACGCTGTCGATGGCGTTGGCGGAGGAGCCGGCCCGGCCGACCAGATACTCGCTCATCAGGACGGGAATGCAGACGAGCACCACGGCCAGAAGGTAGATCAGGATGAAGGCGCCGCCCCCGTTCGATCCGGCCTCGCTGGAAAAGCGCCAGAGATTACCCAGCCCGACCGACGATCCGACGGCGGCCATGATGAATGCGAAGCGTGACGACCACTGCGCCGTCCCGGGTGCTGCTGGCATTGACGATATTCCCCTTGATTAACCCATCTTTGATTAAGACACGGTCCGGGGGCGTCAAGGCGGCATGTGTCCGAAGGCTTGCAAAGATTCACCTCTCATTGACTCGCAGCCTCTAATGACACGTCATGCGTGTGCTTTTGGTCGATAACAGCCTTTCCAACTGTCTCGTCGCGCGATCCGTGCTGTCGCGGGACGGCATGGTGGTGCGGGTGGCGACCTCCGGGTCGGAAGCCCTCGCGCTCTGCCGGGATACGCGCTTCGACGCCGTTCTGCTGGACATCGTCATGCCGGGGCTGAGCGGAGAGGAGACCTTGGCCGCCTTGCTCGACGCCAACTCCGAAGACCCTCGCCCGCGTCCCCGCCATTTCGCGCTGACGGCCTATGACGATGCGGCGGAGACGGAGCGCTATCTGTCGGCAGGGTTCGACGGAGTGATCGGCAAGCCCTTGCGACCGGGCGATCTGAAGCGTGCCTTGAGCCTTTGCAGCGATGACGCCGCGCCGACGCTCAACATGAGGAGCTGGAGCCGCGTGGTCGCGACCCGACGCCCTCTTCTAGACCCGACCGTCATCGCCAGCGGTCCCGGCCAAGCCGACGACGCGACTCGTGCCCTGATCCTGATGAGCTACCGCGCCAGCCTCACGCGAACGCTGGAAGCCCTGTCGGACACGCTCCCCGGACGCTTGGCGGGGTCGGACAAGGATACAACGGGATTTTACGAAGCGCTGCACACACTGCGCAGTATCTCGCTGACGGTCGGTCTCGACCGCGCGCCCAACATCGCGTCGAACGTCAGGAGCCTGCCGACGGAAACCCTGGTGGAAGGGCTGGCCGAACTGCTCGTCGCGTTCCGAGACAGCCTGCCCGCGCTAGACCGGGCGCTCGCCGTGCCGGACGGTCTAGTCGCTGCGCGGCAGGAGGGTGTCGTTGTGAAGATGCGCCGATAGCATCAGGCCGAACCCGCCCATCACGACCAGCACCACCGTGCCGCCATAGGACACGAGCGGCAGGGGCACGCCCACCACGGGCAGCAACCCCATCACCATGCCGAGATTGATGAAGATGTAGAGCGCGAAGGTCGTGGTCAGGCCCAGGATCAGCAGGCGAGAGAAGACGCTGCGGCACTGCATCGACAATCGGATGCAGGCGCCGATGACCGCGATATAGAGCCCGATCAGCGCCAACGAGCCGATGAACCCGAATTCTTCGCCGATGACGGTCGAAATGAAGTCGGTCCGGTTCTCCGGCACGTAGCCCCCCTGCCGCTGCGTCCCCTGCATGAAGCCCTTGCCCGAGACCCCGCCGGACCCGAGCGCGATCTTGGATTGGGTAATGTGATAGGACGCGCCCGTCGGATCGCGCGACGGGTCGAGAAAGGTGAAGACACGCTCGCGCTGATAGTCGTGCAGGCCGAACCGCCACACGATCGGAATGCTGACGACGGCCATGACCGAGGCGATGGAGATGACCCGCCAGCTGACGCCTGCCAGGAAGATCATGGCGATGCCGGTCGCGACGACCAGCATGGACGTGCCCAGATCGGGCTGCTTGAGGATGAGCGCCACGGGCACGCCGACGATCAGCAGCGCCCCCAGAATGCCGAACGGGCCAGACACCCGCCAGCTCGGCAGGTCGTGATAGTAGCGGGCGAGCGCCAGCACGGTCGCGGGCTTCACGACCTCGGAGGGCTGCACCCGGATCGGTCCGATATCCAGCCAGCGCTGCGATCCGTTCACCGTCACGCCGATGAATTCGACGCCTATCAGCAGCACGACCGCGACGGCGAACACCGGATAGGCGACCGCGTACCAGACGCGGATGTCGATCAGCGCGACGAAGATCATGATGGCGAAGGCGACGAGGACGCGCACGCCGTGCTGCACCGCGCCGTTCATCCACACGCCGTTGGTCGCCGACAGGATGGCAAGACATCCGACGAGCCCGAGCAGGCTCGTCAGCACGGGCAGCAGCCAGTTCAGCTGGAACAGCTTAGACGTGAGGCCGCTTGACGTCTCGTAGCGGATAGTCACAGGGACTGGCTCGCAATGGTGACTTCGGACCGCGCGCCCAACCCGTCACGCCGCAGCACCTCGCCAAGGACGGCGCGGGTGATGGTCGCGGCGCGTCCGGAACCGCCCCCGGCATGTTCCACCACGCATCCCACGGCGAAACGCGGCCTGTCATAGGGAGCATAGGCCACGAACAGGGAGTGGTCGCGAAAGCGCCAGGGCAGTTCGCTGTTGGACCGGACTCCGGTCGCGCGTTCGGCGCGGGAAATGCCCCGCACCTGCGCCGTGCCCGTCTTGCCCGCCATGTCCACCCCTTCGATGCCCGTTCCGTTGGTGCGAAAGGCCGTGCCGCCCGGTTCCTGGCAGACGCTCCACATGGCGTCCTGAACGTAGGCGATGTGGGCCGGATCGAAACCGAGCGGTTGCGGGACGACCCGGTCCACGCCCGCGAACAGGTTCGGGCTGACCGCGTCTCGTCCATTGGCGAGGCGGGCCGTCATGACGGCGAGCTGGAGCGGGGTCGACAAGGTGAAGCCCTGCCCGATCGACGTGTTAAGCGTGTCGCCCATGCGCCAGGACGCGCCCAGCTGCGCGGACTTCCAGACCGGTTCGGGCACGATGCCGCGGCGTTCCCCGGCGATGCCGAGATCATGGGTCTGGCCCAGGCCGAGGCGCTTGGCCGCGTCCGCGATGGCCGCCACGCCGATCATCTGGGAGACCTCATAGAAATAGGTGTCGCAACTATATTTCAGCGACTGGCGCATATCCATCGCGCCGTGCCCCTGCCTGCGCCAGCAGTGGAACAGCCTATCGCCCAGGCGGACCTTGCCGCCGCAGAAGATCTTGCGGTTCGGATCGACCAGACCGCTTTCGAGCGCGGCGAGCATGCCCGCCATCTTGTAGGTCGACGCGGGCGGATAGCCGCCGGAGATGACCTTGTTGTATTGCGGCCGCTTCTCGTCATTGTTGAGCGCGTCCATGTCGGCTTGCGTCAGGCCGGACACGAACAGGTTCGGGTCGAAGGTCGGCATGGACAGCAGCACGCGCAGCTCGCCGGTCAGAATGTCCATCACGGCGATGCCGCCGCTATCTTCCTCGTACTGAGCGGCCGCGAAGCGCTGCAGCTCCGCATCCAGCGTCAGGTAGACGTCGGCTCCCGGACGCGCGGCTTCCGCCGGGTCAGGCCATTCGCGCACGACCCGGCCGCGCGCATTGACCTCCACGCGCAGACGCCCGGCCGCGCCCCGAAGCTGATCGTCCGCCGCCTGCTCGACGCCGGTCTTGCCGATGCGAAAGGCAGGCTGCAGCAGGAGCGGATCGTCGTCGCGCGAAATATCCGCATCGTTGGCCTTGCCGACATAGCCGATGACGTGGCTGAATACCCCGTCTTCCGGATAGGCTCGCCCTTCCCCGGCGGTCGGGATGATCCCCGGCAGGGCGTGGACGCGCATGTTCAGCGCCGCGAACTGGTCCCACTCCACATGATCCTTGACCGTGATGGGCACGAAGCCCGGCCGCCGCCGAATGTCGCGGCGAATGCGCTCCAGCTCCCGGTCCGAAAGGTCGATCACCTCGGAAAGTTGGGACAGGGTCAGGTCCATGTCCTCGATCTGCTCGGCCAACAGGTCCACCCGGTAGTCGAGCGTGTTGGACGCCAAGGGCTCGCCGTAGCGGTCCCGCACGATGCCCCGGCTCGGCAACAAAGTGCGGAAGTTGAAGCGGTTTTCCTCCGACAAGGCGAGGTAGTTTTCACTTTGCGCGATCTGCAATTGGTAGAGCCGCCCCGTCAGTACGCCGAAGCCGGCCAGACCGAAGCCGCTCATGATGACCGTTCGGCGCGTAATCTGTGCGTCCGACTTGGCTTCGGGCCTCTTGGACTTTCTGTTGCTGGGCGGCGGCATGGTCAGTCGTCCCCGCTCATGCGTCCGGCCAGCCGATCCCGCAGCAGGATGGCGAAAGGCAGGATCACGACCGCCACGACCAGACCGCGCGCGAGCGCGCCCCAGTCCGGCCAGGTGTCGTAGACGACCCAGCCCGTGGCGATCAGCACGGGCACTCCGATGAACAGGCTGCCGACGAAGCGGCCCATGCCGGCCGCGAGACCGCGCATGGCATCGGACCGGCTCGACGGCATGATGGCGTAGGTCAGCAGGAAGATCAGCGGCCATTGGCCGGGCGCACCCCAGCTGGTCCAATCGACCCAAATTCCGCCTGCGAACAGCAGCAGAGCCGACGGCAGAGCGCCCACATTCCGGGGCCATAGAGCGACGACCGCGAAGGGCAGCCAGGTCAGCGGCCAACTCTGACCGAACAGTCGGATGTCCACCGCGCTGACCAGACCCGTGACCAGCAGCGCGAATCCCGCCGGGAAAAGCTGTTCGTTGCGCTGAGCCGGAGCGATGCCGAGATAGGCCATCAGCCTGTCTCCCGCGGCATGGTCAGACTGGCGTCGGTCTCGGCGGTGGCAGGGGCGTCGGTTCCGTCTGGCAAGGTGTCGCCATGAGCGGGGTCCACGTCCACATCGTCCGGATCGGCGAGGCTGGCGAAGGGCATGACGTAGACCCAATCGATGGGGCGGTCGTGGAAGTCGAGGTCCACCGACAGGCCGCCTTCGCCCGTGACGGTCCCCACGGGCAGGCCCGCCGGCATGACGCCGTCGTCACCAGAGGTCAGGACGCGGTCGCCGGGTTGCCAACCCGCCTCATCCGCCACGAAGGACAGTTTGGGATTGTTGCGGTTAGTGCCCGTCAGGATCGCGCGGGCATCGCTGCGTTCGCTCTTGACGGCGACGCGGCTGTTCAGGTCGTCGAGCCGAAGCACCCGCGCCGAACGACGGCCCGAGCTGACGACGTGGCCGATCAGTCCGCTATGGGAGTGGACCGGCTGGCCGGACACGATGCCCTTGTCGAGTCCGGCTCCGATCAGCAGCGAGCGCACGAAGGGGCTGGAGGGATCGGACACGGCCCGGACCGCGATGCGGCGGTCCGGAATGTCGCCCGTGCGGTCCACGGCCAGGAGCGCTTCGAGACGTTGCTGGCGGCCCCGCATCACGCGTAGGCGGTCGTTTTCGGCGCGGAGTTCCGCCAGCTCGTCGCGCAGCACGCGGTTTTCCTCCAGGGCCTTGCGACCGTCTTCCACGTCGGCGATCGCGCCTTCGAGGCGGCGGAAGGGCAGGCTGAGCCAGGCGGCAACCGGAGCCTGGACATCGTCGGCAAGCAGAGGGGTGGTGCGGCGCTGGAGGGCGTCGTCGCGTTGCAGGAGCAGGAGACCCGCGCTCAGCAGGATGAGAAAGATCAGGCCGATCCGGCCTTCGCTACTGTCTCCCGTCGATCGCGCCACGCTCCTGCAAGGCTCCTTTCACGCGAGGTGCCCCTAGACGTCCGTCTTCAGCACGCTCTTCCACTTCTTGAGGTTCTCGACCACCGTACCGGAGCCGCGCACGACACAGGACAGCGGATCGTCGGCGATGAAGACCGGCAGCTCTGTGCGATTGCGCAGCTCGATATCGAGATTGCGAAGCAGCGCTCCGCCGCCCGTCAGCATGATGCCCTTGTCGACGATGTCGGCGGCAAGCTCCGGCGGCGTGGATTCCAGCGCCGTCTTCACGGCTTCCACGATCTGCTCGACCGGTTCGGCCAGGCTTTCGGCGATCATGGCTTCGCTGACGCGGATTTCGCGCGGCACGCCGTTCATCAGGTCGCGGCCCTTGATCTGGACACTCATGCCTTCATTATCGTCGGGCATGGTGGCGGAGCCGACTTCCTTCTTGACCCGCTCGGCCGTCATTTCGCCGATCAGAAGGTTGGTGGTGCGGCGAACGTACTGGATGATGGCGTCGTCCATCTTGTCGCCGCCGACTCGGACTGAGCGGGAATAGACGATGCCGTCCAGCGACAGCACGGCCACTTCCGTCGTGCCGCCGCCAATATCCACGATCATGGATCCGGCCGGTTCGTGGATCGGCAAGCCCGCGCCAAGCGCGGCGGCCATCGGTTCCTCGATCAGGTAGACCTTGCGCGCGCCCGCCTGCTGCGCGGACTGGTAGATGGCGCGCTCCTCCACGGCCGTCGCGCCGGAGGGCACGCAGATCACGACCTTGGGCTTGGCGAACTTCACG
Source organism: Litorimonas sp. (assembly GCA_049673465.1). Lineage (GTDB taxonomy): Bacteria > Pseudomonadota > Alphaproteobacteria > Caulobacterales > Maricaulaceae > Litorimonas. The sequence goes on from JBATXP010000318.1 coordinate 20,711, forward strand.
AAACCGGATTGCGACTTCACCTTGTTGATGAAGTGCTCGATCATCTTCTCGGCGACGTCGAAATCGGCGATCACCCCATCCTTCATCGGGCGGATGGCCTCGATATTGCCGGGCGTGCGGCCTAGCATCATGCGGGCGTCGTTGCCGACGGCATGGACGATCTTGCGACCGTTCTTGACCGAAAAGGACACGACGGACGGCTCGTTCAAGACCACGTCGCGGCCCTTGGCGTAGACCAATGTATTGGCCGTTCCGAGATCGATGGCGATGTCGGACGAAAACATGTCCATGATGGAGGAGATCATCAGCGGCTCCGGCGGTGTTCGAGGACGGGCCCGGTCATGGGTGTAGAGGCGCGCAAACCTCCACGGTGGCGAATCCCGTCCGGACTTCCCTGTTAGGCGCGGTAATGCGGCTGGCACAGTCAATTGCAAGCGTTTCATCCCGTCCGGGCTGGAAAACGCTGCTATTTCCGCGACTTTGACCGCAAGTGTCGGACCAGCAGGAACTGCCCGAGCGCGAACAGGGCCGCCAGTGCGATCCACAACGCGATGCGCTCGCCTTCCGCCCCGGAAATGACTCCCTGCACGATGAAGGCCGTCAGCAGGATCTTGGGGACGATCCCGAACGCCGTGCCGACGAGAAACCGGCCCGGTCGCACACCCGCCAGCCCGGCCGCACTATTGACGAGCAGAGCGGGCCCGGTCGGAACGAGACGCACGACGAAGCCCGACTTCAGGCTGTTGTCGCGGAAGGTCTGCATCATGCGACGTAACCCCGTCCCGGTGAAACGTCTGCGCAGGCTGCGCCCGAAGCGCTCGGCGGTGAAGAGCTGCACCGTCACAGCGAGCATGGTGCCGGTCCAGGCGACAGCGGCTCCCGGCACGAAGCCGAACGTCGAGATGGCCGCGCCGATCAGAACCCATTGCGGGACGAGCAGATAGGCTCCGACGACGAACAGTAGCAGAGCGAGCGCGAGTCCGATGGGTGATCGGCCATTGGCTTCCAGCCAGCCCAGCATGGCCTGCACGTCGTTCAGGAATAGCAAGCCGATCACCAGCAACGCGGCCGCCACGCCGAACAAACCGATCCATCGGGGCGACACGGTCATGCGGCGAGGTCCAATCCGTTCACGAACAAATCCATCTCCCGCTCCGTTCGCAGCACGGTCCAGTCGGCGCAGCGATTGCGGAACCAGGTCATCTGCCGCTTGGCCAGTCGGCGGCTGTCTCGCTTGGCGGTCTCCACGGCCGTGTCGAGGTCGCACTCCCCATCCAGGTGGGACAGGAGGTGGGACAGACCGATCGCCTTGAGCATGGGCGCGCGGGCCGGATATCGCTGCGCACGAACCGCCCTCGCCTCCTCCAGCGCGCCGTTTTCGATCATCCGGTCGAACCGACGGTCGATCCGCGCATAGAGTTCCGCGCGGTCCGGCAGGAGCACGGCCCGGACGGTCGCGCGCTGCGGCAGCACCGGATGCGTCTCCGCCTGCCAGTCCGAGAGGGCGCGTCCCGTATGGCGGTGAACGCCGATCAGACGCTGCAGCCTTTGTGGATCATCGCCGAGGATTCGGGCTGCGGCGATTGGGTCGACCCGCTCCGCCTCCTCTCGCAGATGCTCGGGACCAAGCCGTTCGAGCTTGCCCATGACCTCATCCGGTATGGCGGGGATATCGGCGAGACCTTCGAGCAGGGCCTTGAAGTAGAGGCCGGTCCCGCCCGCGACGACCGGCACCTTGCCACGCGCGCCGATCGCGTCGATGACCGGAGCGACGTCGCGCAGCCACGCACCGGTCGAATGGATCGTGCCGCCCGGAACGTATCCGAACAGATGGTGCGGCACGCCGTCCATCTCGGCCTCGATCGGACGGGCCGACAGGACGGACAGATCGCGATAGACCTGGAGCGCGTCGGCATTGACGACCTCCCCGCCTACCGCTTTCGCGACGCGGACGGCCAGCCCCGTCTTGCCGCTGGCCGTCGGGCCTGCGATACAGACGACCGACGGCCTGCCGTTCCACTCCAGTTCGAGTCCCCTCATGACCGCGCCCCTAGACCAGATCACCACGCTTGTCCTGCCGCGCGCGGCAGGCGGGACCCTCGCGGACGCGGCTCAAGCGCTCGGCCTGACCGATGCGACGATTCTGTCTCCGGGTCGGGCCATCGAGGGACGTTCGAACGCGACGGACAGCGCCGACGCGAAGGCGATCCTGGACGCGGCGCGAGTCGAAGCGGACGTCTGCGTTCAGCCGTCCGGCAACCGCCGTAGACGCGTGCTCGTCTGCGACATGGACAGCACGCTGATCGGGGAGGAATGTATCGACGAACTGGCCGACTTCGCAGGCGTGAAGGCGCAGGTTTCCGAGATCACGGAGCGCGCCATGCGCGGCGAGATCGGGTTCGAGGGCGCGCTGGAAGCGCGGGTCGCGCTGCTGGAAGGTTTGCCTATCGACGTGCTGCAGCGCTGCTTCGACGACCGCATCCACATCAATCCCGGTGCGCGGGCACTGGCCCGGACCATGCGGGCGAACGGCGCGAAGACGCTGATCGTCTCCGGCGGGTTCACCTTTTTCACGGAGCGAATCGCCGAGGCGTGCGGGTTCGAGAGCCACCAGGCCAACACGCTGATCGAAGCCGAAGGCGCGCTGACGGGTCGGGTCGGTCATCCGATCCTCGGCCGGGAGGCGAAGCTGGACGCTCTGCTGGCCGCTTGCGACGGGAAGGCGAGCCGCGCGCTCGCCATCGGCGACGGAGCCAACGATCTGGCAATGATCCAGGCCGCCGGGCTGGGTCTGGCCTTCCATGCCAAGCCCGCCGTCATAGCCGCCTCGCACAGCGCGATCACTTGCACGGACCTTCATACGGCCTTGTATTTTCAAGGTTATACGGACGCAGAAATTGCGTTAGACGATTCCGATCAGCCGTTGAGCGCGTAGAAGATGTAGTTGCCGCCACGGTTGATCAGCAGGGTCACCGGCTCCTCCAGTTCCGCCGCCGCTTGCATCGCCGCCTCGAATTCGGACGGTGTCTTGACCGCTTCGAACCCGACTTCCTCGATGATGTCGCCCTTCATGATCTTGCCCGAAGCGCGGCTGCGTTTGGAGATCGCCACCACTCGCACGCCGCTCACGTCGGGCGAGATGCGGTTGGCACGGCGCACCTCGTCGGTCAGCGCCTCGACGGAGAGACCGCCAATGGTGCGCTCCGCATTGCCGCTCTCGACTTCCATTTCCAGCTTTTCCTCGTCGGTCAACTCGTCTTCCTGTGCCTCGATTAACAGGGTCGCGGTCTGTCGCTTGCGTTTGCGGATGAACTCGACCTCGACCGACTCGCCGATGGGCGCGTCCGCGATGGCGCGGAACAGGACACGGGTGTTCTCGATATCGCGGTCGCCGACTCGCAGGATCAGATCGCCCTTCTGCAGCCCCGCCGCGTCGGCCGGTCCGTCCTCGACCACGGAGCGCACGATGGCGCCCATCGGCTCGTCGAGACGGTAGGCGCGGGCGAGGTCGGAGGTCACGGCCTGGGTGCGGATGCCGATATAGCCGCGGCGCGTTTCGCCATATTCGATCAGCTGCGCGACGACCGTCTTGGCGAGGTCCGCCGGGATGGAAAAGGAGATGCCGACCGATCCGCCCGTGGGCGAGATGATGGCCGTGTTCACTCCGATGACGTCGCCATCCATGTTGAAAAGCGGGCCGCCGCTATTGCCTTGGTTGATCGCCACATCCGTCTGGATGAAGTCGTCATAGGAGCCCATCTGGATGTTGCGGTTGCGGGCCGAAATGATGCCGGCCGCGACGGAACCGGAATAACCGAACGGGTTGCCAATGGCGATCACCCACTCCCCGACTTCCGCCGATTCGGAATCGCCGAACGCCACGATGGGGATGTCGTCGGAGGTCTCGATCTTGAGGACGGCCAGGTCGGTCGCCGGGTCCCGGCCGATCAATTCCGCCTCATAGGTGTCGCCATTGGGAAAATTCACCTCGATCAGGTCCGCGCCCTCGATGACGTGGTTGTTGGTGACGATATGGCCGTCGACGTCGATCAGGAAGCCGGAGCCGAGCGCCTTGGACACGCGCCCGTCGCGCCCTCGGCGGTTGCCGAAGAAATCGTTGAACCGTTCCAGCGGCGAGCCTTCCTCGAAGGCGGGCACGTCGCCCTCCCCGAACTCCACGGTCTGCGCGGTGGAGATGTTAACGACGGAAGGGGAGAGCCGCTTGGTCAGCTCCACGAAGCCGTCCGGCGCGGGTCGCGCCTCCACGGTCGCCGCGAGGGGAAGGACGGATAGGGCGAGACCAAGGCAGAGTGTGCGGATCATGAAACGATCTTGCGCCAAAGCGCCGCGCTTGCCAAGGCGGCGCACTGTGCGTCGCGATGACGTTTCAGTCAGGTGGGAAGCGTATCAGGAGCCGGAGAAGCGGATGGCCGCGACGATCATCAGCAGGCCCAGCGCCGCGCAAAGTCCGCCGACCTGCACCATGCCCGTCCGTCCGAGCCGCTCCGTCATCTCGTCATAGGCGCGGCGCATCGCATCCGGTGCGAGCGCCCAGCCCAGCCCTTCAAACAACATCGCGCCGCCCAATGTGAGCAGCGCGATGGTGATCCAGTCCATTCGGAGCGCCCTAGCGGCGACCGCCCTGCTGGTTGTCGAGATAGCCGAGGAAGTCGGAGTCGGGCGACAGGACGAAGGTGGCGTTTCCGCTCAGGCCGCGCCGGTAGGCCTCCATGGAGCGATAGAAGGCGAAGAACTCCGGGTCGCGCTCGAACGCGGCGGCATAGATCGCATTGCGGCGGCCATCCCCCTCACCACGAATGATCTCGGCCTGCTTCTGCGCTTCGGCAACGATCACGGTCGCTTCGCGTTCAGCGGTGGCGCGGATTTCGCGGGCGCGTTCCTGACCTTCGGCGCGAAGCAGGTTCGCTTCCAGCGTCCGCTGCGACACCATGCGGTTGAAAACCTGCTGGTAGTTGGCTTCGGGAAGGTCGGCGCGCTTGATGCGCACGTCGATGATGTCGATGCCGAGATTCTCTTGTTCCGCAACCGCATCGGCCACAGCCTGGATTTCGGCCATCAGCTCGGCCCGGCGTGTCGAGATAATCTCCGGCTGCGTTGCTCGGCCCAGCACGTCACGCAGGGTGGAGTCGAAAATGGTCTGCAGCTGTTCCTGCGCCCCGTCCTCGTCTCGAAGGGTTTCGTAGAAGCGGATCGGATCGACAATGCGGTACCGCACGAAGGCATCCACGACGAGACGCTCCTGGTCGGACGCCAGCAGCTCGACCGGGCGCAGGTCCACTTCGAGATTGCGGCGCGAGAGGTAGACAACATTCTCGATAAACGGCGCCTTGATCTTCAGGCCAGCATCGGCTTCGGCCGCGTTCCACGGGTTCTCGACCCGCTGTGCTTCGCCGAACTGGAAGACGATGGCCTGTTCATGCTCCTCGACCGTGAAGAGCGAGGCGAAGATCGCCAGAATAGCGAGCCCGCCGAGAACGGCGAGCATAACGAGACGTGGATTCTTCATTACTGAGCTCCCGTGCGGGGCGGATTGTTTCGATTGCTGAGCTGGTCGAGCGGCAGGTAGGGCACGACACCCGACCCTTCATTGTCGTCGAGAATGATCATCTCGCCGCGACCATAGACCTGTTCGATGGTTTCCAGATACATGCGCTGGCGCGTCACGACCGGGGCCTGTCGATATTCCTCGTAGATCAGGTTGAAGCGCTCCGCCTCACCTTCGGCTTCAGCAATCACGCGGTCACGATAGGCTTGCGCGTCCTGGAGGATCTGAGCGGCCTCGCCACGCGCTTCCGGGACGATATTGTTCTGGCTGGCGACGGCTTGGTTGATGATGGTCTCGGCTTCCTGTCCGGCATCTTCCACGTCGCGGAACGCATCGACGACGCCGCCCTGGTCGGGCGCGTCGGCCTTCTGGAGCTGGACTTCCACGACGCGCACGCCGGCTTTGTACTCGTCCAGCGTCTCCTGCATCAGGTCGCGCACAGCCGTGGTAATGGCCAGGCGGTCCGTCGTGATGATACGCTGCAACTCGTTGCGGCCCACGACTTCGCGCATGGCGGACTCGGCCACGGCGCGCACGGCCTGGGCCGGATCGTCCACCTCGAAATAGTAGTTGGCGAGGTTGTTGATGCGCCACAGCACCGTGAAGTCGATGTCCACGATGTTTTCGTCGCCCGTCAGCATCAGCGACGAGAAGTCGTTTCCGCCGATCGTGTCGCGGCGGATGATCTCGGTCTCCTGCTTGTAGGTCGTCTCGATCGGGCTCGGCAGCTTGAAGTTCAGGCCGGGCTCCGCCGTGCGGGCATAGTCCCCGAAGCGCAGCACGAGGGCGCGTTCCGTCTGATCCACCGTGTAGACGGAGGTGGAGAGCATGAGGACGGCGGCGACGATGCCCGCCAGGCCTAGCGGACCGAACGGGCCGATGCGGAAATCTCCGCCGCCCCCGCCGCCGCCCGACCCCGTGCCGGGACGGCGCGGGCCGCCCGACTTCACGCGGGTCTTGAAGCCCTGGATGACATTGTCGAGATCGGGCGACCGGTCGGTGCCGCCGATCTGGGTGGGGCGCTTGCCGCCACCATTATTGCCCCAAGGGGAATTACCCTTGTCGCCGGAGCCCCCTTTGGGGCCCCAGGGAGAGTTATTGTCTGACATTCAAGTCTCCAGCTGAGTCCGCACCTATGTGGCGAACGGCTCCGTGCCTTTCAAGCCTCAAGGGTGCGCAATCGGCGGTCCAGAGTGCGGGTGACGAAAGCGTGATCGTCGCGCGGCCCGGCCCGGTGCGACACCCGGTCGCGCTCCGTCCAGTCGGCTGCGTCGGCAAGTTCGAAATGGGCGTCGCCCGACAGCTCGACATCGACGATCGTTTCGTAGACCCGCCCCGTCCACGGCATCAGCAGGCGGTAGACCTCCGCCCCGCCGATAACCATGATCTCGCCCGTCTCGGTTTCGGCCGCATGCTCCGCCGCGCGGCCGATCAGGGCGCGCAGATCGGTAAAGACCTCCGCCCCGTTTGCCTTGTAATCGCCGTCGCGCGTCAAAACGAGGTTGGGACGCCCGGGCAGCGCGCCGGGCAGGCTTGCCCACGTCTTGCGCCCCATGACGCAGGGCTTGCCGAGAGTAAGCCGCTTGAAGTGTTTCAGATCCGAACCCAGCCGCCAGGGCAGATCGCCATCGCGCCCGATCACGCCGTTGCGGGAGCGGGCGACGATAGCGGACAGAAGCGGCGTTCGGGGAATCATTATCGCACGGGTTACAGGGCGCGGGCTGGCCCGTATAGGGAGGCCATGTCGACCTACGCCGCCCGCGACCCGTTCTCTTCCCCCGTGCGTGCCGCGCTGATCACGCTCATCTATGTCGCGCTGATCCCCTTCATCAATTGGAGTTTCACCTGGGCGCCCATGGTGGCGCTGCCGGGTCTCGGCTGGATGTTCAATCCGGTGACCATCGTCACGGGGCTGGTTCTGGTCGCGCGCGACTTCGCCCAGCGGGAGATCGGACACTGGGTCCTGCTCGCCATGGCGGTGGCGCTCGTCCTGACCTGGCTGACGACGGGGCCGGAGCTTGCGCTCGCCTCCGGCATCGCCTTCGGGGTGAGCGAAATGGTGGACTGGGCGGTCTTCACCTTCACCAAGCTGAAACTGTCCACCCGCGTCCTGCTCTCCTCCGCCCTCGCCGCGCCCATCGACACGTCGGTCTTTCTCCTGGGCGCGGAAGCCATTCGCGACGGCCAGTTCACCCTGCCCAACGTCGTGATGAGCATTGCCGGCAAGATGGTCGGCGCGCTGGCGATCTGGTGGCTGATCAGGCGGACACTGGAACGGCCGGACCGCCTGCGGGAGGCGACGTCGTGACCCGTCCCCTGATCCTCGACGTGGATGGCACGCTGCTGAAGAACGACCTGACCCACGAAATGATCCTGGAGGCGGTCAAGCGCGACCCGACGCGCGGGCCCGGCTATCTGCTGACCGGGCTGCGCGACAAGCCGCGGATGAAGCAGGACATGCTGGACCGCATCCGCGACCGCCTCCTGCGCGGGCCGCAACCGCTGGAGCCGGAGATCGTCGCCCTCGCCAGGGCCACCAAGGCGGATGGGCGAGAGGTCTATCTCTGCTCCGGCTCCGAAGCGGGCCTCGTGCGGGAGCTGGCGGAACGCCACGACTTCATCGACGGCGCGTTCGGCACCAGCCCGACCTACAACATGACCAGCGAGAACAAGGCGGCTTTCCTGCTCGACCAATTCCCGGAAGGGTTCGACTATGCGGGCAACAGCACGCAGGACTTCGCCGTGTGGGAAGCGGCACAGTCGGCCTACGCCATCCGCCCGCCGGCCGGGACGGAGCTGACGCGCACGGCAGCGGACGAATCCGTCGAGATCCTGATCGAACGGCCCTCTCTGAGCGAGAAATTGCCCCTCGTGCTGGCCGGTCTGGAGATCTGGAAGCTGTTGACCATCCTCTTGCCGCTGCTGATCGTCGCCGTGCTGCTCGGCCTGAACGCGACGCAGACCTTCTGGCTGATCCTCGCCGTCGCGGTCCTGTTCCTGGCCGCGAACGTGGAGCGGATGTTGAGGCGCGTCCAGTCGGACCGCATTGGCGGCAGTGCCAAGAAGGGCAATCCGGTGGCGGGCGGGTTATTATCCGTGCCACTCGCCGTCATTGCCTACCTGGTGTTGGCGGGGACTGGCCTTTTCGCCCTATCCCTGCTGACGCCGTGGCTCGCCCTGGCCGTGGTTTCGGTCCGGGTCTTGTTCTGGCTTGTCTCGCCGATCCTGAAAGCGCGGCGCAGTGCCTAGACGGCGACTTTCCCCGCAATGTGCGGATGCGCCTGATAGCCGACCAGCTTGATGTCGGCATAGGTGAAGTCCTCCAAGGTCGTCACCTCCGGGTTCAGCTCCAACGTCGGCAGGGCCATCGGCTCGCGGGTCAGCTGCTCGCGCACCTGGTCGAAATGGTTGTGGTAGATGTGCGCGTCGCCAAAGCTGTGGACGAAATCGCCCACCGCCAGCCCGCAGACCTGCGCGACCATGTGCGTCAGAAGCGCGTAGCTGGCGATGTTGAACGGCACGCCTAGAAAGATGTCCGCGCTGCGTTGGTAAAGCTGGCAGGACAATCTGTCCGGGCCGCCATGGGTGTCGGGTGCGACGTAAAACTGGAACAGGGCGTGGCAGGGCGGCAGGGCCATGCCGTCCACTTCCGCCGGGTTCCAGGCCGATACGATGTGACGCCGCGAATAGGGGTTGGCCTTGATCGCCTCCACGATCTGGGCGAGTTGGTCCACAACCTTCCCGTCCGGTCCTTCCCAGCGCCGCCACTGCTTGCCGTAGACCGGGCCGAGATCGCCATTCTCATCCGCCCATTCGTCCCAGATGCGCACGCCGTTCTCCTGCAGGTAGGCGATGTGGGTATC
>JBATXP010000319.1:0-3618 GCA_049673465.1 Litorimonas sp.
GGGCGCACCGCATCCGCGCTCGACGCGCTGGCCAATCTGGCCGGCGCGGCGCTGTCGGCCCTGATCTTGCATCGGCTGCGACGCTGATTTCGACTTTCACATCCGTCCATGGAGGTTTTCAATGACCCTCAAGCGAACTCTCACCGGAGCATCCGCCGCGCTGATGCTCGCCGCGCCCGCCTTCGCCGGGACGTCCTATCCGGGCTACGTTCCGGACCTCGAACCCGCCAACCCGACGGTCGGGGAATGCTACGCCCGGGTCAAGATACCGGCCCAGTACCAGACCGGCACCCAGACCGTGCTGAAGCGCGAAGCCCATACCCGCCTCAAGGTGCAGCAGGCGGAGTTCGCCACGCGCCACGCCGACGTAATGGTGAAGGAACCCAGCGTGCGCTACGAGGTGCGACAGCCGCGCTATGCCAGCGTGACCGAACAGATCGTCACCCGCCCCGCCTACGACAAGCTCTCCGTGTCCGAACCGCGCTTCCAGACGGTGACCGAAACCATTCAGACGTCCGCGCCACGACTGGTGTGGAAGCTGGGCAATCCGGGACAGCTGGCGCGCCAGGGCTATGTCATCCACTCCACGGCGGATGCGGGCTATCAGGGCCAGGGCTATAGCTCCACGACCCAGTTCGGGGCGCAGGGCGGCGAGCGCTGCGGGTCCATGTGCGAGATCTGGTGCCTCGTGGAGGAACCGGGCGACAGCGTGACCGTGTCCCGTCAGGTCATGAGCAGCCCGGGCGAAGTGCACCGCACCCGCATCCCCCACCAGACGCAAACCATTACCAAGCAGGTTCTGGCCGATCCGGGCGGCGTGACGGAGATCCCGGTTCCGGCGGAATATCGCTCCGTCGCCTTGCAGGACATCGTCCGCCCGGCGGGCGAAGCGCTGATCGAAGTGCCGGCCGAATATGGCGAGGTCCAAACCAAGACCCTGGTCGCGGAGGAACGCTATGAATGGCGGCGCGTGCTTTGCGCCCCCGGCACGTCCGTGCCGCGAGTGGGCCATGGCTCCGGCATCACCCATTCGTCGGGCGGGGCCTATACCTCGTCCCATGGCCACGGGGCCGGAACGGCCCAGTCCAGCACGACCCACACCACGACCTATTCGGGCACGACCGCCACGCGACAGGGCTATTACGGGGTGGACGACTGGGACGGGGAGTTCGACCCGTCCGGCACGGGTGAGTTTCCGTCGCCGACCCACAGCGCGCCTGCCTATGGCGATCGTCACGCCCCGTTGCGCGCCCGACGCTAGACCCACGCACCATCGACACGAAAAAGCCCGCCTTCCGGAAAGGAAGGCGGGCTTTTTCGTGGGCGGAGACCGCTAAAGCCTTTGCGGATCAGCTCCCGCGCGGCAGGTCGTCCTGGTCGATCAGCCCGTCCGTGGCTTCCTTTTCACGATCGAAATAGTCGCGCGTCAGCTTGAACACGACCGGTGATAGGAAGACCAGGGCGATCAGGTTGGGCGCGGCCATCAGGCCCGTCAGCGTGTCGGCCATCAGCCAGAACAGGTTGACGATGTTGCCGACCTGGTCCTCCAGCGCGATGGCGGCGGCGGAGAAGAACACGACCGCGATGTAGATCAGGCGGTAGGGCAGGATTGCGCGCTCGCTGAACATGAAGGCTGCGCAGCGCTCCCCATAGTAGCTCCACCCCAGGATCGTCGTGAAGGCGAAGATGGTCAGGGCGACCGGAACCACGTGCCGGCCCAGCTCGCCGAAATTGGCGGCGAAGGCGGAACTGGTCAGCGGCGCACCCGTGTCGCAGCCCGCGGGTTGCGTGCCGGTCATGAGCTGCGAGAGCGTTTCCGGACCCGCGAGGCATTCAGGCGCGACCACGCCGGACGTCAGGATGATCAGCGCCGTGATGGTGCAGACGAACAGCGTGTCGATCACCGTGCCCAGCATGGCGATCGTGCCCTGATTGACGGGATCGTTGTTCTGCGCGGCGGCGTGGGCGATGGGGGCGGAGCCCTGGCCGGCCTCGTTGGAGAAGATGCCGCGCGCCACGCCCATTCGCATGGCCAGCATCAGAAGGCCGATGGAGATGCCCGTGCCCGCCTCCTGCAAGCCGAAGGCGCTCTTGAAGATCAGGCCGAAGGCGGCTCCGACGCTGCCGAAGTTCATCAAAACGATGATCAGGCCCAGCAGAATGTACATGCCGGCCATGAAGGGCACCACCTTGGAGGCCACCGCGCCGATGCGCTTGATGCCGCCCAGAATGACGGCGGCCGCGCCGCCCGCCAGGATCACGGCGGTCAGCCAGGGCGAGAAGTCGTATTCGCTGTTCAGGACGTCCGCGACCGAATTGGCCTGGATCGAATTGCCCGTGCCCCAGCTGGCGAACATGCCGAAGAACGCGAACGCCAAAGCCAAGGGCATCCACTTGGAGCCCAGACCGTTCTTGATGTAGTACATCGGCCCGCCGACGCGGTTGCCGTTGCTGTCGATCTCGCGGTAGCGCACGGCCAGCACGCCTTCGGAGAACTTGGTCGCCGTGCCGACGATGGCGGTCATCCACATCCAGAACACCGCGCCCGGCCCGCCGATGGCGATGGCCGCCGCGACGCCGGCGATATTGCCCGTGCCGATGGTGGAGGACAGGGCCGTCATCAGGGCGGCGAACGGCGAAACGTCGCCCGCATCCGTGTTGGCCCCGCGTTTGCGGAACAGCTGGGTGAAGGCATAGGGAATCTTCAGAATGGAGACGCCGCGCAGCCCGACAGTCAGGAACGCGCCCGCGCCCAGAAGCAGGATCAGCATGGGCCAGCCCCACACGATGCCGTTGACCCACTGGATGATGCTTTCCATGATTTCCCCTCGAGCTATCCCTGCCGTCCGCGACCCGATGCTTCGGACGCGGGCGAACCTCGCCTCTGCCGTTCACTTGCCGCATGGTGGGAGCCACGCCAAGGAATAATCCGGCGGCAAGCAGTGTCGGTCGCGCCGCGCCTCGCAAATGGTCGCGGGACATTGCCAATGTTATCTTGTCACGCTACAGGTCGGCCGTGTCCACACCCGCGACATCTCCGTTGGTATCCACCGCGACACACACTGGCGCGAATGGCGTCCAGCGAGCGGTGAGGCTGGCAGGCGCGTTCCTGCTCGCCGGGATGCTGCTCTGGCTGCAGCTATTGGCGCACGCCCATGCGCATGCTCCGGATCACGATCACTCCGCCCATTCCCGCATCAGTTTCCAGCAGCCCTTCCACCCGCATTCTCATCCTCATCCCGACGAGGATCCGGACCCCCGCGCCTGCGCTCTCTGCATCGTCGCCACGTCCGAGGACGAGGACGGGCCGCTCGGCGGCGCCGAGGCCGGTCGGGACCTCGACGATCCCACAGCTTTGCCGTTCCTTTCGTCGGAGCCTTCCGCCGTCAACTGCGCCGTCCCGGTCGGGCTGTCGGTGCAGGTGGCCCAACGCCCCGCTGACGATCGTCCGGGTCGCGCCGACCCCGCCCGAGCCCCGCCCCCGATGGATTGATCCGAAACCCGTCTGCCTTGCTCCGCCGCGCCTTTCGGACGCGTCGGGACGGGAAGGGCGCGGATTCGGTCTTCCGGACATCGTCCGGGATCGCCCTCTCCATCCATCGCGGTGCGCCTTCGGGC
>JBATXP010000320.1:0-12024 GCA_049673465.1 Litorimonas sp.
ACCGTCGTGTCCGGCCTGGCGCGTGGCATAGACGCGGCCGCCCACGCCGCCGCGCTGGAGAGCGGAACGGTGGGCGTGCTGGGCGGCGGCGTGGACCATATCTATCCGCGCCAGAACGCCGAGCTGCACCTGGAGATGCGGGAGCGCGGGTTGCTCGTGTCCGAATCCCCGCTGGGCTACCGCGCGACGGCGCGGGACTTTCCGCGTCGAAATCGGCTGATCTCGGGTCTATCGCTGGGCGTGGTCGTGGTGGAAGCCGCCGAACGCTCCGGCACGCTCATCACGGCACGCTTCGCCCTGGAGCAGAACCGCGAGGTCATGGCCGCGCCGGGCAGTCCGCTCGATCCTCGCACCAAGGGCTGCAATCGGCTGATCCGGCAAGGGGCGGCCCTGATCGAATCCGCCCAGGACGTGCTGGACTGCCTGGCGGATGCGCGGCGCGACAGTTTCGCGAGCGATTTGTTCGAGCCGGGGGAACGCTTCGGACGGTCCGGATCAACCGAAGGCCCGCCGCAGGCCGACGTGGAACGCGCCAAGAGCGAACTCCTGCGCGTCGCTTCCTTCACGCCGACGCATCGCGACGACCTGATCCGGGCGTCGGGCGTGCCGTTCGGCATCGCCGCCGCGGCCCTCCTGGAGATGGAGCTGAACGCCGAACTATTGGTGGAGGTGGACGGGCGCGTATCGCGCGCGGTTTGAACCGTTCGGCCTAACCGGCCTCGCGCTCGATGATCCTGACGCAATCCTGGAGCAACGAAACCCGATGACGACCATGCGATCCCGTGAGCAGGGCCGCGGCGAGGCGCAGGAGGACGGACGCTTCGGGACGACCAATGTCGAGCGCATTCAGGGACATGTGACCGGTGATCCAAGCCATGTCCTCGGCGCTGAGGACATCCAATGTGTCCGGGCGAGGTTTCGGATCGACCCAGCCTTCCATCTCTCCGGCCAGACGCCGGGCCATGCCCTGCACGTCTTCAACCGTAAGTTCGTTGCGAGCCCCCGGCATGTCTGTATTGATGTTTCGACCGGCCATGCCCACTGTCTCCCTGTTCACTTGTCGTTAGAGTAGTCAATCCAGTTGACAACCGACCTATAGTTGCAATCTGACGTTCGGCTCACTCGCCTCTCATTCTACCCGACTGGCCCGCCGCATTGACAGGTCGGGCGGCCCGCCCCAAATGGCGCGCCGCTTCACCGCGCGATCCGGCGTCCCTTTCGACCGCGCACCAATCCGAACGGACTCCCATGAATCTTGTCGTCGTCGAGTCGCCTGCCAAGGCCAAGACCATCGAGAAATATCTGGGCCGGGACTACAAGGTCCTGGCCAGTTTCGGGCATGTGCGCGACCTGCCGTCCAAGAACGGCTCGGTCGATCCCGACCAGGATTTCGCGATGAGCTGGGCGGTCGACACCCGGTCTCGCAAGCGCATTAAGGACATCGAGGATGCACTGAAGACGGCCGACAAGCTGATCCTCGCGACCGACCCGGACCGCGAGGGCGAAGCGATCAGCTGGCACCTACTCGACGTGCTGGGCAAGAAGAAGGTCATGAAAGGCATGCCGATCGAGCGTGTCGTCTTCAACGCCATCACCAAGAGTTCAGTTACCGACGCGATCAACAATCCGCGCCAGCTCGACCAGGAGCTGGTCGATGCCTATCTGGCGCGCCGCGCACTGGACTATCTGGTGGGGTTCACCCTGTCGCCCGTACTGTGGCGCAAGCTGCCCGGCGCGCGCTCGGCGGGCCGGGTGCAGTCCGTGGCCCTGCGCCTCATCACGGAGCGCGAGACGGAGATCGAGCAATTCAAGCCGCGCGAATACTGGTCCGTCACGGCGGACATGGAAACCGCATCCGGCGCATTCCAGGCCAACCTCGTCCGGCTGGACGGCGAAAAGCTTGACAAGTTCAGCCTGAACGACGAAACCAAGGCCCGCGACGCGGAAAGCAAGGTCAAGGCGGCCAGCCTGTCGATCAAGTCGGTCGAGGCCAAGCCCGTCACCCGCAATCCGCAACCGCCCTTCATGACGTCAACCCTGCAGCAGGAAGCCAGCCGAAAGCTCGGCTTTTCCGCCACGCGTACCATGCAGACGGCGCAGAAGCTCTATGAGGGCATCAATATCGGCAGCGAGACGGTTGGCCTGATCACCTATATGCGGACCGACGGCATTTCCATGGTCGGCGAGGCGGTCAGCGATTGCCGCGCGACCATTGCCGGCGAGTATGGCGACGCCTACCTTCCCGGCTCGGCCCGCGTCTACAAGAGCAAGGCCAAGAACGCCCAGGAAGCCCACGAGGCGATCCGCCCGACGAGCTTTTCCCGCACGCCGGGGTCCTTGCGCCTGTCCGGCGACGAGGCCCGTCTCTACGAGCTGATCTGGAAGCGCGCGACCGCCAGCCAGATGGCGTCGGCCAAGCTGGAACGCACCACGGTCACGGTCGTGGACGACCGGGATCAACTCGCCCTTCGCGCCACGGGTCAGGTCGTTCGCTTCGACGGATTTCTGAAGCTCTATGAAGCGATCAAGCCCAAAGGCGACGACGAGGCGGACAGCAAGGTCTTGCCGCCGCTAAAGAAGGGCCAGGACGCGAACGCCAAGAAAGTCGAGGCCGAGCAGCACTTCACCCAGCCGCCGCCGCGCTATTCCGAAGCCTCCCTGGTCAAGCGCATGGAGGAGCTCGGCATCGGCCGACCGTCAACCTACGCGTCCATCCTTAAGGTCCTGCAGGACCGGGACTACGTCACGCTCGACAAGCGCCGATTCACCCCGTCCGACAAGGGCCGCCTCCTGACGGCGTTCCTGGAGGAGTTCTTCTCCAAATATGTGGAATACAACTACACGGCCGACCTGGAGGAGCAGCTCGACAAGATCAGTGCCGGCGACCTCGACTGGAAGCGGATGCTCCACGATTTCTGGAACGAGTTCTCCGCGACCGTGGACGGCACCAAGGAGCTTCGCGTCACCCACGTGCTGGACGCGCTCAACGTCGCGCTGAAGACGGTCGCGTTCCCGGAAAAGGAAGACGGCAGCGATCCGCGCAAATGCACGAAATGCGATGACGGCGAGCTGTCGCTGAAACTCGGCCGCTTCGGCGCGTTCGTCGGCTGCTCCAACTATCCGGAATGCAAGTTCACCCGGCCCTTCGGCGGAGACGAGGGCGAAGGCACGGAAGCGCAGGATGCGGAGCTGGGCGCGCATCCCGAAACGGGCGACGCGATCTGGCTCAAGACGGGCCGCTTCGGCCCCTATGTCGAGCAGGCCCTGCCCACCGACGTGGACCCCGATGCCAAGCCGAAACCGAAACCCAAGCGCGCCAGCCTGCCCAAGGGCTGGAGCTGGCAGAGCATCGATCTTGAAAAGGCGCTGAAACTGCTGGAGCTCCCGCGCGAGATCGGACCTCACCCGGAAGACAAGGAGCCGATCAAGGCGGGCATCGGCCGCTACGGCCCCTATGTCGTGCATGGCCGCACCTTCGCCTCGCTCGACAATGTCGAGGAGGTCTGGGACGTGGGCCTGAACCGCGCCGTGACCCTGATCGAGGAGAAGAAAGCCAATCCGCGCGGCCGCGGGCGTGGCCAGACCGTGCTAAAGGATCTCGGCAAGCATCCGGGCAACGAACAACCCGTGCAGATCCTCGACGGCCGCTACGGCCCCTACGTCAAGTGGGGCAAGGTCAATGCGACCATTCCCAACGGCCAGGACCCGCAGGACGTCAACATCGACATGGCGCTGGAATATATCGCGGAAAAGGAAGCCAAGGGCGGCAAGAAGAAGCCCGCTGCGAAGAAGAAGGCTCCGGCCAAGCGAAAACCCGCGGCCAAGAAGAAACCCGCGGCCAAACGAAAGACGACCGCGAAGAAGTAGCGCCCATTTCGCGAGGGCATCGAACGCGCGGCCGCCATTGGCGCGTCCTATGTGGTTCATATTGTTTTTCGATAGTGTACTTGTTGTTTTTCGATAAGAACTATGCTTGAAGCCTCCCCAAATCGGGAGGCTCCCATGCTTGAAATCAAAAATCTTACCAAGACGTTCGGCGACCTGAAGGCGCTGGACGACGTGACGCTTACGCTCGGCCCCGGCCTGTTCGGCCTGCTCGGCCCCAACGGGGCGGGCAAGTCGACGCTGATGCGCACGCTCGCCACCCTTCAGGACCCGACCTCCGGCACGATCCACTTCAACGGCGCGGACATTACGGAAAAGCCGGACGCGGTTCGCTCGGTCCTCGGCTACCTGCCGCAGGATTTCGGCGTCTATCCCCGCATGAGCGCGCTGCAACTGCTCGACCACATCGCCGTGCTGAAAGGCATCACCGACAAGGGCGCGCGCAAGGAGCAGGTCGAGACGCTGCTCAACATGGTCAATCTGTGGACCCACCGCACGGCCTCCGTCGCCAGCTATTCGGGCGGCATGCGGCAGCGGTTCGGCGTCGCCCAGGCTCTGCTCGGCGATCCGCAGCTTATCATCGTGGACGAACCCACGGCCGGGCTCGACCCGTTGGAGCGCCAGCGCTTCCTCGACATCCTGTCGCGCGCGGGCGACGAAAAGATCATCATTCTGTCCACCCACATCATCGAGGATGTGCGCGATCTCTGCACCGACATGGGCGTGATGGGCGAAGGCCAGCTGATCGTGCGCGGCGCGCCCGAAGATCTGGTGGCGCAGATCGACGGCAAGGTCTGGACCAAGAGCGTCGAGGACGACGATGCGGTCGCGGCCATGAAGACGTCCATGCCGGTCCTGTCCACCCGCCGCCTGCGCGGCGCGACGGTGGTGTCAGTCCTGTCCGACGCTGCCCCCGGAGAAGGCTGGACGCCACGCGAAACGCTCCTCGAAGACGCCTACTTCGCCCACTTGAACGGCCTGATGGATGCGGAGGTGCGTCATGCTGCGTAGCCTTCTCGCTTTCGAGCTGAAGCTCCACACCCGCACGGTTGGCTTCTGGCTGGCGCTGATCGTCATGATCGCGTTCGGCGTGCTGTTCTCCTCCACAGAAGCCCTCTCCGCCGGAGGGGCGCGCGTGAAGACGAATGGCGCGATACCGATCGCTAGCATCATTTCCTCGTTCAGCCTGTTGTCGATCTTCTTCGCCGCCGTCTTCGTCGTGACGGGCGTCATGCGCGACGACACGCATAAATCGCTGGAAATCATCCATTCCACGCCCGTCACCACGCCGGACATGATTCTGTCCCGGATGTTGGGCGTGTGGTTTGCCACGATCCTCGCCCTGAGCGGGCTGGTGCTGGGCACGATGGCGGGACCGTTCATGCCTTGGGCGGACCAGGCGACCTTCCAGCCCTTCAATTTCATCCACTACCTTCAGCCCTTTTTCCTCTTCATCGTGGTCAACGCGCTGATCGTGTCGAGCATCTACACGGTGATCGCGGTAACGAGCCGCAACCGGACGCTGGTCTATGTCAGCGCCGTCGGTCTGCTCGTGCTCTACCTGATCGGCGGCGCGGTCGCCGGGCAGAATCCGCCGGAGTGGTTCGGCGCCATGTCGAGCCCGTTCGGGGACAATGCGCTGTTCTTCGAAACGCAATATTGGTCGGCCGCGGAGCAGAACGAGCAGATGGCCCCGGTCATGGGCTGGGTCGGCCTGAACCGCCTGATCTACGGACTCATCGGCCTCGCCCTGTTCGGCCTGTCCTTCGTGCTGTCGGCGCGGGGCATCCAGACGCGCCGCTCCAAGCGTCGCGTCGACGACACGCCGCCAACGGTCGCAAACCGCGTCGCGCCCATCACGCCGTCGCTGGACTCGCGCTTCACGCTGAGCGCGTTCTGGACGCGTCTGAAGTTCGAATACATCACGACCGTTCGCAGCACGCCCTTCCTGATCCTGATGGGAATCGCCATCAGCCTGTTCGGCTTCATCCTGCTCGTCACGCTGATGATGGGCGTCACCACGACCCTTCCGACCAGCAGTTTCATGACGCAGGTCGCCCTGGGATCGCTGCTGCTGCCCATGCTGATCATCATGGTCTTCTTCGGCTCCGACATCATGTGGCGGGACCGGACGGCGAACATGCACGGCATCATGGACGCCACGCCCGTTCGCAACGTGTCGCTGCTATTCGCCAAGTGGGGCGCGATGGCGGGCATCCTGCTGACCATCATCCTCGGACTGCTCGTAGCCGGCATGATCGCGCAGGCGATCGTCGGATTCGACAAGACTCCCGTCGTTCCCATGACCTTCCTGGCCGTGGGCATCGTCAACTTCTTCGTTCGCTTCTTCCTGCTCGCCATGCTGGTCATGTTCATCCAGAATTTCATGCCGGGCCGCATCGTCGGAATGCTGGTCGCGGGTGGCGTTTTGGTCGGACTGATCTTCTTCCTCGGCCAGCTACCTTTCTATCATCCGATGATGAGCTTCGGCAGCATCGGCGCGGGCGCCTATTCGGAAATGGCGGGCTTCTCCTCACCGCAGAGCTTCTGGTGGAGGTTCGCCTACTGGATGGGCCTGATCCTCGTCCTCGGCGCGCTGTCCGTCTGGCTGTGGCGTCGGGGCCTTCAGATCGGTCTGGGAGACCGGCTGACCTCCATGCGCAAGCGGCTGACCGTACCCTCCCTCGCCACGGCCGCGCTCGGCGTCGCCCTGTTTGCGGGCTTCGGATATGCCGGCCTGTCCGACTACCGCGCGCAGGAGTACATGAACCAGAACGAGGCCCAGGCTCAGGCGGCCGAGTTCGAACGCGTGGTCGGCGATCTCTGGACGCTGCCGGACCCCCGCATCGTCGACGTGAAGGTGAACGCACAATTCTACCCGAGCGAGCGCACGGCGGTCTTCAACGGCACCTACGTCATCGACAATCCGTACGACGCGCCGATCGTCCGCACGACCGTCGTCGCCGGACAGGGCCTCGACAATCTGCTGAAGCTCGACATCGAAGGCGCCCGACGCGTCACGGGCGAGACGGTCGCCGACCGTCTGGCCGACGAGTTCGAGCGCCAAGTGATCGAGTTCGACCCGCCCCTGCAGCCGGGCGAACGCCGCACCGTAACGTTCGAGACGCGCTTCGACGCGCCGACCCTGACGTCCGGTTCGGCCATTCGCGTCAACGGGACCTTCGTGAACAATGCGTCGGCCCTTCTGACATTCGGCAATCTGGAGCAGGCCTTCCTGCAGAGCAACGACACGCGCCGCCAGAACGATCTGGAGGAGCGCATGCGCTGGCCGGACCGCGAAGACGAGGCGGCGAGACGCTATCACCTGATCACTTCGTTTTCGGGCTATGCCGATTATGTCGACTTCGAAGCCGAGGTCTGCACGGATCAAAGCCAGATCCCAGTCGCACCCGGCAAGTTCCGCGGCGAGACGGTCGAGGATGGCCGCCGGTGCCGGAGCTACAAGTCGATCAACCCGATCCTGAACTTCTTCTCCTTCCTGACGGCGGAGTACGATGTGCGGAGGGATGTTTGGGAGAACCCCAACGGCGACGATGTCGACCTGGAAATCTATTTCCACCCGGAACACGATTTCAACATCGACCTGATGATCGACGCCATGAAGACGTCGCTGGATACCTATACGGAGGTCTTCAGCCCCTATCAGTACGCCCAGCTGCGCATCATGCAGTTCCCCTATGGCGGCTTCGCGCAGGCTTTTGCCGGGACGGTGCCGTTCTCGGAAGGGATCGGTTTCGTGCAGGATCCCGGCGCGGCCGAAGACCCAGAGCAGGTCGACTTCGCGACCTATATCACCATGCACGAGATCGGGCACCAATGGTTCGCCCATCAGGTCATCGGAGCATTCGCCAAGGGTGCCAACCTCCTGTCGGAAGGGCTGACCGAGAACGCGACCATGCTGGCCTATGAGCGCCACTACGATTTCGCCAAGACCCTGCGCATGCATGTGGAACGCACGACCCAGCAATATCTGCTGAGCCGGACCATGGAGTCGAACGACGAACCCGTGCTCGCCAAGGCGGAAGGTCAAAGCTACCTCAACTATCAGAAGACCAGCTGGGTCTTCTGGGGGATGCGGCGGATCATCGGCAACGAGCCGGTCCAGCGCGCGGTGCGGCGCTTCCTGCTGGAGCATCACGCCTCCAATGGCGCGCCATACCCGACAACGCTGGAACTGCTGGACATTCTCAAGGAGGAGATCGATCCGCAGTACCACGCCCTGATCGACGACTATTGGAACCGCATTACCTTCTGGGAGCTGCGTCTCCAGGACGACCGGGAAGTCACGGTCACGCCATCGGGCGACCGGTTCACCGTGTCCGTCCCGCTCTCGCTCGACAAGAACTATGCGAGCGAGGAAGACGGCAAGGAGACATCCGTGTCGGAGCTGGAAGGCGAGACGCTGGATGAGTGGGTGCAAATCGGCTTCTACACGGAAGACCCGGAAGACGATCTCGGCGCCAGCCCGTTCGCCCTCGAAACGGTGCGCGTGAGCGAGGCGGAGAGCGTCCTGACCTTCACGCTGGACCAGCGCCCGACATACGTCGTGCTGGACCCGCACCGCGCCCTCATCGAACGCAACGTGAACGACAACAGCGTGCGCGTCGAGGACGCCGTGGACAGCTAGAAAAAGCTAGAAGAGAACTTCCAGGCGGGTGCCCCCGCCTGGCGCGGGCGCGACGGAGAGGCGGCCGCCCAGGCTCTGGCTGTAGAGCGACAGGATGCGCCCTCCGATCCGGCGGGAAGCGGTCCAGTCGAATTCGTCCGGCAGGCCGCGTCCTCGGTCGGTCACGCGGATCACCCGGCTTTCGCCCAGGTCTTGCCCGATCTCGACATGAACCAGTCCGCCTTCGGGATCGTCCCCGAAACCGTGTCGGCACGCATTCGTCACGGCTTCCGTCACGATCAGTCCGACCGCTACGGCGGCGCGCGGGTCGAGCGGCATCGGTTCGATCTCTCGCAGCAAGGTGATGCGGCCGGGACCGAAGACCGAGACGAGATGCTTGAGCAGGGGCTGGATGTATCGCGCCACGCAGACATGGCTGTCCCCAGACTGCGGATCGAGGTCGGGACGCAGGTGACCGTGAACGGAACCGATGGCGAGCACGCGGTCGGCGGCGGCGGCCAGCGGCTCCGCCAGCTGTTCCGGGCTCCGCCGCGCCTGCATCCGCAGAAGTGACGCGACGGAGGACAGGGAGTTCTTGATGCGGTGGTCGGTTTCGCGGACCCGAAGATCGTTGGTCTCGACCGCAGCGGCCCAGCGCTGCGTCGCCAACACGCCGGAGACCGACCCGTTATCCAGGATCGGGGACAGGGTCAGGGTCCAGAGGCCCGGCTGGCCGTCCCAAGCATCCACGGCGCCCGTCCCGGTCCGGCCCGACAGCGCATCCGCCAGCAGCCCGGTCAATTCCGGCACATCGTCTTCGGGATAGTAGGAGAGCCAATGCGAGCCGGGCGGCGGAAGGGATCTTTCCACTCCGAAGGCGGTCTGGGCTTCTCGCGACAGGAAGGAGACGCACCCATCCGTTTCCACGATCATCAACGCGTCGGGGCTGGCGTCCAGCACAGGATGCAGTCGGGCGTGAGCCTCGCGGGGCGAGACGGCGGGCGTCGTCGCCAGCGCATCGTGTCGTAGAGCCATCGGCGTCCTTCCGGGGAGATGGACGATAGCACTGTTCGGCGTCAGAAAACTTGCCTGAGGTTATGGCTATTGGAGCGCGTTACAGAGATGCCAGCGTATCGGCGGCGGCGCGGCCGCTGACGAAGGCTCCTTCGACCCGCCCACCCACGCACCAGTCCCCGGCCAGCACGACGCCAAGCTTCGGATCGACCAGGCAGTCATGGCCCACGCCCTCATCCGCATAGGCGTAGAGCCAGCGGTGCAGAGCGATGTGAGGGGCCTGCTCCAGCTTGATCCCGCAGAGCGGCGAGGCGGCGAACAGCATGGTGTCGCGCACCCAGTCGCGGTCGGCATCGGCATGCTCATCGGACCATTCGGGCGCGGCATGGACGACGAGCGTCGAGACGGCGCGGTTCCGGCCCGGCTTGCTGTGGTTGCAGGCGAGCCAGCTGATCGGCAGGTCCGACACGCGCAGACTGTCCCAGCCCGGATCGAATGGCTCCGGCCAGCACACCATCAGAGCGAAGCAGGCGTGCATCGACACATCCGCCAGGATCGGTTGCAGGGCGGAGGATTTCGGCAGAAGGTCCGCCGCCTGCGGGGCGGGCGCGGTGCAGATCACCCGATCGAACGGTCCTTCCACGCTGCCATCCTCGAAGCGGAGCGTGACCTCTCCAGCGGCACCGGCGATGCGGGAGACGCGGCGGCCCAGCGCGATGTCGAGACCGCCCGACAGCGCCTTCGGCACGCTGTTCATGCGCGGCGCGCCGACCCATCGCGGCTTGCCCGTATCCGGCGACAGATCGCCGATCTTCAGATAGACGCCGTGGCTGTTCCAGCGCGCCGCGTCTTCCATTCCCTCGATCATCGCCTGGAAGTCGGGGTCGGTCGCGGTGAAATATTGCGCGCCATGGTCGAACTCGTACGCGCCCGCATAGCGCGTGCTCATGCGTCCTCCCACGCCTCGGCTCTTGTCGAACAGCACGACTTCGTGCGTGTCGGCCAGGCGGCGCGCGGCGGTCAGCCCCGCCATGCCCGCCCCGATGATGGCGATCTTCATGTCCTACTCCCCGTGGGCTTCAGCACCGACCCCTTGGTCGCATTCCAGTAGCGGAAGAAACGCCGCAGGTCGGCCCCGTCCGGGACCTCGGCGAAGGCGGGCGCGTCCACGACCGTCGCGCCCAGCTGGGCCGTCACGGCTTTCAGGGCGGGGTCGGGCGTCCGGGCCGTGAACAGCTCGCCTCCCAGGGCGAACAGGACCGTTTGGTAGTCGCCCTCCACGATCTCGACCTCCATCTCCTCCAGGCATTCCAGCACGAAGACGCAACGCTTCAGAGACCAGCCCCGGCTGGCCACGTCCTGCGCGTCCCAGACATAGACCGGCCTCGCCGCTTTCGGCGCGGCGCCGAAGACGGGATGCTCGCGCGACAGCGCGTCCATGTGGACCCAGATCACGGCGCTCACGTGTGCAGCCTCCGTTTCCTGCCGCCCTTGCTTTTTCGAGATCGGCGGCCGCTGCGCGGCGGGGGCGGGTCGAGATTTGGGAACAGCCGGACGTGGATATCCTCATAGGAACCACCCAGCACTTTGTTGGCGCCGTAGCTCGTATCGACCCCATCGCCGACGAAGCGTTGCACGTTCTCCAGGTTGAAATAGTAGGGCTTGTTGGAGAAGGTCGAGGCCGCCCATTGCCAGGACAGATTGTTGGAGGCCGGGTCGCCGTCCAGCAAGTGCGTCAGGAAGAAGCGCGCCCCCGCCTGCCATTTAACCCGGCGGAAGTGACAGACATAGCCCGCAAGGTAGAGCCGCGCGTGATTGTGGATCCAGCCCGTCTCGATCAGTTCGCGCAGGAAATGGTCGATCACGGCTACGCCCGTTTCGGCGCGGGCGATGTCTTCTGGCAGGTCGTCCGCATAGTCCCCGGCCTCGAACCCCGTCTTGTAGGCCTCCCGGTCGTTCCAGACGCCCTCACCCATCTCGGCATAGAGCCGCTGCCAATAGTCCCGCCAGGCCAGTTGCTGCACGAACCTTTCGGCCGTTTCGGGGGTTTCCACCGTGGCCAGCACAGCGTTGCGGACGTCTGCCATCGTCAGCACGCCGTGGCGGAGAAAAGGCGACAGGCGACTGACCGCGCCGTCCGTGTCGTTGCGCGTCCGACCATAGGCAATGGCGTCGATCCGGGACAGACGGTCCAATGCCTCGCCCCGCCCGCCCTGGTGCGGCGACACGGCCACGTCGTCATCCGCCAGGTGCGGGTTTAGCGCCCTCGCCCGCGCGATCAGCGCATTGCGACGTGAGGTTTCGGGGGCATTGCCGGGGATTGGAGGGGCCGAGGTCACGGCTCTGTCTACGCAGGAACGGCCACACCGGACCTAGGCTCAGGACCTATTAATCTTGCCATGTGTCGTCGTGTGTGATTCTGTCGGATAATGTCTGATTTGTTTTTGCTGTCTGAAGCGCAGATGGCGCGTATCTCGCCGCACTTTCCTCTGAGCCAT
>JBATXP010000321.1:0-6729 GCA_049673465.1 Litorimonas sp.
AGCAGCAGCGGCTCGCGGTCGGCCACCACGTCGCGCAGCAGCCCGCCCGCCGACGCCGTCACCCCGCCCATGATGACCGCGATGGTCAGGCTGTGACCCAGGTCGAGCGTCTTGGCCGCGCCCGCCACGGCGAAGAGCGACAGGCCCAACGCGTCCGCCCAGCGCAGCGGCTTGAAGCTCTCCACGCTGGATGCGAACAGAAAGGACAGCGTCGCGCCCAGCAGCACCATGAAGAGCGACCAGGGGTCGGTGAGCCAGAAGACGGGCGCGTCCAGGATCAGGTCGCGCAACGTGCCGCCGCCCAGCGCCGGCAGGAAGGACAGAACCAGCACGCCCAGCAGGTCCATCCTCGCCCGGACCGCCACGATCCCGCCGGAGATGGCGAACACCAGCACGCCGATCCGGTCCAGCAGACCGAGGGCGAAATCGAGACTGAGGGGGTCGAGGCTCATGGCTCGCCCTTGCCCCGACCGAGCCGTTCCATCAATCGCGTAAATAAGCGTTCGGTACGGGATTGTGCATCCATGGCATTGCGGGTGCGCGCACGCTCCGGTAGCGAGTGGGAAGGGGGATTTGCGATGATCGCACGCTCAATCTGGATCGCGCTCGCATTCGGGCTGCTCGGCGCCACGGCGGCGAGCGCGCAGGATGTTTCGGACTATGTCCGCCTTGCGCCGCGCCCCGACTGGGTCGTTCCCGTTTCAGTGCCGGAGACCCTAGACGCCGAGAGCGCCGATGGCCGCGAACGCGTCTGGCCATTGGTCGACAGCCAGACGCGCTTCGCCCGCGACGATGCCGCTTTATCCTACCGCTATGTGGTGGATTTGCTGTCTTCGTCGGCTGTCGAGGATGAGGGAACGATCAGCCTCGACTTCGACCCCCTCTACGAACAGCTCGATCTCAACCATGTCCGCCTGACGCGCGACGGGCGTGAGTTGAATGCCATCGACCTGTCGGAAGCGATGGTCTTCCGAACCGAAACCGATCGCGACCAGATGATCTTCAATGGCACGCTGACCTTCTCCATGCCGATCCTCGACCTCCGGGTCGGCGACCGGCTGGACGTCGCCTATACGCGTTCGGGTCGCAATCCGGCTGTGGGAAAGAGCGTTTTCGCGCGACGCAGCTTCGACTCCACATCGGACGTAAAGCGACGCTTCGTGCGCGTCGTCGTTCCGTCGTCGCAGGCGATATTCACTCGTTCGATCGAAGACGTCGTGGAGCCCGAGGTCACGAGACAGGCCGGCTGGACGACCTATCTGTGGGACGCGCCGGACCCGCAACAACCCGACTATGACCGGGACGTGCCAGCCTGGACCTATCTTCGCCCCACTTTCGAGCTATCGAGCTTCGAGACTTGGGGCGATGTCGGCGATCTGTTCGCTCCGTCCTACGCCGTCAATGCCGCAGCCCGGGCCGCCGTGGCGGATATCGTGGCCGACATTGCGGCGGAGCACGATACGCCGAAGGCCCGGACGCGCGCCGCGCTCGACTGGGTGCAAACCCACATCCGCTATGTCGGACTGGAACTGGGCGAGGGCGGGTTCGTCCCGCGCCAGCCGGAGCGCGTGCTGCGTCGCCGCTTCGGCGACTGCAAGGACGTGACCGTGCTGCTGCTCGCCCTGCTGGATGGGCTTGGGATCGAGGCCGACCCGATCCTCGTCAACATGGACGAACGCGGTGGCGAATTTCTCGGCCTTCCCAATCCCTATGCCTTCGATCACGTCAAGGTCGTGGCAGAGATCGACGGCGCGCTCTACCCGCTCGACGCCACGCGAAATCCGCAAACGGGCACGCTCGACACGATGGAGAAAGGCGACATCGCCTCAGGCCTGCGGATGGGTGAGGGCGGCTCCGCCATCGTGGAGCTTCCATCGTCCGACTACGCTTTCCGGGAGATCGTGACGGAGACATTCGACCTCGTCTCCGACCCTGACGCCATTCTCTACACTCTGGTCATGGAGGAATATGGCGAGGACGCGGACGCGACCCTGTCCTGGATCGCGAGCGACGGGGAGGCGGATGTAGTTGACGGATATGTGCGCTACCTGCGCGACATCTACCCGACCCTGGAATCGGACGGGATGGTACAGATCGAAACGGACGCCTCCGCCGCCATGACCCGTCTGACCTTCGAGTTTCGCCTGCCAGGATATGGTGGGGATGGCCGCGAAAAGCTCGAGACTCGCGCCTTCCAGATTCTCGGCGTTACGCCCAGCTTCGAAGGCGGTAGCCGGACAGCGCCCTTCGCCCTGAACCACCCCGAGCGCGTGCGCCATGTCAGGACCTATGTCGGCGACAACGGATATAGTTTCACGGCCCAGTCCCGCGTGGTCGAAACCGATGCCTTCCGTTTCGAGATGGAGGACATCGTGGACGGTAGAACGCTGACGGAGGACTATCGCTGGATCAGCAAGACCGATCACATCGTGGCGGATCGGTTCGAGGCCGACATGGCTCTGATCGACGAGGTCAACGACCTCAACTACACCACCTTGACCCTGAACAAGAGCGTTTCAAGCCGCTCCGAGGAATCGACGACGTCGCCTTTAGCCCTTGCCGCAGCCTGGATCGTCCTGCTCGGCTTTCCGGGTGGCGTGCTGTTCCTGATTTTCGGACGACGTGGCCGCCGCAAAGTGAATGGCGATGACACACCCGTTGTCAAAAGTCGTGAGGCCTACCCGAACGCGTCATAGTGATGCGTCACCGCGACCGTGATCTGGCGGACGAGGTCGCGGGCGCGGGCGAGGGGTTTGGTGACGGCGTCGGAGATGTGGGAGAAGCCGGAGCCGTCCGGCAGGTCGGTCTGCTCCGTCAGCTCGCGCGTCCAGTCCAATGCGGGCGTGTTTGCGGGGTAGCGCTCGCGCAGATCTTCCACGATTCCGTCCATCTGCAACGTCTGCAGCCGTTGCAGGACGGATAGGCGCGACGTCTCGGAATCCGAGACCACCGGCAGGTCTGTCGCGATGATCATCATCTTCATCACCACGGCGAGGCGCAGCGCGTGGAGCACGGTCAGCGCGTCGCCGGGCGGGTCGCCGTCGAAATGCCGCCGGGCATCGATCTGGTCCAGCCGCAGGCGGTTGGACAGGTCCATCACTTGGGACCGCCAGGGCGAGGTCATCAGCGTATCGGCGATCACCGCGCAGCGTTCCGCCAGCATCGGTTCTTCTCCCGACAGGGCGCGGCTGACCCAGAAGCCCGGATCGAACAGGCGGCCATAGCCCGTCAGGATCGACAGGTTGGTGCGTCCCATCGTGGTCTCGACCAGCCGGAAGATGGAACGGGCGCGGGCGGACCGGTCCAGCAGCGCGTCGAACTTCTCCGGATCGATGGTGGAGGCCCGGCCAACGCCGAAGAACAGGTTCGCGGGCGCGCCGAACTGCTGCAGGATCGCATTGTGGGGAATGGCGCGAAGTTGGCGCGGGTCGAACGTGTCCGCCCCGCTACTCGTCTTGGCGCGCTTCACCGCGCGCGATCCGGTCGGGATCAGGAGGTTCTGGCCGAACCCGCCCAAAAGGGTGACATAGTCCGGATCGTCGTAGAGCCGTTCCTGCGCGTTCTGAATGGTGCGGTAGAGGTCCCAGGAAAAGTCGCGTTCCGTGTAGAACGGGTCGTCTTCCGCCTCCGCTCTGTCCGCGAAACGCGCCTCCACCAGGCCCAGCACGGTGGCCTCGGCGAGGTCCGGCGTCTGGAACCAGAGAAATCCGTCCCCGCCCTGGAAGCTGGTTTCGTGGCGCAGTGGCAGGCCGCGCTTTTCGAACTGGCGCACCGCATAGGGGCTCATGGCGTAGTCGACGCGTTCGCCGACCGTGCCGGGGTGGCCGCCCCGTCCCAGCCCCTCGCCATGGGTGTTGAAGACCAGCGCGGCGACCCCGTCCACGCCCGCGCGGTCGAGCTCGCGGGCGAACTGGCTCTGCACCCGTTCGATGGCAAGCGTGGCCGGAAGCTGGCCCATGAAGCGGCCCGCATCCGAAAAGCCGGTTTGCACGGCGAATACGCCACGCGCCTGGATGTAGTCGCGATAGGCCGGGTTCTCCAGCATCTTGCCGATGATCCGCCCGCCATTGTTGAGCGCGTCCGAAGTCTCGAACAGGGGCGAGATGTCGATCCCATCCGCCACCCCATAGAGCTTGGCGAGATAGAGCGCGCCGAGTGGAACGAGCGCGTCTTCCGTCTCCGCGATCAGCAGTCGGATCGGCGTGCCGGCGTCGATGTATTTCTGGATCTGCGCGATCAGGATCATCTTTTCGTGCGCGGTGGAGCGTTCCAGCGCGAGGCTGGCGAAGTTGACGGGCCGCGCCTCCGTCTCCTGCGTCATCTGGGTGGCGCGGGCGACCAAGGTGCGGTTATCCCCCCGATTGTCTCCCGGGCCGTCCTTCAGTCCGAAGGCGGCGCGCATGGCGGCGTTGATGTGGCGGGCATTGACGCGGAAATGGATGCGCGCCGTGCCGAGACCGAAGGCGGCCATGCGGGCCTTCAAGACGGCGATGTCCAGCGCGGCCTCGCCGTCCGCCGCGTCCAGCGCCGCGTCGAGCAGGGGAAACAAATCCTTCGCGGACAGAAGTCGCCGGTCGGATGTGCGGGTCAGATTGTTGGCGGCCGCGACGAGGTTTTCGGGCTCGTTCAGATCCGTCTCGAACAGGTCGAGATCGCGCCGCGCCGAGCGGAGCCCGTCCTGCAACCGTTCCGCCAGGGCGGAAAGGTTCGCCCCGGTAGCGGTCAGCCGTTCGGCGTCTGCGAGGTAGCGCGCGACCATGTCGCGCTTTTCCTGCAATCGCAGGCGCAATGCATCGCCCCAGCTTATATCGGTCCGCCCATCTATGTCGTAGCCGACCCAGCTATAGGCGTCGGCAAGATGCGGGACGAGATCGGTCCACCGGTCGGGAAACGCGTCCCGCGCCGTGTTCAGCACGGTGCGGTCCACGCCGTCCAGTGCGGTCTGGATGCGCGACAGGGCGGCCTGCGTGTCCTCGTGCTCCTCGATCAGGGTCGGGGCGCGCTTAGGCAGGTAGGGGAAGGTCTTCAGCGCCTCCACGGCGTCAATCGGTGTGGTTTCGCATGATGCGATCCGACCCAGCGTTTCGCGAATGTCGCGCGACAGGGAGAAGGTCGGGTGCGCGGTCAGCACGATGCCGAGCGCGGGCGTCTCGGCCCATTGCCGAAACGTCTCCCATCCGTCGGCCGCCTTGGCTTTCGCTATCGCTTCCACGCTGGCGCGCAACGCGTCGATCCGGTCCAGCCCGGCGCGCTCGCGCAGACGCCGTGCGCGCGCGATGGCCGCTTCGTCCGACAGAGTCTTGACCAGCGCTTCGATGTCGCGAAACGCGATGGCGCGGGATTCGACGTCCTTGGAGATGTCGTAGGCCAGACGCTTGACCGGGTTGCTCTGCGGATCGGAGCGGAGTCCGTCCGCATGGGCGTCGAGTTGCTGGGTGAGGCGGGTCCTCAGGGTTTCGGGCGTCTCGCGCTTGTAGATGGTCATCCTAGAGGAAGTTGGCCATGACGGCAGCCGTGTCCAGCATCCTGTTGGAAAAGCCCCATTCATTGTCGTACCAGGACAGGACCCGGACCATGTTCGGGGCGGGAACCACCGTTTCCGATGTCATCAAGGTCGATGAGTGCGGGTCGTGGTTGAAGTCGGTGGACACCGTCAGGTCGTCCGTCACAGCCAGAACGCCGGGCAGGGCGGAGGCGGCCTCGCGGAACACCGCGTTGACGGCGTCCACCTCGGTTGCGCGCTCGACGTTCACCACCAGGTCCACCACGGACACGTTGGGCGTGGGCACGCGGATCGCCTTGCCGTCCAGCTTGCCGTCCAGTTCCGGCATGACGAGGCCGATGGCCCTGGCCGCGCCCGTGCTGGTCGGGATCATGGACAGGGCGGCGGCGCGGCCCCGGTTGAAGTCCTTGCGGTGGACGCCGTCCAGCGTCGGCTGGTCGCCCGTGTAGCTGTGAACGGTGGTCATGAAGCCGGACTCGATGCCGAACGCATCGTGGAGCACCTTGGCGATCGGGGCGAGGGCGTTGGTGGTGCAGGAGCCGTTGGACACGACGAGGTCGTCGCCCGAGAGGACGTCGTGATTGACGCCGTAGACCACCGTCTTGTCCGCGCCCTTGCCGGGGGCGGAGATCAGAACCCGTTTCGCGCCCGCGTCGAGATGCTTGGCGGCCGCGTCGCGCGCCGTGAAGATGCCCGTACACTCCATAACGATGTCGACGCCATTATCCGACCAGTCCTGATCCGCCAGGTCGCGCACCGCCGTCACCTGGATGGGGCCGTTGCCGATGTCGATCGTGCCGTCGGTCGCTTCGATGGTCCCGGGGAACCGGCCATGCACGGAATCGTATTTCAGCAGGTGGGCGAGATTTTCTGTCGAGGACAGGTCGTTGATGGCGACGACTTCCAGATCCGTGCGACCCGACTCGTGCAGGGCGCGCAGGACGTTGCGCCCGATGCGGCCGAACCCGTTGATGGCGATGCGCGTGGTCATTCCGATATTCCCGTTCCAGTCTTGACAGCGCTGTCATAGCGCATGGACGTCAGAGTTGAAAGGGGCGAAGCGCGGTCTCGGTTCCATGGCAAGGCCGTTCCGACGCAGGCTAGGCTCAGGACTCATTGGTTGATCCAGAAGGTGACGATTGTGGCGAGCGTTATGACTGCCATGAAGATGTCGGCGCAGCGCTCATACCGCATGGCGATGCGTCTCCAGTCCTTGAGCCTTCCGA
>JBATXP010000322.1:0-1802 GCA_049673465.1 Litorimonas sp.
GGTCGGTGGCGGCGCGGCGCGACGGGGCCTGGGTCTTCCACGCCCCGAGCGAGGGCTGGCGGGCCTGGGACGAGACTGCCGGCGCGCTGCTCGTGTTTCGGGGCGGGGCGTGGACCGCGTTGCCGAACGCGGACGGATCGAGCGATCGCGTGGACCGGCTGGGCATCAACGGCGCGGCGGACGACACCAACCGGCTTGCGGTCGCCTCCGACGCCACCTTGCTGAGCCATGACGGATCGGACCATCGCGTGTTGGTCAATCGCGCCTCCGACGCGGACACGGCGAGCCTGATCTTCCAGACCGACTACGCCGCCGAGGCCGAGATCGGCCTGAGCGGCGCGTCCGGCCTGTCCGTGAAGGTGGAAACCGCGCAAGGCTGGGTGGAGGCGATGAACGTCGATCCCGGAACGGCGCGGGTCTCGCTGCCCGGTTCGGGCTATGGGCGGGACGCGCTGCACAATCTGTTTGCCGATGGCGGCGTGTTCGGGGGCGTGCCGGAGCCCGCCGGCTACGACGCTGGCCCGTTCGCCGTGCCCGACTGGATCCAGACGATGAACGGCGCGACCCTGGAGCATCACGACAGCTACTATTCCAACAGCTCCACCAATGGCGGCACGAACGCGGCCAACGGCCCGGACGCTCAGGCGCTGATGGTAGACGTCATCAGTCCGGGCAGCGCGCGCTACCAGCGCGGGTTTCACACGGCCCGCCTTTCGGCGGGCAGCGGCCGAGGGTTTCCGCTGTCCGGTTCGGACGGCACGGAGCGTCATCTCGCCCTGATCCGCCGTCTGTCCGTCGTGCCGCTGAAGATGACCTACAGCCTCTACCTGCTGGCACGGGGCGATGCGATCGGGCTATCCGTTTTTCCGGGCACGCAGATGATATTGGACGGCGTGCCCACAACCGCCACGAGCCTCGTTCCCGCGGACGGGCGATGGCATCATCTGGTGACCCGGACGGACGGCGATTACGGCACGGTGCCGCGCCGCGATTCCGCCGCCACGCGGCTCTATCTCGCGCCGGGCGCGTCGTTGCTGATGGCCCTGCCGGCCGCCCTGTGCGGACTGCACGATCTGCCGCGCGAGGTCGGGGCGATCCCCAGCCTCGCATCCTTCTCCACCTACTGATCAACGGGGCTCATCACCGTGACCGCGCAACACGTCCGCCAGCGCCTCGCGCCAATCGGGCAGGTCCAGCCCGAAGCTCCGCTCGAACCGCTCCACATCCATGACGGAATAGGCCGGGCGCACCGCCGGGGTGGGGTATTCGGTGGAGGGCACGGGGGTGACGGCGACGTCGCGCCCGGCGCGCGCGAAGATTTCGCGCGCGAATCCGGCCCAGCTGACCGGATCGCCCGAATTGCTGACATGGTAGATACCCGACAGGGACGGATCGTCCCGCACGCCCTCCAGCGCGCGCAGGGCCGCGCGGGCCAGATCGACCGTGGAGGTCGGGCGGCCGACCTGGTCGTCCACCACGGAAAGCGCGTCGCGCGTTTCCGACAGGCGCAGCATGGTGGTCAGGAAGTTCTTGTTCGCCCCGTCATAGACCCAGCTGGTGCGCAGGATCGCCCATCGGGGTCGGGAGGCGTCGAGCATGGCGGCGCGCACCGCCTGCTCCCCGGCCAGCTTGGTGCGCCCATAGACGTTGACCGGGTCCACGGCCATGTCGGTCCGGTAGGGTTCCGTCCCCTGCCCGTCGAACACGTAGTCGGTGGAGATGTGGACAAGCCGCGCGCCGACGGCCTTGCAGGCGGCACCGAGTTTTGCCGGGCCTTCGGCATTGATGGCATGGGCCTCCGC
>JBATXP010000323.1:0-2032 GCA_049673465.1 Litorimonas sp.
TCCGTGGACGGCGTGGACGGCGTCTCCCTTGTCTCGCCCGCCTCGGACGTGACCTCGGGGCTGGGCGAGGCCCCTCAACTCGGCACGCTCACCCTGACCGTGGACGGCCAGCCATGAGCGAGATCGCCACCCTTCTTCCGCCGCCCTCCGCCCCGCTCGAACTCGCCCTGGACCGGCTTGCCGGCTTGCGCCTCGACATGCCGGTCCCCGTCGCCGCGCTCTGGTCCCCCGACGATTGCCCCGCCCCCTATCTCGACGGGCTCGCCGCGACCCTGTCCGTCGAAATCTGGGACCGCAACTGGGACGAGGACCGCAAGCGGGCGGTCATCGCGTCCGCCGTGGCCGTGCACCGCCACAAGGGCACGGTCGGCAGCCTGCGTCGCGCCCTCGCCGCGCTCGACATGGACATGGTCGTGTCCGAATGGTTCGACCATGGCGGCACGCCGGGCAGCTTTCGTGTCGATGTCCATCCCGACAAACAGGCCCTGACCGCCGACACGATCGCCCTCATCCGGGAAACCATCCATCGGGCCAAGAATACGCGCTCCTGGCTCGACGGGCTGCGCGTCTTCCTGTCCGCGCGCATCGGCCGGGGCGTCGCCGCGATCGGCCTGTGCGGCATCCGCCAGCACTCTCCGGCCCGTCCGCGCACCGCGACCGTGCGCCGGGGCGTCGCCGTCGCCAGCCGCGTCACCGTCCGGCAACATGCGGGAGCCCGCCCATGACCGAGCCTGTCCAGTCCTTCATGACCGACGTGGGCAGGGCCGCCGACGTCAACAGCTACATTGCGGGCCAGCGGCTGGAACTGACCGAGTTCGTGCTGGGCTCGTCCGCGCGCGTGATCGACGGCACGGAGGAGATCATTGCGAACGAGGTGTGGCGCGGGCCGATCAACCGCATTGCGCCCACCGAGCTTCTGGGACAGTTCGTCGTGGAAGTCGTCGTGCCCAGCGAGGCGGGACCGTTCGAGGTCCGGGAGGGCGGCGCGCTGGATAGCGCGGGACGCCTGATCGCGATCTCGAAATACGCCCCCTTCACCAAGATCGTGCCGGAGCCGGGTGGCATCAACGAAGCCTACCTGTCCATGACGGTCACGCTCGATCACCCCGAAAACCTCGTCCTGAAGATCGACCCGACCGTGGTCACCGCCAGCCGCGCCCACGTCGAGGACGTGGTGAGCGTGCGCGACGCCCGGCTCGCGACCCTCGCCTACATCTCCGCGCGCAACGCGCTGCGCGCCCACCCACTCTTCATGGAGACCTGACGATGAGCACGCTCAACGACGACATCAACACGGCCGCCACGACCGCCACGCGGCTCGCCGCCGACATGGACGAAACGCTCGGCCAGCTCGCCGCCGAGCGCGCGGCCGTTCGTGCCAGCCACACGCAGATGCTCGACGAGCTCGCCGCGACCAGCACGCGCAACGCGCTGTTCGTCCACGAAACCCTCGGCGACGACGCCAATAACGGCTCGTCCGGCGCGCCGCTGAAGACCGTGGCGGAAGCCGTCGCGCGCGCCCAGTCGCACCGCCCGACGACGATCCGACTGGCATCGGATGTCGTGTGGGATCGGAACATCGAAATCGTGGCGCCCAGCTGTTCGCTCGCCATCATGGGCTGGGACATCGCCGCCGTCGCGCATGTGCGACGACAGATCCGCTTCGCCGATACGCAGAGCGCCCAGTCGACCAGCCTGCTCATGGCGAACGTGCACGGCGTGATGTCCTTCCTGTCCACGGATTTCCTGCTCGATCTCCAGGTGCTGACGTCGGCGTTCCTCCTGCACAACACCGATCTCAACCTGCACATTCGCAATTGCAGCGTGGCGCAGACGGCCGGCAACATCGCTCCCCTGTTCGCCAACAGTTTCGCGTCGGCCTCGTCTCTCAAGATGACGGCCTCCCTCCTCACGCTGACCGGCGCGGAAGACGCGTTCATCGGCGGAGTGTCGGCCGGGCAGGATCCCAACGATCAATACTGGATCACCACCAACCTCACCACGCTCTAGGAGCCCGCCATGCTGCTGACCC
>JBATXP010000324.1:0-6304 GCA_049673465.1 Litorimonas sp.
GGCCTGGGCGGCGGAGCGCGGCGTCCGGCTGGACAGCACCGACGCCATCCGCGCGGTCGATCAGCCGGAGGCCAGCCTCGACGCGGTGGAGTCCTTCGCGGACAGCCTGTCCGACTTCGCCCTGACCCTGTTCGTCCACTTGACCGCCGTCTACGGCTCCGCCGTCCTGGCCATGGCCGTGATGGAGGGCGCGCTGGACCCGGGCGAAGCGTTCGACCTGTCCCGGCTGGACGAGCTCTACCGCGCCGAAATCTGGGGCGTGGACGAGGACGACGAACGGGTCCGTCTCGCCCTGCGCGCGGAAACCGAGACGCTGGGCGCGCTGGCGGGCGAACTGGATTAACTTTTTCTAGCCATGGCCCGGCCGGACCCCTACGCCGTGTCCATGGACGGCTCCCTGCTTTTTTCCGCTTTCATCTTCCTGTGCGCGGCGGCGTTGCTCGTCCCGGTCAGCAAGCTGACGGGACTCGGCTCCGTGATCGGCTACCTCGTCGCGGGCGTGCTGATCGGGCCGAGCGTGCTGGGTCTCATCTCCGACCCCATGACCATCCTGCATTTCGCGGAGTTCGGCGTGGTGATGATGTTGTTCCTGATCGGGATGGAGCTGGAGCCGCGCAAGCTCTGGGCGATGCGGGGCAAGCTGATGGGCCTCGGCGGCTCGCAGGTTCTGCTAACCCTGCTGGCCATTGCGGGCGCGGCGCTGGTGTTCGGGCTGTCGACGGGCGAGGCGCTGGCCGTGGGCATGGCCCTGTCCCTGTCGTCCACCGCCATGGCGTTGCAGATCCTGCAGCAGCGTCGCCTCATGGCCGAGCCGGAAGGCCAAGGCGGCTTTTCGGTCCTGCTGTTTCAGGATGTTATCGTCATCGCCATGATCGCGGCCATGCCCCTTCTGGCCACGATGACCCCCTTCGAGGGCGTGTCCGGCGACTATGGCGATCATGGCGGGGAGGCGCACGGCCCGACCGGTATCTGGCTCGGCGTCACGACGATCGGCGTGTTCGTCGGCATGTTCCTGGGCGGACGCTATCTGCTGGCCCCGCTGTTCCGCATGATCGCGCGGGCCAATGTGCGCGAGACCTTCACCGCCATCGCCCTGCTGCTGGTGGTCGGGGCGGCGCTGCTGATGAACTGGCTCGGCCTGTCGCCCGCACTCGGAGCGTTCATCGCGGGCATGGTCCTGGCCGACAGCGAGTACCGCCACCAGCTGGAGCGCGACATCGAGCCGTTCAAGGCGCTGCTGCTGGGCCTGTTCTTCATCTCCGTCGGGATGAGCCTCGACCTCGCCTTCATCGCCACGCAGCCCGGCCTCGTCATCGGGCTGGTGCTCGGCCTGATGGGGCTGAAGTTCGCGATCCTCTATCTCATCGCGACGCTGGCGAAATTCGAGCAGCCGCGCCGGCTCTTCTTCTCCGCCCTGCTTTGCCAGTCGGGCGAGTTCGGCTTCGTGATCTTCACCTTCGCCACGACGGAAGGCGCGATCCGACCGGAAACCGCCGCCATATTGACCGCCGTGATCGCCCTGTCCATGGCGCTGACCCCGCTGATCCTCCTGCTGTTCGACCGGATGATCCTGCCGCGCTTCCAGACCGGGTCGACCACGACCGGCGAAGCGCCCTTCGACCAGCACCGCCCCGTGCTGATCCTCGGATATGGCCGGATCGGGCAGATCATCGGCCGACTGCTGGAGGCCCAGGGCATCAAGACGACGCTGATCGACAATGACGGCGACCACATCGAATTTCTGAAGCAGTTCCACCACCGAGTCTTCTATGGCGACGGCAGCGACATGGACCTGCTGCGCCAGGCCGGGGCGGACAATGCCTGCATCATCGTCGTGACCATCAAGGACAATCTGCAAGTCGTCCGCGAGATCAAGGAGACCTTCCCGCACGCCAAGATCGTCGCGCGGGCCAAGGGCCGGGTGGAGCTGTTCGACCTGCTGGCCGAAGAGGTCCATTTCGCGGAGCGCGAAACCGTGCGCGGCGCGCTCGCGCTGGGCGAGGCCGTGCTGACCGACATGGGCTACAATGAGGAGGAAGCCGAAATGCTGGCCCAGCGCTTCCTCGAACTCGACTACGAGAACATCCAGCAGACCTATCACATGCGCGGCGACCTCAAGGCGCTGGCCGAACACGCCAACGAGGCACGGGAATTGCTGCGCGAAACGCTGGAAACCGAATTGCAGCAACGCCGCGAAAGCTAGGTGTATAGAGAGGAAACGACCCATGAAACGATGTCTCACCTGCGCGACCAGCGGCCTCGCCCTGCTCTTCCTTGCGTCCGCCGCCCTGGCCGACGATCATGACGCGGACGCGGTCAAGCGCTTCACGGCGGAGCGCGTCTTCGACATCGAATACGCGTCTGATCCGCAAATCTCCCCTGACGGGCAGCGGGTCGTCTATGTGCGCCGGTCCATGGACCGGCGGACCGACATGGACCGGGGCGATCTCTGGCTGCTCGACCTTGCCGCGAATACGCACCGCCCGCTCGTCGTGGGCGGGGCTTCCGCAGGCGCGCCGCGCTGGTCGCCGGACGGCACACGCCTGCTCTATTCGACCTCGACCGACGGCAAGCCGGATCTGCGCCTGCACTATCTCGATACGGGCGAGAGCCTGTCGCTGTCGCAGTTCGAGGAAGGTCCCGGCAATGCGGTCTGGTCCCCGGACGGGCAAATGATCGCCTTCACCCAGTTCGTGCCGGGCCAGACGCCCGCCTTCGCCAAGCCGATCGCCGCGCCCAAAGGAGCCGAATGGTCCCCGGCCGTGCGCGTGTTCGACGACATGACCTTCCGCTTCGACGGGGCGGGCTATCTGCGCGAGGGCGCGACCCATGTCTTCACGATCAGCGCGGAAGGCGGCTCCCCGCGCCAGATCACGTCGGGCGAGGTCGACTATGGCAGTCCGGCCTGGCTGGACGAGGACACGCTGCTGGTCACGGGCAATCAGTCGGAAGACAGGGAGATGGACCCGGTCGAGAGCGAGATCTACGCTGTGGAACTGGACGATCTGTCGGTCACGGCGCTGACCGACCGGGACGGCCCGGACAACAGCCCGGCCGTCTCGCCCAACGGACGGCTGGTCGCCTATGTCGGCTATGACGACGAACTGATGGCCTACCAGCAGCCACGGCTCTACGTGATGGATGCGGATGGCGGCGATCCACGCCGACTGGCCGCGGACTTGGACATGCCGTTTTCCGGCGTGACATGGGGCGCGGACAGCCGCACCGTCTACGCCCAGGTCGAGAATGCCGGGGTGATCGAGATCGTGGCGGTGGACGCGCGCAGCGGCCGGGTGCGCACGGTCGCCACCAATGTCGGCGGCACCTCCATCGGGCGACCCTATGCCAGCGGCAGCTTCAGCGTATCCCAGACCGGATCACCCACCCTCGCCTACACGGCCGGGTTCACCGACAGACCCGCCGAGGTCGCGGTCAAGCGCACCTCCGGCCGCGCGGAGGTGCTGACCGATCTGAACGGCGACATCCTGCCCTATCTCGACATGGCCCCGATCGAGGAGTTCCAGGTGGAGAGCTCCATCGACGGGCTGGAGATCGAGGCTTGGGTCGCCCTTCCGCCCGGCTTCGAAGCCGATGGCAGTTTCCCGATGATCCTGGAGATCCATGGCGGGCCGAACACCATGTACGGCCCCTATTTCGCAAGCGAGATCCAGCGCTTCGCCGCCGAAGGCTACGTCACCGTCTACGTCAATCCGCGTGGCTCCACGGGCTATGGGGAAGCGTTCGCGCAGGAGATCGACCTCGCCTATCCGGGCGAGGATTATCAGGACCTGATGGACATTGTGGATGATCTGGTCGCGCGCGACTATGTTGACGAGGACCGACTATTCGTCACGGGCGGCTCCGGCGGGGGCATCCTGACGGCCTGGACCGTGGGCAAGACGGACCGTTTCGCGGCCGCCGCGTCCGTGAAGCCTGTCATCAACTGGATGACCATGGCGCTGGCTGCCGATATCGGCCAGTTCGTGCGCCGCCACTGGATGCGCGCCGATCCGTGGGAGGACCCGGCCGCCTATCTGGACTTCTCCCCCATCATGATGGTGGACGAGGTGACCACGCCGACGCTGCTGATGGTGGGCGAAGAGGACTGGCGCACGCCGACCTGGGAAGCGGAGCAGTTCTATACAGGGTTGAAGATGAACGGCGTGGACACGGCGCTGATCCGCATCCCCGGCTCGCCCCACTACATCGCATCGCGCCCCAGCCGCCTGATCGCCAAGACGGACAACATCATGGGCTGGTTCGCGAAATACGATCCGGCGAAGATGGACGAGGCGGACGGGGAAGAGGAGGAGTAGTCCTTCTCCCCGCGGCGCGGGGGTTTGCCACAAAGCGCGCTAGCGGCGCGCGACTGGCATGGCGTGCCCGAAGGGCGGATGGGGGTTGCTTGCAGACGTGGAGTTGGATTGGCGTGGGTCTAGTCTGATTGCAGACCGCCAACGTGTGGCCGGTCATCCACCTCGGGTATACCCACTCCAGCCGGACGCTTTCTCCGAGAGCTTCCCCCCCATCGACCTTTGCCGCTGCGCGACAAAGCCCACTTCCCCCCCCCCCCGCCGCGGGGAGAAGAAAGGCGTGGGGCCAGCTTCCAGGTAATGGTTCGTTTGTAACTCTTTTGAGCCCGCGCCGCAGGAATCAGAAAGCCTGCTAGCCCTACCCCCGCTCCCGGTCCGCCATGTTCGCCTTGAGCGCCTGCATGGCCGAGCGGATGCGGGTCTTGACCGTTCCCAGCGGCAATCCCGTTTCCTTGGAGATTTCCTTGTGGGTCTTGAATTCCATATAGGCCATGCGGATTGCGGTCTGTTGCGAGGCGGTCAGCTTGGCGATCTCGGCGGCGAGCCACTGATTCTCCTCGCCTTCCATGAAGCCGGTCTCGGCGCTCGGCACCTCGTCGTCGGCGATGGTGCGCATCGTGTCGGGATCGCGCACATCCATGCGGCCATGCTTGCGCTGATGGTCGATCCAGCGGTTGCGGGTCATGCGGTAGACCCAGGTGGCGAAGCTGGCCTTGGCGGGGTCGAACATCTGCGCGCCCGTCCAGACCTTGAGCATCACGTCCTGCACCACGTCTTCGGCCGTCGCCCCGCCCGCGCCGCGCGCCATTAGCCAGCCCTTGAGCTTGGGGGAATAGACGTCGAATAGCGCGGTGAGCGCCTTGGCGTCGCGGTTTTCGGCGATGGCCTGGAGCCAGATCGCGTCGCGCTTGGACGCAGACAGCGCCTTGGGCGTCTGCGGGGCGGCGCGAGGCTTGATCGGGGCGGCCGGGGCGCGTTCCGCTTCCACTTCGGCGGCGGCTTCGGCGGAAGGGCGGATCGTCTTTCTGGCAGGTTTGCCGGCAACGCCGCCTTGCGGCAGCGCGTCCTCGTCACGGCGTCCCTGTTCAGACAACGGCACTCGGTTCTCCCATCGGTTTCCACCCTTCGGAAACCAGGCCCGCGCGAACGGCACGGGCGGTTGCTTAACTTTAGTTAGAATGTCTGCGCCCTTTTGTCACCCGAAAGCCCTGCGCAACACAACAATGATTGCCTGACGACTCCGTGATCGACTTAATCGAGCTATAAGTTCGCGAGACAGACTTGCATCGCAAGCCGACATTACATAAGTTTCTGTCATGACAGAAATTACGAAACATATCGATGTTATGCCGGAAGCGGTGCGTCGGTTCATCCTGCACTGGGGCGACATGGGGCAGCAATGGGGAGTCAATCGCTCCATCGCCCAGATCCATGCCCTGCTCTATATCAGCGAGCGTCCGCTGCCTGCCGAGAGCATCAGCGACGCGCTCGGCATCGCGCGCAGCAATGTCAGCAACAGTCTGAAGGAGTTGATGGGCTACCGCATCGTCCGGCGCGTTCCGGTGGCGGGCGAGCGGCGCGATCACTTCACGGCGGAAACCGATGTGTGGGAGCTGGCCCGACGCATCGCCGCCGTGCGCAAGGCCCGAGAGATCGACCCCGCGCTGGAAACTCTCGCCCACTGCCTGAGCGATGCAGAGGGCGATGCGGGCGTGTCGGACGAGCAGCGCCGCCGCCTGCGCGAGATGCACGCCTTCACCGCCGACATGGACCGCTGGTACAGCCAGATGCAGGCCCTGCCGGTCAGGACCCTGACCCGGCTCGTCCGGCTCGGCGACCGTATCGTCGCCCTTCTGGGCCTCAACAAGAGCTAGTGAGAGACCTCATGATCCGGAACGCGGTGCGCAGGCTAGGAGTGGACCGGGCCGGTCCGGCCGTGCCCGCGGGACCGCTGGGCGACACCCGGTTCGCGCGCCTGGTCGGACGACGGG
>JBATXP010000325.1:0-2657 GCA_049673465.1 Litorimonas sp.
TCCAAGGTCATGTCGCTGGAAAGCCCCGCCGTAACCTCCGTGAAGAGCGTCGAGCCGATGCCAATGATGATGGCGAGCACCATCACCTTGATGCCGGATGACACGACATTGCCCAGCACGCGCTCGGCCAGAAAGCTCGTCTTGTTCCAGAGGGCAAAGGGTACGAGCACAAAGCCGGCCAATGTCGTCAGCTTGAACTCGATGATGGTGACGAAGAGCTGGATGGAGAGAAAGAAGAAGGCAAAGATGGTGATCAACCAAGCCAGAAACAGCACGGCGATCAGAACGAAGTTGACGAAGAAGGCGACTGGTCCCGTCAGCTCCTTGATCGTATCGAGAATGGGCGTCGCCGCGTTGAACCCGGTACTCGCAATGAACCCCGGTCGCATGAGATCTGCTGGCGTCAGGCTCGTCGCAGTGGCCTGCAATCCCAGGCCCGTGAAGCTGTCGAGAATGACGCCGGACAAGAAGGCGAAATTACCGATAATGTAGGCGAAGACGCCGATATAGAGCACCTTCTTGATGAACTTCGCCATCACTGTGCCGTCCGAACTCATGGCCCAGAACACGCCCGCCAAAACGAGGTCGATGACGATGAGCGTGGCCACGAGAAAATCGACTTCGGAGCCCAGCAATCCGAACCCGGAATCGATATAGGTCGAGAACCGATCCATGAACCGATCGATGACCGAGAGGTCGGCAGGCGGCGGGCTAGTCTGCAGGATAGGCGGCACGTTTAGCCCCCAGATCCAGCGCGACGGCCCATGAAAGCATCGTGACGCGCTGCACCTGCTTGCTCGGCATAGAGAGTCCGAGACCGCTCGATCGCATCTGCGCGGTATTGCGCTGCCATCAATGTCTGCATCTGCATGGACTGCTTGGCAGACAGTGCGGTGAGTTGATTGCCAGCCTGAACGGCGGAGAGCTCTCCAACGGAGCCTTGCGACGCGCTCATAAGCGCGGCCAGCTGCCGTCGATCCTGTTCGATCGTCTGGATGATCTGCGCCTGCATCCGGACGCTGTCGCGATACGCCATGATCGCGGCGTCCTGCTGCGCGTCGGCGATTTGCGCCTGCTCGGTCAGCGACCAGTCGGCATGAGCATCCGGAAAATGGCTCTCGAAGACACGCTCGATTTCGTCGATCCTGTAGGTCAGTCCGCGCGCTTGGTGCTGAAGCCGCGTAATTTCCGATAATGTTCGGTCCAGATCGGAACCAACATAGACACCTTGCTGGATCAGGCTTCGGGCCTGGTTCTGCAGCATGGTGATCTGGTTCTGGATCTGCTGAAACGACCGCGTCGCCGTCAGAGCATTCTGGGCGAGATTCGTCGGATCCAGAACGATGTCGCCGATCCCGAATATGGCGTTGGCAGGGCTCGCCAACATGAGTGTGGCTGCGGCTCCTGTGGCCAAAAGCGAACGACAGTATTTGAGGGTAAGGCGCATTATGCGGCTCCTGTTTGGGATTGGGATGTGACGAGCGGGTCGAGCAGGACGTCGCCGACACCGAGAAGGTCGGCAGCCCAGTCCAGCTCGTGCCAGCGCAGCCAGGAGGCGGCGAAGCCGGGGCCATCGATCTCGGTGTGGATGCGGTCGGCATCGATAAGGCTGGCGACCGAAGATGCGCCGCAGACTGACAGCGCGACGGGACCGAGATTGAGATCGAACACCCGGTTCCCGGCGCGGCTCTGGAAATAGTAGTCCCGCTTCGGCGTAGCCTGCGCGATGAGTTGGATCTGAGTGTCGTTCAGACCGAAGCGACGATACGCCTCCAACTGCTGCGGTTCGATGGCGCGAGGGTTGGGCAGAAAGATGCGCGACGGGCAGCTCTCGGTGAGCGCAGGCGCGATGGAGCTATCGGCGACATCCGAGAGCGACTGCGTGGCGAAGACAACCGAGACGTTCTTCTTGCGCAGGATCTTGAGCCATTCGCGGATGCGCTCGGCGAAAACGGGATTGTCGAGGAAGACCCACGCCTCGTCCAGCATGAGTAAGGTTGGTCGTCCGTCGAACCGGGCT
Organism: Litorimonas sp.; assembly: GCA_049673465.1. Lineage (GTDB taxonomy): Bacteria > Pseudomonadota > Alphaproteobacteria > Caulobacterales > Maricaulaceae > Litorimonas. The sequence continues at coordinate 2,021 of JBATXP010000325.1, forward strand.
TCGAGCTTGTAAAAGAGGTAGGTGAGCACGGGCAAGGCGAGCGCCTTGGAGTGCATCAGCTCTTCCATCTCGAAGCACTGCCAATCAGCATCCGAGAGGCTATCCGTCTCTGCATCAAGCACCGCGCCGTGCGGGCCTTCGAGCGGGTAGGGATGGATCGCTTGGCGAAGATTGGCAGACTGCAGTAATGCCCTTAGACCCGTCAGCGTTCGCTCGGACGCAGGCGCTGTCGCGAGGGAGCTAAGCGCACTCCAGACTGCATCTTTTACCTCTGGCGTGATCTCGACCTGCTCGTGGCGCAGCAGGTCGAGCACCCAGCCTTCGGCCCACGCAAGAGTGCGCTGCGTATTGATGTCACGCAGAGGCTGAAAGCAGAGCCCGCCCTCGCCGCCGAGCTCATAATGGCGACCGCCTATGCCAAGCGTTGCGACCTTGGCGCTGCGCCCCTTGTCGAAGAGAAAGACCTGCGCGGCCGCATAGCGACGGAACTGTAACGCCAAAAGCGTGAGTAGCACCGACTTACCCGCACCCGTCGGCCCAACAATAAGTGTGTGGCCGACATCGCCTTGATGCATGACCAACCGGAACGGCGTGTGTCCCTGCGTCGTCGCGTGGAGAAGCGGCGGGCCGTCAAGAT
>JBATXP010000326.1:0-2230 GCA_049673465.1 Litorimonas sp.
GCCGGAGAGCGCGCGGCCGAGATGGCCACGTCCCGCGCGGACGCCAGCGAGGCGGCGCGCCGGACCACCGAGGTCGAAGCCGTGGAAAGCCTGCTGACGGCGGCGGAGCGGATCGAGCGTCTGGCCGAACGGCTCAACGAGAGGCGCGGCTAGAGTTTTCGCGCTTGCAAGCCCGGCCTCCGCGTCCCACATAGACTAAGACGGTTCCTGCGGGCTGCGTGAGCGGCACTAATCCACCGGACCTTACTGTATCCTTAGGGAGCTGGCTCTGTCCGGACCGTGGTCCGGTTACTTCCGGCACCCACCTCAAACTGAGGTTCACGAGGATTTTTAAGCTGCCACGGGTCATGTGGGGCCGTCACCCCCTCAATCTGGCCCCACAGGTTTGCGTCCCGCGTGCGGGTCTAAGATTGCCAACGGCAATCGTCGCAAACCTCCGCGAAGCGGTCCGTCCCAAAGGACGGAAAAGGGAACGGTGCGGCGCGAGCCCAACCGGATGAGAAGGTCTGCCTAACGGCAGGCTTTTTCATTTCTGTCCCCTCCACCAAAACGCGCGGTCGCTTGCGCTCCCTGTATCGCGTTTCGGCCCTCCTCCCCCTCACGGGGGCACGGAGCGTCCGCACAAATGTCCCTTTGGACACTTTGCAGCGAAGTGCCGCGCGCAAGGCGCGCGGTCCGCAATGCATTGCATTGCGGCAACTCCGCTACGAACATCCAAAGGGATGTTCGCTTGACGCTCCGTGCCCCCGCAAGGGGGAGGTGGCCGGAGCGTAGCGGAGGTCGGAGGGGGACAAGCATAAGCCCGCCCGCAGGCGGCCCTTTCGCTAGACCCGCTCGATGATGATCGCCGGCGCCATCCCCCCAGCCGCGCACATCGTCACGAGTCCGTACCGTCCGCCACTCCGCTCCAGTTCGTCCAGCGCGGTCCCGATCAGGATCGACCCCGTCGCGCCGATCGGGTGGCCCAGCGCCATCGCGCCGCCATTGATGTTGACCTTGCTCCGATCGAGGTCGAGATCGCGGATGAACTTCTCCGCCACCACGGCGAAAGCCTCGTTGATCTCCCAGACGTCGATATCGTCTTTCGTCAGCCCCGCGCGCTCCAGCGCCTTTTTCGCGGCCGGGACGGGCGCGTTGAGCATGAGGGTCGGGTCGTCGCCCATATTGACGGCGGTGACGATGCGCGCGCGGGGCTTGAGGCCGTTTTCCTTCGCGAACTCTTTCGAGGTCAGCAACAGCGCCGCCGCCCCGTCCACCACGCCGGAGCTGTTGCCCGCATGGTGGACATGGTCCCACTGGCCCTTCAGTTCCGGATAGCGCTGCTCCACCAATTGGCCGTAGGTCGTGCCCTGTTCGTCGACCGGGATGTCCTTCCACATGGAAAAGACCGTCTTGAGGCTACCGAGGCCTTCCTTGGTAGTGCCGGGGCGCGGGAACTCCTCATGGTCCAGCGCGACGGAGCCGTCCTCGTCCGGCACGGGGACGATGGATCTGTCGAAGCGCCCTTCCTCGATCGCGGTGGCGGCGCGCTGCTGGCTGGCGAGCGCCAGATCGTCCAGGTCGGAGCGCGATATCCCTTCCAGCGTGGCGATGGCGTCGGCGGCCACGCCCTGTTGTGTCTGCGGGTGCTTGGCGCGCAGGGACAGATTGTCCGCGTCCAGCATGGGCGGCTTTTTGGGGTCGGCGATGGACGCGGTATAGCTCATCATTTCGCAGCCGCCCGCGATCACGCAGTCCTCCATGCCCGCCATGATCTGCGAGGCGGCGAGGCTCACGCTCGTGATGCCCGACCCGCAGAACCGGTCCAGCGTCATGCCGGACGCCTTGACGTCATAGCCCGCGTCGAGCGCCGCCATGCGGCCCATGTCCGTGCCCTGCTTGCCGACCTGCGTGCTGGTCGCCCAGATCACGTCGTCCACCTTCGCCGTGTCGAGGTCGTTGCGCTCCGCGATGGCCTTGAGGACGGTGGCGGAGAGGTGTTGCGGGTGCAGGTGGGCGAGCGCGCCCTTCCCGACCTTGCCGATCCCGCGCGGGGTGCGGACGGCGTCGATGATGTAGGCGTCGGCCATGAAGGTCTCCCGGATTGTGGTCGGGAGCGGCGTTAGGCGCTGTGCGCGGCCCTCGCCAAGGCGGCGCGCCCCATTATCGCGTCTTCGATGGAGCGCGGCAGCCCGGCGACGAACCCGCGCAAGACGGGGGCGATGTCGGGGGCGCGCTCGCGGATCACTTC
>JBATXP010000327.1:0-2361 GCA_049673465.1 Litorimonas sp.
GGACCGGGAGGAGCCGGTCGGGCGCGGCCCCAGCGCGGGCAAGTTCCAGCGCGGAATCCTGATCCACAAGCTGCTGGAGATTCTGCCCGACCATTCGCCCGCCCGCCGTCCGGAGCTGGCGCGGCAGATCGTGGACCAGTATCCCGATTTCGTGGAAAGCGAGCGCGAGGCCATCTTGGCCGAGGTCTTCGGCGTGCTCGACAATCCCGACTTCGCGGCCGTCTTCGCCGAAGGTTCGCGCGCGGAAGTCAGCTTGGCGGGCCGCGTCTCCACCATCCGCGACGGCGACGTGTTCCTGACCGCGCAGGTGGACCGCCTCAACGTCACGCCGGACAGGGTCTATCTGGTCGACTACAAGTCAAACCGCCCGCCGCCGGAGCGTGTGGAGGATGTGGACGACACCTATCTCGCACAGATGGCGGCCTACCGCGAGCTGGCCCGGTCGGTCTGGCCAGAACGCGCCGTGCGGTGCGGATTGCTGTGGACGGATGCGGCGCGCATGATGTGGCTTCACGACAATGCGATGGACGCCGCCTTGCGCTTGGTGAACGCCGTTCCTAACTCCGGAGTCGCAACGAACAGAGAGTCACCGCCATGAGCACCATCGCCGTCACCGACGATACCTTCCAGTCCGAAGTCCTGAAATCCGACACGCCCGTCCTGGTGGATTTCTGGGCGGAATGGTGCGCGCCCTGCAAGGCCATGGGACCCGCGCTGGAGGCCGTGTCCGAGGACATGGCGGGCAAGGTCAAGATCGCCAAGGTCAACATCGACGAAGCCCCCGACACGCCGATGCGCTACCACATCCGCAACGTGCCGACGATGATGCTGTTCAAGGACGGCGAGGTTATCTCCACCAAGATGGGCGCGATGACCAAGACCAAGCTGGCGGAGTGGCTGTCAGAGCACGCGTAAGCGCCGCCCGCATATCCCGCATTCGGAACGCCCGCCCCGTGCGGGCGTTCGTCTTTTCCGAATACCGGCGCATCGCCGCCGCAACAGGAGAGACCCCATGCCCGACCTCGACCCTCAACAGACCGTCCTCGCGGTCGACACGCAGATCGACGGCGACGCCTACATGCCGGGCCTCGCCAATCCGGTGACGGCCGACGAGATCACCGACATCTACTCCAACCCCCAGGCCTCCGTGCAGGAGCGCGTCGACGCCCTGACGCAGCTGCGCCAGGAAATGGTTTCGCGCGACGCCGCCGACACGCTCCAGGATACCAAGGCGCTGATCGCCAAGATCGACGAAGGGCTCGGCTATCTGTCGGAAGATGGGGATGGCGATGCGGATCCGGACGTGCTGCGCCAGCTCGACACGGCCGTCGATCCGGACAATCTGTAGATGCCGACCCTCATCACGCCGAAGTCGCGCATTCCGCAGTTCGAGGTTTCGCTGCTCGGCGGCGCAACTTTCAGCAGCGAGGACCTGACGCCGGAGCATTTTCAGATCATCGTCGTCTATCGCGGCGTGCACTGTCCGAAATGCCGCGCCCAGCTGAAGGCGATCGATCCGATGGTCGCGGATATCCGGGCCGATGGCCACGACATCGTCGCTCTGTCCATGGACAGCGAAGACCGCGCCAAGCGGGCCGAGACGGAGTGGGAGCTGGAAGAGCTGCCGATCGGCTATGGCCTGTCGCTCAACGACGCCAAGGAACTCGGCCTGTTCATCTCCGACGCCATTTCCGACGCGGAACCCGCCCACTTCTCGGAGCCCGCCATTTTCGTGCTCTACAATGACGGTTCGCTCTATGCCGAGATCGTTCAGAACACGCCCTTCGGTCGCCCCGACATGGACGACCTCGTCAAGGGTCTGAACTATGCGGTGAAGAACGATTATCCCGTGCGCGGGACGTCGGTCGCCTAGCCGTTCTCGGACAGCACTTCGCCCGCGAGGTAGAGCGAGCCGCAGATCAGGATGCGCGGCGGGACGATGGGTTGGTCCGTCGTCTGGCGCGACAGGGCTTCGCCCATATTCACGGCCTTCTGCATGGCGTCCGTCAGATTGTCGCCGACGACCGTCGCCATGCCGCGCGTGGCGGCCAGTTCGGCAAGAACCTCCGGCGACTGGCTGGCATGGTCCTCGATGCCGATGGACACAAGTCCCGCTGCGAGACCCTCGAAATAGTCGAGAAACTCCCCCGCATTCTTGTTCGCCAATATGCCCATCAATAGAACGAGCGGACGTGGCGAGCGGGCTTCCAGCGATGCCATATGCGACGACAGCGCGCGCGCCGCGTGGGGGTTGTGACCGCCGTCCAGCCAGACTTCCGCGCCCGCCTCGTGGGCGATTTCGACCAGGGGGCCGTGGCGGAGCGGTTGCATCCGCGCGGGCCAGCTCGCCTTGCGCAAGCC
>JBATXP010000328.1:0-4329 GCA_049673465.1 Litorimonas sp.
GTCTTGACCCGTGAAAATGTCGGTGCCTTGACCGTATGGCCGAACTGGAAGGTCGTAACAGCCCCGGTGGTTGCCGTGCCAGGAAAGGGCTGCGCTGTGGCTTCCAGCGTCAGAACGCTTCGTCCTCCGAGCTGTTTGGTGAAAAGCTCGCGGACCAGCTTTCCGTAGTTGACGTCCAGCCATTCAGCCGATGTTATCTGCACTCCAAAATCTCCAACCTTCGCTTTGTGAGCGATTGCCAGCAGGAAATAGACATGCAGACCGGCAAGCCCGCTGGACGGGAGGTCGAGCAGTCGCGCGTGCATTTTCAGCCAATCCTTGTCACGGGGCGTGATCTGATGATGGCGGACGTAGGGCGGGTTCCCGATCCAGAGCGTCTCTCCATCGATCGAGCTGACTTCCGCGCGAAGAAAATCTTCCTGCCGAATTTCAGCGCGATCGCCAAATCCGAGTACGCCAAGGTTTGCGCGAGCGATGTCGCAGGCAAGGGGGTCTGTGTCGAACCCGATCAATTCTGCTTTCGGGAACGCCTTTGCCGCAGCCGAGAGAAATCGACCACTTCCACAGCCGGCGTCCACAATGCGACTCGGTTGAGTCGTCGCAGCCGCCCATGCCACCATGGCATCTACTATCGCTGGAGGAGTGTAGACGGCGCCATCGTCGCGCCGTGTCTTTGCATCGCGGATAGAACAGAAGATATCGCCTAGAGGATCGTATCCTGCATCCACAGCTTGGGCGATAGCCTGCCGAAGACCGTCTTTCTCTGAAACTGAAAGGAGACCTCGCGCAACATTGCGAAGCTCATCTTCTGTCGCAGGCGTGTCATCGGGTACCGTTATGAATTCCGGGAAGAACATTTGAGCAACGTCATTGTCGTGTTTGTCAAAAAAGACAAGGGTCCCACGGTCTAAGGATCGTGCATGGTAATATAATTGGAAAGTGTTCTACACTAACCTATGAAGGCAAGATCGGAGGGTGGACCTAATTGCCCGTCACAATGAATGCCTCTTTTGCGAGCGGCAAGGACGACACAACAGCCTGCAGAGTGAGGCCAGCGTCCTCCAAGGATTGCATCGCATTTGTCGTCCAGACAAAGTCACCAATGTTCGTGAAGTCATCTCTCAAGCCACGTAGCGTCTCGATCGCCGTGTCGGACCAGGCAAGGAAATCCTGTTTCGTCCAAAGTAGGGTTTCTCCAAGATGAACCGGCCCTCCGGTGTCGCAGTGAGCGGCGTCGGTCAAAGCAATCGCTGTTTTCTGCAAAGAGGCCGTATGGGGCAGCTTCTCGTCTAGCCAAGTCGGGTGAGTGATAACCTGGCGGACTTTAGTTGTTCCGAACACCCTATCCGAAGTAGCCTCGGAATAGGCCTCGAAAACGACGAGTTGGGTCGCACCTATCCACCATGGATCAGGCGCGGCATCGGCATCGCTGTTTCCGCTTTCCCAACCTAATAATCCCCCAAGCTCCTCGACGCCTCTTTCAAAAGTGCTGCCATCATTTGAGCGAAGGTTGCGTCGAATCTCTGCCACCGCGTTTTCGAACTTTTGGCCAGTTGAACCCAGAGCTTCCAAGTTGGAAGCAATATTTTCCACCTGACTTGCTAGGTCGAGATCGTCCTTCGTCGTCTCCTCAGCTTTGCCAGCCAGATTGCTTCGATAGGCTAGATCGGTCAGCCAGCTTACACCCGGCGCGGCGTTCTTGGCTTGCAGGAACATCGGTTTGGCTTCGTCTGCGACAAGATCGCCGTCTTCTGCCTTCAGACGGTCTACCGCTGACCCCTCCAAATAGTGCCATAAGGACCTATAGCCGCGTAGTTCTGGATGCTTCAGAAGCGAATGTACTTTCGCTGCGGCGGCCGCCGCCTTCCTTTCGTCACCGTTCCAGACCGCCTTCAGATACTTGACCTCCTCGGAAACGGATGCACTCAGATCGGCAAAGTATTGGGGCGTTTCCTGATCGGCTTCCCCGCGAATCTCCTGAATCGCATCTTCGACATCTTGCCACTCGTCACTATCGGCCAGGAAGAGTTCCAGGTTTTCGACGAAATCGTCTGCGCTCGCATCCGTCGATTGCTCGACACCGATTTCCAGCTCGGCCTGTAGTTCGGGTTTGAGGAACTTCCACCTTCTTTGATCCGTCAAACTCTCGACCAGACCTTTGCCCGTTACAAGCACAGCAGCCCGGTCGTTCAGCGCGCGAGTGCAACGCCCAATGGCTTGAAGCACTCGGATCTGCAGGCGCGCAGAATAGAGGGCTCGGGCGCTCATTTTGGACATGATAAATCGTTCCTGCGGATTCATCGCCCCCGGAAATCCGTCGATGCAGAGCAATCGACAATCATCCCCAGGGAAGTCGATCCCGTCGAAGCGGCCGGGCAATACCGCGACAGCACGGGCAGTCGCTGCAAAATCCGACTTGCGCGTCTCGATGTCCGAACTGCTAAAGATTTCGTAGCCGTGAAGACGTGCCTTGATCTCCTCTTCGATGTTACGTCCGCTAAGGCTCGACGGTGTCAGGACGACGGAACGTGTTGCCAGGGCTTGTGAGCGCAGTCGGACGTCTGCCGCCTCGTTGTCATCCAAAGATAAGGTCGGGAACATAAAGAACCTGCGCCCGACACCATCGCGCTCGAAACCGTCCGGTGAGGGCAGGCGCACAATTTTGGTCCGGCCGGTCAGCCGTTCGGTATCACCTCCTTCTCCGAGCGTCGCGGACATGAAAACGCGCTGCTTCGCGTCATTGAAGGGTGCATGTGTCCAGGTCGGCGGAATGATCGGCCGGATCGTGATGCTGCGCGACGAGAGGTAAATGTGGCATCCACTGAGATGCCCCTCGATGGCCCGCCAGGCGAAGCGTCGTTGATCGTTAGAAGGGATATTTGCCTGGAGTACAGCATGAATCTGATCGTGAAAGCGCCGGACAACGGGAGACGGAACCTTGTCGACCCAATTTACAGCGAAACGGTCTTCCCAGTTGCCTTCCAACCGGTCGATGTCGCGTTTCGTCAACGTGCTGCGTAGGACTCCGATCAAGGCGGCATGAGCGGGATGTTCTGACGGCAGATCAAGGGTCCATGGGGAGGCGATGTAGTTCTCAGCAACGTGGGCGTCGTCGGCAACGATAAGATCCGGTGAAGTGAAGAAGGGATTCGAGTTGAAGAGTGCGGAATAGGGGGCGACGGCGACGGCTTTGCCACGTCTGTACGCGGCTTCATCGGCAGCATTGAATTCGGCTTTCCTGCCGCTGAAATTGATGGCGCTTATGCCGTACTTATCCTTGGCCTGTTCAACAACCTGTGCCGCGAGCTGACGTGTCGGGCAGAGGAACAGCACCCGCTCCTTGTCCTTCACACGCCGCCAATCTGCGATCAGCAAGCCGACGAGTGTCTTCCCTCCGCCTGTAGGAAGCTGGATTGCTACATCCGGCAGATCGACGGCTTCCTGTGCATAGTGCTCCAAAATCACCTTCTGATGGGGCAGGACATCCGGAATCTTGCGGTTTGAGATACCTCGAAGGTGAGCCGCTGGGTTGGGAGCGACGGTTGAAGATTTTGAGCGTGTTTTGAAGGCCATGAAAACTTCTAAAGCTTTGGTGCCAGAATGCCTTCTGGCAGAATGGAAAATCCTATTACAGTGTTGGTGCGGCAGGGAGGGCGTTAACCCTCCCCCTGCTGGCGACTACGGCGTAATCATAACCCTTCGATTATCCTTACCTTGCCGTCTGTGCCCGAGTGGGACCGAAGTCACCGCAGCGCCAGCCACGCGGTCGCAGACGTTTTCGTCATTGCCTTCATGCGGACCTCCAAGGCTTTAGTGAAGCGAGTTTTCTTGAAACGCGCGACAACCTCGGTGCCCAACAGACGCCAGACGACAAAAGCTAGAAACGCTGTCGAAGGGTCGAGCGCCAGTCCTTTGGGCCGACTTGGGTGGTGCATACTTGCGGTGCAAGACCTGACTTGGAATTATTCAACAAATGGATAGTTGTTCCGGCCCCCTACGAGGGAAGTTTTAAATGCAAAATAATGCTCATTTGTCGCGTGAAACGCCTTCGCTGCATTTGGGCTACATGAGACCTCTTCGGCAGACGGATCGCCATAAATCATGTTGTCTTCTCGAAATGTTCGGTCTCGACAAGAGACCGATGTCCGTTCGGCCTCGGCGAAAACCACTTGTGAAGGGCCGGGATGACAAGAAGGGTCAGAATGGTTGATGAGACCAGCCCGCCCGTTACGACGGTCGCCAAGGGTCTTTGAACCTCGGCCCCGACACCCGTCGCAAAGAGGAGCGGCGCCAGCCCAAGAGCGGTGGTCAATGCCGTCATCAGCACGG
>JBATXP010000329.1:0-2981 GCA_049673465.1 Litorimonas sp.
AGCGGCTCCAGCGCGGCGAGCCAGCGCGCCGCATCGGGGTCGTCCCATTCGCGCAGCTCGGCGGTGAGCTGCAGCAGCCACGCCCAGCCATAGGGTCGCTCCCACGATCCGCGCGCGGGCCGCCGGAAATTGGCCAGCTCGCCCGCAATGGTCTCCGGCGTCAGGTTCGCGTTCAGCTTGGCGACGGCTTCCGCCCGAGTGGCGTCGTCCAGATCGCCGACCCGCAGCAGCCTGACCAGCAACCAATGCCCATGCACCGCGCTGTGCCAGTCGAAGCAGCCATAGAAGGCCGGAAACAGATCACGCGGCCGCCCGATCTCTTCGGCCGTATCGGTCGTGCGGCTGATCTTGTTGGGAAACTCCTTCTGCACGCAGTCCAGCGCGAGGCGGGAGAAACGGGCGGACAGAGCGGGGTCGATGTCGCCGGGAAAGGCGGAGGTGGGAACAGAGGTCATAGGCGGAGCGGAAGAGGTGGCCGGATCGACCGACGCGTTCTCCGCACAACCCGAGAGAAGCGCGGACAGCAGGACGGCAGTAAGAACGGCGCGGGTCATGGGAACGGTGTCGCAGGGCATCGCGGTCGTGACAAGGGGACGGTTTTCCCGATCGAGTGCATGGTCGGCCATGACTGTCAACGTCTCTCTTATGCATGGCGATTTCGCGACCGGAGGGCCGTTTCCAACAAGGCGTCGCGCTTGTGCCGAATGGCACGAAGCGCGGATTCTGCCGCGCGATGGGAAGGGGGAAGTGAGGCCAGTTGCGTAGAACAGAGCCTACGCGTCCGGTCGTGAGCGCCCCTGCAACCCGTCCACGGCAGGCTTGTGGTCCCGGCAGCCTGCATTGAGCGTGCGTTCGGGAGTGGATGGCGAGCTTGTCGACCTGTCGGCTGGCGTGGACTCCTCTCCCCCGTCGAGGGCTTGGCAAGGACGGGAATCCCGTTTTTGAAGGGGTGCGCGCGGGGTTGAGGCCCGCTCCGCCTCCGCCGCTGCGTTGACCCGCGCGGTTGACCGTGGGAACCGTGCCGAATAGAGCGCCGTAGGGTTTGGGCCGGGGATGGCTCGGCAATCGAACACAGGGTTTTCATGTCATCTCAATGGAACGATCCGCGGCCCATGTCGCCGCATTTGCAGGTCTGGCGCTGGCACGGCGCGATGATGAGTTCGATCCTGCACCGGGCGAGCGCGATCATCTGCTATGTGGCGCTGGTGATCGTGGCGCTGGGCGTCCTGGTTGTCGGACTGACGGGCGAGCTGCCGCTGGCCGGGCTGGTCTTCTCGCCGCTGGGCGCGATCGGGCTGTTCGTGTTCCTGTTCGCCTTCCTCTTCATGGCGCTGGCGCAGTTGCGGCACGCGATCTGGAACCAGGGGGAGCTGATGAACCCGCAGCTCAACAATACGCTGTCCTATGTCATGATCGGCCTGGCGCTGGTGCTGGCGGCTGTCCTGACTTTTATCGGAGTGGCGGCATGAGCGCGGACGCATACACGGCGGAGCAGCCCTATGAATCCCAGGTGGGCCACGGCGAGGGCACAACCCATCACAAGATCCACGGCCTGACGGGCTGGGGCGTGATCATCGGGCTGGCGGGCGCGCTGATCGGTGCGATTCCGGCGATCCGGGGCGGGGCGGACGGCGTGCTGGCCTGGGTGAGTAGCCCGCTGGGCGCGATCGGGCTGATCCTGTTTCTCACGGCGGCCATCTGGTACTGCAAGCTGGAGATGGACGAAGTCATCATGGACTATTTCGGGGGCGGGCTGCGTCGTTTCGGCCTCTGGAAGAACAAGGCGGTTGCCCTCATCTTGTGGCTGGCCAGCGTGGCGGGGCTCGTGTCCGCCGCTTTCCTCTAAGGACATATCGCGATGACCACTTTCATCGATCATGAGTACGACGTCGTCGTCGTCGGCGCGGGCGGTTCGGGGCTGCGCGCGGCGCTCGGCGCGGCGCAGCAGGGCCTGAAAACGGCCTGCGTGACCAAGGTCTTCCCCACACGCTCCCACACGGTCGCGGCCCAAGGCGGAATCGCGGCAAGTCTCGGCAATATGGGCGAGGATGAGTGGCAGTGGCACATGTACGACACGGTCAAGGGCTCCGACTGGCTCGGCGACCAGGATTCCATCGAATATCTCTGCCGCAACGCGCCCGCGGCCGTCTACGAGCTGGAGCATTGGGGCATGCCGTTCTCCAGGACGGACGATGGCAAGATCTACCAGCGGCCCTTTGGCGGCATGATGCAGAATATGGGACAGGGCCCGGAAGCGCAGCGCACCTGCGCCGCCGCCGACCGCACGGGCCACGCCATGCTGCATACTCTGTATGGCCAATCCCTGCGCCACGAGACGGAGTTCTTCATCGAGTATTTCGCCCTCGACCTGATCATGGAAGACGGCGCCTGCCGCGGCATCACGGCGTGGAAACTGGATGACGGCACGCTGCACCGCTTCAAGGCGCAGACCGTGATCCTCGCCACGGGCGGCTATGGCCGCGTCTTCTTCTCCGCGACCTCCGCGCATACCTGCACGGGCGACGGCAATGCCATGGTGCTGCGCGCCGGACTGCCGCTGCAGGACATGGAGTTCATCCAGTTCCACCCGACCGGCATTTACGGGGCGGGCTGCCTCATCACGGAAGGCTCGCGCGGGGAGGGGGGATACCTGACCAACTCGGAAGGCGAGCGCTTCATGGAACGCTACGCGCCGAGCGCCAAGGACCTCGCCTCGCGCGACGTCGTGTCCCGCGCCATGACCATCGAGATCCGCGAGGGGCGCGGCGTCGGCCCCAACAAGGACCACATCTACCTGCACCTCGACCATCTCGACCCGGCCGTGCTGGCCGAACGCCTGCCCGGTATTTCCGAGACGGCGAAGATCTTCGCGGGCGTGGACGTGACCAAGGAACCGATCCCGGTCCTGCCGACCTGCCACTACAATATGGGCGGCATCCCGACCAATTATCACGGCGAAGTCGTGACGCTGAAGGACGGCA
>JBATXP010000330.1:0-3054 GCA_049673465.1 Litorimonas sp.
GCTAGTCGGATCCGCGCGCGGATCGCGGTCGAGCCCGTGGCCGCGCAGCTAATTGAGATGGAGGACCAACCGAGCGATACGTCGATCGTGCTGACCGATGGACAGGGTAGCAATGTGATCGTGACGACCGTGGACTGCGCCCGGTCCCTGTCGTTCGAAAGCATTCGTGCGCACATGGCGCAAGCCGTGACCGGAGACGTCGTGGTTCTTCAGGGCAATCTTTCGCTGTCCAGCACGTCGCAGATCATTGACTTCGCGCATTCCCGCGGGATGATCGTCGCCCTCAACCCGTCGCCCTTCGAACCGGGCATCGAAGACCTGCTTCCCAAGCTGGATATCCTGTTCCTGAACGAACACGAGGCGCGGCTGATCACGGCGACGGAAGAAGTGGCTGCCGTCCGGGCATTGCTGGATATGCGAATTGGGTCGGTCGTTCTGACCTTGGGCGACAGAGGTGCCTTGCTCGGGGATCGAAAGGGGATAGTCGCCGTACCGGCCCAGCCTTGCGACGTGACAGATACTACCGGGGCCGGAGACACCTTGCAAAGCGTGGCCATTGCCTCGTCGCTGCGGCGCAAAGTTGCCCTTGATGTCGCCGCTTTGAACATTGCAGCCCGGGCCGCCGCGCTTACGGTGTCGCGCGCCGGAACCGCAAACGCATTCCCGACCGAGGGCGAGTTGTCCGACCTGCTGGGTTCCGCCGCGTTTCACGGTGAGACGGACAATGAGGTGGATACGCGCGTTTGCTCGCGATCCTAGCGGGATCAGCCCCGATGGCCACCACAGAAACCACTATGTCCATGTGTTCGCCGCGAGATGGGAGGCGCCTGCCTTCACGGTGTTTGAACGTCATCGAAATATTCTTTCCAATCAATGGCCTGCCTTGGTCTGTGACCGCCAGTTTTGAACGCGACGCAGATGCGGATTGGTCCGCTTTCATCGATTGGCGCTAAGGGCCGGCTAAGTGAAGACATCCGCAATGATAGTGTATCAAATTCCTTCGCAACATAGCATCGGTCTAGATCGGGTTCGGAGTGGACATATCCCGCGCTAGAGCAACTTGACGGGGCACTGCATTCATCTCGACATGGGCGGCCCAAAGCATGCGTAATTGGGCTTCCTCCACGTTGAGGTCGAGCTCCCGATAGGATCGCAGCATAGCTGTGAACAAGGGAGACAGATGATGGAGTATTTTGCTGGACTGGACGTATCGCTGCGGTCGTGTGCGCTGTGCATTGTCGACGGCAAGGGCAAGGTGATGCTCGAGCGCGAACTGCCATGCGAGGTTGCCGACATCGCGGCGTGCTTGGCGGGCGTCCCGTATCCGATCGAACGGGTTGGCTTTGAGGCTGGAACAATGAGCCAGCACCTCTTCTTTGGCTTGACCGAGGCGGGGTTCGATGTCGTTTGCATGGAAGCACGACAGGTGAATGCTGCACTGTCCGCGATGCGGAATAAGACGGACAAGAACGATGCGCGCGGTATCGCCCAGGTCTTGCGCACCGGCTGGTTCAGCCCGGTTCACATGAAGAGCCGTGAGGCTCACGGCGTCCGTGCGTTGCTGAGCACCCGCAAGGCGCTCCTGAAGAAGACGATGGACCTTGCCAACGAAGTGCGTGGGCTGCTGAAGATCTTCGGTATTCGCCTGCCCAAGACCGTGAAGCATGGCAGTTTCGACGGTATTGTCCGACCGCTGATCGGGATGGACGAGGTTCTATCGCACGCTCTGGTTCCACTTTTGGACGCCCGCGTGGTTTTGTATCAGCACTTTCTGGAACTGGATCGGCGGGTCAAGCGCGCGGCCACCCGCGACGAGGTTTGCATGCGGATGATGACCGTTCCAGGTGTGGGACCGATCGCAGCGCTGACCTTCAAGTCCGCCGTTGATGAGCCGACCCGCTTCAGGCGGTCCCGCACTGTGGCGGCCCATTTTGGACTGACGCCAAGGCGTTATCAATCGGGCGAGCACGACAATCCTGGCCGCATATCGAAGGCCGGCGACAGAGATGTGCGTGCAACCCTTTATGCCGCCGCAAACGCACTGCTGATGCGCACGATGGCCGGATCACAGATCAAAGCCTGGGGCATGCGGCTGATGCGCACCAAAGGCCGCCGCCGCGCTGTCGTCGCAGTGGCACGAAAGCTTGCCGTTCTGCTGCATCGCATGTGGATCGACGGCACGGAATTCCGTCAGGAACCGGTGGAGGGCATGGCATGACCTGAAACGCCACCCACCAATCCTGACGGGGTCGTCCCTCACCGGACGAGGTTTGTGGATGAAGCCGAAAATGTCTGCTGCGCAACTTGAAGCGCGTCTCAAAGCAAGGCTCTCCATGACCGATCCGACATATGCGTGCAGCGATGCCCGATAGCATCAACCAGACTGCGAAGAGAAGCGTGACCCGGATGAGTGACAACGACCCGAAACAAACAAGGAAAACGAGCTTGACCCAAACACCCAAGTAGAGAAGCGGACATCGCACCATCCTCATCATGCTGCGGCGCGGCCTGCGAGACCAATAATTCACACAACCGAAAACCTTTCGAACGACAAAAAAGAAATGCAACCCGAAGCATCCACTACTACCCGTTGTAACTTCTTTGACTGACTTATAGTGTATTTCGACAATTAGCAAGAAAACCTCAGGAGGCGGCATGACAGGTGGTTCTCTATTCTGCGGGCAAAGTCGGTTATAAGTCAAAACTATCAGTTCTTGCGATATTTGAGACGATCGCCGCCAGTATTTTTGGACTGATTCTGGTTTGGTCCGGAGTGTATTGGGTCCTATGGACATCGCTCTTATTGACTTTCTTAGTCCATCTACGAAGCGAAAAATCCATAGAAGACGGTGTTTCAATCATTGATCGGTCTTGGGAAAGACTTACTAAGAGCAACGCTTCACCAACTTTCGCGTTGGCAACTTTGGCAATTGCCGTTGCCGTCGGAATATCATGAATTTTTTTACTTGCGCCTATGATACTTGACCGGTTAGGCGTGACTCTTAGCTATCAACGCCTTGTTTTTATAGGCTTTTTATCATTAAACATCACCAT
>JBATXP010000331.1:0-3485 GCA_049673465.1 Litorimonas sp.
TCCCCGCTCCGGGCGAGCGCCTATTGCAGGCCGTCCGGACCAAAGCGCAAACGCCAGCTGCGCACACCGGACCCGCGGGCCTCGGGCCAGCGTAAAAAGGTAACCCCACTCTCGTTCCTTCGCCGGAACGAGGCCCGCGCTTCGTGCCACTCTCGGCACAAAACGCCACTCTTGCCGGGCCAGGCCGCCCGGTCGCACCGTTCCGCGTGCGCGCTCGAAGGACATGTTCATCCGGTCGCTGCAAATCGAATTGTCTTGCCCAGGCATAGGTGTTTCGAGCTTGCCCGCGCCCGTCTCACGGTGAAGACTGCGATCTTAACCTTTTGCAAACGCCGGTTAACCATCTATTGCCCCACACAAACGCCGCGGGCAACGCACCTGGCGGCAAGGGGATACGGCCTCCGCGCCGGGAAAGACGACACATGGACGCTCACGACCAGCAGGACGAGGCGCATCGGCAGAACCTGCCGAAGATCTTCTTTTCGAGGATCGGCAACCAGCAGCTTCGCACCGCCATCTGGACCGGCACGGATAAGGGCTTCGGCAAGCGCACGCCGCTGCTGTTCTTCAACGGAATCGGCGCGAACCTGGAAATCGCGCAGCTTTTCGCCGACACGTTCACCGGCCGGGACATCATCACCTTCGACATGCCGGGCGTGGGCGGATCGCCCGATCCGACCTTTCCCTATCGTCCCTGGTGGGTGGCTCGGGCGGCCAAGCAGATCCTCAAGCAGAACGGCTATCACCGCGTCGACGTGCTGGGGGTGAGTTGGGGCGGCGGTCCGGCGCAGCAATTCGCCTGGCAGAACAAATCCATGACGCGCCGCCTGATCCTGTGCGCGACCAGCCCCGGCTGGACCATGGTGCCGGGCAATCCGAAGGCCCTGTCCAAGATGGCCTCGCCCAAGCGCTATATCGACCGCGACTTCCTGAAGAAGAACTTCGAAACGCTCTACGGCGACGCGGCCCGCCATGCGGGCGACTTCACGGTCAACATGATGCCACCGTCCATCAAGGGCTATCTGTTCCAGCTGGGCGCGATGGCGGGCTGGTCGTCCCTGCCGATCGCGCGGCGCATCCGGGCGCGCACGCTGATCCTCATGGGCGGCGCGGACCAGATCGTCCCCCCGATCAACGGCCTCATCCTGCACGCGCTCTATCGTCGCTCGCGGCTGGAGATTCTCGACGGGGCGGGGCACCTGTTCCTCCTGACCCGCCGGGAGGAGACGGTCGCCCTGATCCGCGACTTCTTCAGCGAACCCGAAATGCCGATCCCCCACGCCGAGCCCGCCGAAGTGCCGTCCATCGCGGCCAGCTTCATCCATGCCAACGATCGCAAGGCGGTCAGCGCGTAGACTTCAGACCAGGCCACCAAAACCAGACAAGGAGACCCCCATGTCCGACGACGACCAGACCCCCGAATCCTCCGACCGCAAGACCGGCGACGTGGCGCGGCGCATCTGGCTGGCGGGCATCGGCGCCTATGGCCGCGCCTTCGAGGAGGGTCGCGACATGGTCAAGGGTCTGGGCGCCAAGGTGCCCGGCGCGGGCAGCGACATGTTCGACACCCTCGCCGCGAAAGGCGAGCAGCTGGAGATGGCCGCCAAGGTCAAGGGCGCGCAGCTGGCGGGCAAGGCGTCCGAGCTGACCGACGACATTCGCAGCACGGTCGGGATCGAGGACCGCATCAGCGCCATGCGCACGCGCCTGTCCGGCGGTTCCGACGACCGGCTCGACGCGGTGGAGGACCGGCTGGCCCGCATCGAGGCCAAGCTCGACACACTCATCGCCGCCCCAGCCAAGGCGGCCTCGCCCAAGCGCGCCACGACGACGCGGACCAAGAAGGCTCCGGCCAAGAAGGCCGCGCCGAAAGGCACGAAGACGCAGTCGACGAAAAAGTCGTCCTAGACCGAATGGCTTACCGTGATGTCTCCCTCTTCCTTGGGGAGGGCGGAGACTCCGCGGGGCTCATGCGGCCATGACGGAACGCTCCGACACCAAGACCAACATCCTGCGCACGGCGCTGGGCCTGTTCAACAATGAGGGCGAGCACGCCGTCAGCTCGGTCGACATCGCCTCCGTCATGGGCATGTCGCCGGGCAATCTCTACTACCACTATAAGGGCAAGGAGCCGATCATCCGCGAGCTGTTCGCGGATTTCGAGGACGAGCTGCGCCAGGTCCTGTCCGCCCCGATCAATGAGCGGCTCGTCCTGGAGGATAATTGGGTCTATCTCTACATCATCTTCGAGGAAATCTGGGACTTCCGCTTCTTCTATCGCAGCCCGGCGGAGATGATCGACCGCGTGCCGGAACTGGCGGGGCCGTTCTCGCGATTGCTGGCGCTGAAGGAACGGACGGCGTTTTCGCTGCTCTCCGACCTGGAGGAGGACGGCCATCTGAATTTCAGCGAAGGCGAGAAGGCGGGACTGACGGCGCGCCTGTCCCAGCACTTCACCTTCTGGCTTCAATATCACCAGCTCCGCGAAGGGCCCGGACCGGACAACATGCCGACCAAGGCGCTGATCGACCGGGGCGTCTATCAGAGCCTGTCCATGATCGTGCCCTACTGGTCGAGCGGGGAGGGCTTCGCGGACCTGCTGCGCGAGGTGGAGCCGGATTAACACCGGATGAACACGGTTCTCACACGGGCCTCACCTTTCATGCTATAGTCACGGAGCCATGATCGCCCGCTTGTCCGCATTGCTCTGTTCCGTCGCCTTGTTCGCGGCCGGACAGGCGGCGGCGCAGACCACCTATAGTGCGGGCTCCACGACCTATTCGCAGCCGTCTTCCGCGACCTACCAGCAGGGGGCGGCGTCCTTGCCGGAGCTTGCGCCCGACCGGATCGCGGCGGATGTGGTGACGGCGTTCGACCCGCGCACCGGCGCGGCGGAGTGGGTCGCGCCCACCTTCGATCCGTTCGAGCTGGATGCCGGGCTCGCCGGGGCGGTGCGCCTTCGCAGCACGCAAGCGGCCTACGACCTGGACGGGCAGACGATGACGGGCGGCGCGCGGCTGGAGATCGATCTCTACTATAACGATGCGGGCGAGCGCGATTTCGGCCGGACGCGCGACGCGGTCTTCCTCAATGGCGAGGCCGTGCCCATCCTGCGCCGCGACAGCCGGGAGCTGGAATGTTCGTCCCGCGTGACGGAAACGATCTACGTCCACGATCGCTATTACAGCCCCGGCTATGGAGGGCTGTTTCGTCCGGCGCCGCGCTATCGCGGGCATTTCGGCTATGGCCATCGCGACCATGACTATCGCCGTCACTGGGGTGGAGACCGGTTCGGCCATGACTACCGCCGCGGGCCTCGCTCGCGCGGGGTCTATCATCCGCCCGCGCGTCAGTATCGCGACTACGACCGGTCGAGAGATCGCGACCGTTACAGGGACCGCGATCGCGATCGGTCCCGCGAGCGTGCCCGTGACCGCGATAGGCGCCGCCCCGCGCCATTGCAGTCGAGATCGCCCGCCGTGCTG
>JBATXP010000332.1:0-1638 GCA_049673465.1 Litorimonas sp.
GCCGAAGTCAACGCTGCCCCACGACCACACCTCCCCCCCTTCCGTCATTACCCGGCTCGTCCGGGTAATCCACACCGCGCGCGCAACGCCCGCATCCGCACACCACCCCGCAGGGATTGCCCGGATAAACCGGGCAATAACGGCGAGAAAAGCAACGGATCAAAAACTACCAGAAACTCCCCGTCCTCACATCGCTACGGTGACGTCCGACCCATCGCTTCCGCCACGCTCCGCATCGCGAGCACCACTTCCACCTGCGTCGGGAGCCCGCTCTCGCCCAGTCCTGAGAACTCCCGGTCCGCGCTCGTCTTCACGATCACCACATTGCGCTCCGGGTTCACATAGATCGTCTGCCCGTAGATCCCGTTCGCGAAATAGTCCCCCACACCGTTCGCGTCCGGCAGCATCCACCACTGGTAGCCATAGGCCCGCCCGCGCGTGTCCTCACCATGCACGGGGGGCGCGCTGATCGCGGTCGATTCCGCCACCCAATCGGCTGGGATCACCGTCTCCCCCTCCCATTGTCCGCCCTGCGCGAACAGCTGCCCGAACTTCGCATAGCCGCGCGTGGTCATCAGCAGCCCGCCCAGGACGAACGCCTCCCCGTCGCCGTCCGTGATATAGGTGACCGGGCCCAGCCCCACGGGCGCGAACGCCTCCTCGAACAGGTCATAAACTGTCCGCCCCGTCGCCGCGCGCAGCACGCGCCCGATGACGTGGGTGTCGATGCTCACATATTGGTTGGCAGAGCCGGGCGCGAATTCTCGCTCCACCAACCCCTCGGAGAAGTCGTCCAGCGACCCGCCCAGCGCCAGGGTCCGCCCCATGCGGTTGATGTCGCTGTCGCGGTCGAAATAGTCCTCGTTGAACCGCACGCCCGAGGCCATGTTCAGGACATTGCGCACGCTCGCGCCCTCATAGGCCGTGCCGACCAGCTCGGGCACATAGGCCGTCACGTCGTCGTCGAGACTCGCAATGTCGCCGGCCACGACCGCCCGCCCGACCAGCGCGCTCAGAAAGCTCTTGGCGACCGACCACGAGATCCGCTGGTCCTCCGCCCCCGTTCCCAGCCTGTAGTCCTCATGCACGATCACCCCATCCACCATCACCAGCAGGGACGTCGTGTCCGTCTCGTCCAGCAGCGCGTCGAGACTGCGGGCCTCCCCCGCGATCGCGACCGTCTCCGGCAGGTCCCGAAGGTCGACGGCCATGTCCCCCAGCTCCCCGACCGCCACATCCCGCGTCAGCAGCAGGTCGTCCATGTTGGAGAAGTTCGCCACGATCCGGTCCGCATCGAACATGGAGTTCACCGCCCGCAACCGCGAAATCTCCTCCCAGTTCCACGCCAGCGCCCCTGCAAGCACCGCCAGCACCACCGCCAGACCGATCCCGATCGTCTTCTTCTCAACCTCCCCCGACCGTCGGCGCCAGTCTCAGCGCCCGCAGCCCGTGCCCGCCCGTGATCTTTACCGGCTACCCGTCCAGCACGGCGCGCACGAACGCATCCAGCGCCGCCCCCAGGCTGTCGCGCGCCAGGGGATCGTTCCCGAAATCCGCATTCAGCGCAAACGGCGTATCGTGTTCCAGCGTCTTGGCGTTGAAGTCCACCCGCACACGCCCGCTCGGATAGTCGAGCTC
>JBATXP010000333.1:0-7848 GCA_049673465.1 Litorimonas sp.
GCCTTGCGGTGGCGCACGGAGAAGGCGCCGAAGCCGCGCAGTTCGACCCGCGCGCCCGCTTCGAGCGTTTGTGTGATGGTTTCCAGGACGACGCCGACCACCCGTTCGACATCGCGCCGGGTCAAGTGGGGGTTTTCTTCCTGCAACGTGTCGATCAGTTCGGAACGGAGCATGACCCCCGTTAACCGTGTCGGAGCGCCTGTCGTCAAGAGCAAAGGCCGAAGCCGGAGCGCAAAACTCCCCGCGCGGTTGAAAAATTCCGAATGCGAGGCGGAACGACGCTCGGAAGCCGACCAAAGAAAAACCCCGCCGGCGGAAGCCGGCGGGGTCGCTTGTCCTGTCGGCGGGCTCCGAAGACGGAGCCCCCAGGATGATCAGTCGCCCTTGAGGGCGGCACCGAGGATGTCGCCGAGCGACGCGCCGGAGTCGCTGGAACCGTACTGGGCCACCGCTTCCTTCTCGGACTGGATTTCCAGCGCCTTGATGGACAGCTGGTACTGACGGGTCTTGCGGTCCACGCGGGTGATCATGGCATCGACCTTGTCGCCCACGGCAAAGCGCTCGGGACGCTGCTCGGAGCGGTCGCGGGACAGATCGCCCTTGCGGATGAAGGCTGCGACTTCCGCGTCGTCTTCGCCGAAGGTGACGTCGAGGCCCGCAGGCTGCACCTTGGTGACCGTGCAGGTGACCACATTGCCCTTGCCGAAATTGGATGCGCCGGCCGGCATGGTGTCCTTGACGGTCTGCTTGATGCCCAGCGAGATACGCTCCTTCTCGACGTCGACCTCGAGGATCTTGGCTTCGACCATCTGACCCTTCTGGTAGTCCTTGAGGGCTTCCTCGCCGGACTTGTCCCAAGACAGGTCGGACAGGTGAGCCATCCCGTCGATATCGTCTTCCAGACCGATGAACAGGCCGAACTCGGTGACGGATTTGACTTCGCCGGAGATCGTGGAGCCGACCGGGAAGCGGTCGGTGAAGCTGTCCCACGGATTGCTCTGGACCTGCTTGAGGCCCAGCGAGATGCGACGCTTCTCCTGATCGACGTCGAGGACTTCGACTTCGACTTCCTGGGACGTGCTGACGATCTTGCCGGGATGGACGTTCTTCTTGGTCCAGGACATTTCGGACACGTGGACGAGGCCTTCGACGCCCTCTTCCACCTCGATAAACGCACCGTAATCGGCGATGTTCGTGACGCGGCCCGTGTGGCGCGTGCCCGGAATGTACTTGGCGGCGGCCGCGTTCCACGGATCGTCCTGCAGCTGCTTCATGCCGAGGCTGATGCGCTGGGTTTCCGGGTTGATGCGGATGACCTTGACCTGGACCGTGTCGCCCACATTGAGCACCTGACTCGGGTGGGAGACCCGGCGCCAGCTCATATCCGTGACGTGCAGCAGGCCGTCGATGCCGCCGAGATCCACGAAGGCTCCGTAATCGGTGATGTTCTTGACCACGCCTTCGCGCACTTCGCCCTCTTGCAGCTGGCTGACCAGCTCGGCGCGCTGTTCGGCACGCGACTCTTCGAGGATGGCGCGGCGGGAAACCACGATGTTGCCGCGCGAGCGGTCCATCTTGAGGATCTGGAACGGCTGTTCGGACCCCATGAGCGGGCCGATGTCGCGAACCGGACGGATGTCGACCTGGCTGCCGGGCAGGAAGGCGTTGATGCCGCCGAGGTCGACGGTGAAGCCGCCCTTGACGCGGCCCACGATGGTGCCTTTGACGGGCTCTTCCTTTTCGTAGAACTTGGCCATCTTGACCCAGCTCTCCTCGCGGCGGGCCTTGTCGCGGCTCAGCACGGCCTGGCCGAGCGCGTTCTCGATGCGCTCCAGGAAGACCTCGACCGTGTCGCCGACCTTCAGCTGGTTGTCGGATCCGGGCTCGTAGAATTCACGCAGTTCGACGCGGCCTTCGGTTTTCAGGCCGACATCGACGATGGCGACATCCTTCTCGATGCCGGTGACGATGCCTTCGACCACCTTGCCCTCGCGCATGGGAGAGGCTTCGACGGACGCCTCGAACATGGCGGCGAAATCGTCGGTGGACGGATTGAATGTGTCTTCGATAGACATGTGTATGGGGACTCCAAAAGGGTCATGCCGACGAAACGCTCGCGTCTCGCGGACTACTCCGGGACCATCCCGAAGCTGGTGGATACTCACGAAGGGAAGAAGTGGTGCGGACCTTGGAGGGGGCCGCTCAGTCGTCTTGCGCGTTCGCGTCCAGCACGGCGTCGATCAATCGGACCGCCTCGCTGACGGCGGCGTCTATAGACAGCTCCGTCGTGTCCAGCAAGTGCGCATCCTCAGCCGCCTTGAGCGGCGCGGTGGCGCGCGTCGTGTCGCGGTGGTCGCGCTCGCGCAAGGCCTCCAGCACGCCTTCGGGCGTGACGTCCTCCCCATAGCCCCTCAGTTCGCGGTAGCGCCGATCCGCCCTCACTTCGGGTTCCGCCGTCACGAACAGCTTCACATCCGCATCCGGCAGGATCACCGTGCCGATATCCCGCCCGTCCAGCACCGCACCGTTCTGGGCGAAGTCGCGCTGATAGGATAGCAGCGCCGCCCGCACGGCCGGGTGGACGGACACTTTGGAGGCCGCCGAGCCCATCCCGCCGCTCTTGAGCGCGGGATCGTCCAGTGTGGCCGCGTCGATCCTCGCGGCGATCCGGGCCGCGAACGCCTCGTCCTCCACCGATCCGCCCGCCGCGATCACGTCGCGCGCCACCGCCCGGTAGAGCTTGCCCGTATCCAGCACAGCCAAGCCGTAATGCGCCGCCACCCGCCTCGACAACGTCCCCTTGCCGGACGCGAAGGTCCCGTCGATGGCGATGGTAAACGGCTTGGACATGGCAAGCGTTTAGGGAAGAGGCACGCGCGATGGAAGAGGAGGAGTTCCGTCCCGACTTCCTCCCTGCCGCTCATTCCCGCGCATGAGGGAATCCAGTCCTTGCCAAGCCGCCGACGTGGGCAAGCGGTTCGGGCCTGCCGAGACCTCGGTGAACCACTGGATTCCCGCGGGCGTGAGAAGCGGCTGTAGTGAGGAGGCGGACGCGCGTTGCGCGGCTTGTTTTCCATGTCCCCCTCCGACCTCGCTTCGCGAGCCTACCTCCCCCTCGCGGGGGCATGCAGCGTCTTTGATCGGCCGTCCAGTGGACGGACGGTAGCGAAGTGCCGCAGGCTGTGCCTGCGGTCCGAAACGCATTGCGTGCAGCCTGCCCTGGACTTGATCCGGGGGCAACTCCGCTACGAACATCCAAAGGGATCTTTGCTTAACGCTCCGTACCCCTATCATTAAAATGCCTTTGCCTTCGGAACCGCCGCAAATCTTTCCTCATTGCATCCATCGCGCCCGTGCCAGGGCGCGGCCCACATTATGAAAGGAGACACACCATGGCCAACTATCCCGTCATCTACCGCTACCGCAGCACGCCCCGCTCGCGACCCGTCGCGCAACAGCGCGGCTATTCCATCTTCGACCACATGCAACGCGAAATGGCGGACATGTTCAGTCGGGCCCAGTCGCTGATCGACGAGCATGAGGACGAGCAGGACGGTGCGTCCTTTTTCACCCCTGCCATCGACCATCACGAAACGGACGACGAATATCGCCTGTCGCTGGAACTGCCCGGCGTGAAGCGCGAGGATGTCGATGTGAGCGTGGAGAACGGACAGATCACCATCTCCGGCGACAAGAAATCCCGCTACGAGGTGAAGGACGACACGCAGGCCCGCACGGAAACGCGCTATGGCCGCTTCCAGCGCAGCCTGCCCCTGCCAGACGGTATCGACGAGGACGCCATCGAGGCGAGCTTCGAGGACGGCGTGCTGGAACTGACCCTGCCCAAGGCGGCGGTCGAGCAGCCGCAGTCGCGCAAGCTGGAGATCGGCAACCGTCACAAGGCGCTGAAGCAGGACAACGATGCGGAGGAGACCGCCGCGACGGGAAAGTCCTCCGCTTCGGACGATGCTCCGGAGCAGCAGGCGGCGTAGGGGGCGCCTAGCCCGAAACGACGTGAGCGGGGCCGATGTGGACGACCCCGCTCACACTCATCAAGACCGGATCAATCCGCTTTTGTCCAACACCTTTTTGAAAAGACTCGGGATCGGTTCGTTTTGCAGGGAATCGAATCCAACCCAGCGACCACCTGACAAATCTTCTGCGTCGATCTCCGCACTGTAGACATCCAGATACAACTCGAAGTGGGTGAAGACATGGCGAACGGGGGCCGTCGCCCGCGTCCAGTCCGAATCGATCGGGAAGACCGGCTCGGGCACCGCATCGGCCCAGGCGGAGGTCGGCACTTCCGCCATTCCGCCCAACAAGCCCTCCTCCGGCCGCGTTCTCAAGAGCACCGATCCGTCCCTCACCATCACGAACGCCTGTCCATAACGGACGGGCTTGGCTTTTTTCGGAGCCTTGCGCGGATAGTCGGTCATGTCGCCGGCGGCGTGGGCCTGGCAGAATGCGGACCACGGACAGATCAGGCAGGACGGGTTTCGCGGCGTGCAGATCGTCGCGCCCAGATCCATCAACGCCTGGCCGTAATCGCCCGGCCGGTCCGGGTCGGCCAGCTCGGCCGCGAGCGCGCGGATTTCGGTCTTCGCCTTCGGCAAGGGCGTCTGGACGCGGTGGAGGCGGGCAATCACCCGCTCGACGTTCCCGTCCACGATGCTGGTCGGCTCGTCGAAACAGATCGCGGCCAGGGTCGACGCCGTGTAGTCGCCGATCCCGGGCAGGGTCAGCAGCTCCGCCTTGGTCTGCGGAAACCGACCACCATGCTCCTCCACCAGGACCTTGGCGCATTTGTGCAGGTTCCTCGCCCGCGCATAATATCCCAGCCCCGCCCAGTGAGTCAGCACCTCGTCCAGCGGCGCGGCGGCCAGGTCCTGGACACTCGGGTAGAGAGACAGGAACTTGTGCCAGTAGGGCGTGCCGTGCGGGATGGTGGTCTGCTGCAGCATGATCTCGCTCAGCCAGACCGCATAGGGATCGAGCACGGTCCCGCTCGCCCGGTCTTCGGGCCGGACCCGCCACGGCAGGGTGCGGCCTTCGCGGTCGTACCAGGCCAGCAGGCGGGCGCGCATCTCGGCGATTTGGGGCTCGGTCCACATGATCGTCACCAGACCTGTGCGCTTTACCCCGCCCGCGCAATGGGGGAAGAAGACGCGATGTCAGACGACGACCGACAGGACCCGGCGACGCGGCGCGTGATTCTTTCGCGCTATCTCGAAGCGCAACGCGGTCGCCCTCAGGCGCGTCCCCTGCCGAGCGCGGGCATGGCGGTGAACCGCGTCATGCGACCGCTGAGCAAAAAGAGCGGCAC
The DNA here is from genome assembly GCA_049673465.1 of Litorimonas sp. Classification (GTDB taxonomy): domain Bacteria; phylum Pseudomonadota; class Alphaproteobacteria; order Caulobacterales; family Maricaulaceae; genus Litorimonas. Next base: position 5,327 of record JBATXP010000333.1, read on the forward strand.
GCGCGGCGGGTCGGCCCGCGCGCTTCAACCCATCTGGGGCGAGATCATGGGTCCGCGCTGGTCGAAGATCAGCACGCCCGTGCGCTTCCGGGCGCGCAGTGGCGAGCGCACGCTGGTCATCAGCGCGCCGGGCGCGGCCGCATCGCTTATTCTCGCCGCGTCCGGCCCCATCCTGGAACGGCTCAATGCCCATCTCGGCCAGGGTCACGTGCAAGGTCTACAAGTCGTCCAGGCCGCGCCCGCCACGTCGCGGGCGGACCCCCCGAAGCGGGGCCTTCGTCCCTCCGAGGAGGCGGCGTTGCGGGACGGTCTCGCGGAGGTGCGCGGCGGACGGCTGAAGGACGCGCTGGAACGGCTGGGCCGGGAAGTGCTGCGCAACCAGCCCTGAAGACTCCCCACGGACTATCCGCAGGCGCTTCCACCCACTCTGACTCCGATCTCCGACTCTCATCTCTGACCTCTGACCTCTGACTCTGGGCATGGACAGATGCGGCGCGGATGGACAAAGGGTTGGCACCACGAAACCGAACCGCGAAACGGACGTCCGACATGACCCACCTGATCCGCACCTCCCTTCTTCTGGCCACGACCGCCCTGCTTGCCGCCTGTGGCGCCAATGCGGAAAGTCCGGCGTCCACCTCGACCGCCACGGTCGCCTCGGCAGACCGCAGCGCATTCGAGCGGCCCGACGACCACGCCATCGGCAATCCGGACGCGGCCGTCACGGTCGTGGAATACGCGTCCGTCTCCTGCGGGGCCTGCGCCAACTGGCACAATACGGTCTATCCCGACTTCAAGAAGAAATATGTCGACACGGGCAAGGTGCGCTACGTGTTCCGCGAGTTCCGCGCGGGTGAGCCGACCATGGCGGATGCGGGCTTCATGATCGCCCTGTGCGCGCCGGAGGAGAAATATTTCGAGAATATCGGCCTGCAGTTCAAACGTCAGGCCCAGATGTTCGAGTTCGCCCGCAACGGCCAGCTGCGCGAAGCCTATATCAACCTCGCAAAGTCCTCCGGTCTCAGCGAGGACGAGTTCACGGCCTGCATGGCCAATAGCGAGCTGCGTGCCGAATATCAGGACCGCGAGCAGTCCGGGCTCGACCTCGGGGTCACGGGCACGCCTGCCTTCGTCATCAATGGCGAGCTCCAGCGCGTCTTCACCCTGGAATCCATGGAAGAGGTGATCCTGCCGCTGCTCGGCGAGGAGGTTCCCACCGCGACCGAGGCGACGGACGAAGAGCCGTCCGAATAGACCCATGGGGGCGCTGGTCTTCAAGAAGATCAACCTCACGGGGTTCAAGAGCTTCGTCGAGCCGACCGACTTCCTGATCGAACCGGGCCTGACCGGCGTGGTCGGGCCCAATGGCTGCGGCAAGTCCAACCTGCTGGAGGCCATCCGCTGGGTCATGGGCGCCAACAGCGCCAAGGCGATGCGCGGCGCGGCCATGGAGGACGTGATCTTTTCCGGGACGCGGCAGCGCCCCGGCCGCAACCAGGCCCATGTCACGCTGAGCATCGACAATAGCGCCCGCGTCGCGCCCGCCGCCTTCAACGACTCCGACGACCTCGAAGTCGCGCGGGTCATCACCAAGGGCAAGGGTTCGACCTACAAGATCAACGGACGCACCGTCCGCGCCAAGGACGTGCAGCTGCTGTTTGCCGACGCCTCGACCGGGGCGAACTCCCCCGCCCTCGTCCGGCAGAACCAGATCAGCGAACTGATCAGCGCCAAGCCGAGCAATCGCCGCCGCATCCTAGAAGAAGCCGCCGGGATCAGCGGCCTGCACTCCCGCCGCCACGAAGCCGAACTGCGCCTGCGCGCGGCCGAAAACAATCTCGACCGGCTGGAGGACATCGTCGCCCAGATCGAGAGCCAATTGCTGTCGCTGCGCCGCCAGTCCCGTCAGGCCGCGCGTTACAAGCGGCTGGCCGGGGAGATCCACGAATATAAGGCGCTGCTCTGGCTCAAGCGCTGGGTCGCGGCGCTCGACACGCTGGCCGGGGCGCAGGACGCGCTCCGGGCCTGCGAGGCCAACGTCCAGGACACGGCCCTGCGCGCGACCGAAGCGCAGCGCCTCGCCTCCGACCTGTCCAGCACGCTCAAGCCCAAGCAGGAGGAACAGCTCATCGCCGCCGCCGTGCTGGCGCGACTCAATGCGGCCAAGGAGGCGCTGGAAGCGGACGAGCAAGCGGCGACGTCGGAGCTGCGCAAGCTGAAGGCGCAGGTCGAGCAGCTGGCTTCCGATATCGAGCGCGAATCCGGCATCGTGGAGGACGCGCAGACCGCCGAAGCTCGCCTGGGGCTGGAACGCGAAACGCTCGCCTCCGCCGGCGACCAGTCGGCCGCGCTGGACGCGGCGCAGGACGAAGCCGAAGCGGCGTTGCTCCGCCGCAATGGGATCGAGGCGGAGCTCTCGGAGCTCACCCAGGCCATCGCGTCCCAGACCGCGAGGGCCGAGAGCGCGGCTCGCGAATTGGAACAGAGCGAACGCCGCCTGTCCGGCCGTCGCCGCGAACGCG
>JBATXP010000334.1:0-2555 GCA_049673465.1 Litorimonas sp.
GCCCAAGCCCTCTTCGCCATCCTGTCCGACGACACGGCCAGCGCGGCCGCCTAGCGGACTCCATCGCCTGCCTTGTCACCGCTCCGTCACTGGACGGGCGCGGCGCGGCGCGGCATAGGCCCAGCCATGTCAGGCCCGGCCAACCCTCCCTATTTCAACCGCGAACTGTCCTGGCTGCAGTTCAACACCCGCGTGATGGAAGAGGCGCTCAACAAATCCGTACCGTTGCTGGAGCGGCTGCGCTTCCTGTCGATCTCCGCGTCCAACCTCGACGAATTCTACATGGTCCGCGTGGCGGGGCTGCGTACCCAAATGCTGGCGGGCGTCCACACCCCCTCTTTCGATGGGCTGACGCCCGCGCGCCAGCTCGACAAGATCGCCAAGCAGGTCGACCGGCTGATCGCCGCGCAGGAGCGCGGCTGGAAGACCCTGCGCTCGCAGCTGGCCAGCAACAAGATCTCCGTCGTCTCCATCGCGCAGCTGAGCGAGGCGGCGAAAGAGGAGTTGCACGACCGGTTCGAGACGCAGATCCTGCCGCTGCTCTCCCCGCTTTCGGTCGACGCCGCCCACCCGTTTCCGTTTCTCTCCAACCTGTCCCTGGGTGTGGTGGCTTCCATCACCCGCACCCAGCCCGACGTGGAGCACGCCTTCGCGCTCGTGCCGATCTCCGCCCACCTGCCGCGTTTCCTGCAGCTTTCCGCCGGGTCCAAGAAGCGCGAATACGTCCTGATCGAGGACGTCATCGGCCATTTCCTGCCGGAGCTGTTTCCGGACTACTATATCGAAGCCCAGGGCCTGTTCCGCATCACGCGCGACAGCGACATCGCCATCGACGACGAGGCGGAAGACCTGGTGCGCCATTTCGAGTTCCTGCTCAAGGAACGCCGCCGCGGCCGGGTCATCCGGCTGGAGCTGAACGACGGCATCGACCCATCCTTGCGCGAATTTCTGATCGAGAGCTTCGAATGCTGGGACGAGGACATCCAGGAGTCGGGCTTTCTCGGCATGGTCGACCTCAAGGGCCTGATCGACAATGGCCGGACCGACCTGCTCTTTCCGCCCTTCCAGTCGCGCTTCCCGGAGCGCATTCGCGACTATGACGGCAATCATTTCGCGGCCATCGCGGCCAAGGACATCCTCGTCCATCACCCCTATGAGGAGTTCGACGTCGTCATCCAGTTCCTGCGCCAGGCGGCGCGCGATCCGGATGTGGTGGTGATCAAGCAGACGCTCTACCGCACCTCGGACGACAGCCCGATCGTGCGCGCCCTGATCGACGCGGCCGAGAGCGGCAAGTCCGTCACCGCCCTGGTGGAGATCCAGGCCCGCTTCGACGAAGCGTCCAACCTGCGCTTCGCGCGCGATCTCGAACGGGCGGGCGTTCAGGTCGTCTACGGGCTGTTGGGCTTCAAGACACACGCCAAGGTCAGTCTCGTGATCCGGCGCGAAGGCGAACGCCTGCAGACCTACACCCATCTGGGGACCGGCAACTACCATGCGCAGAACGCCAAGATCTACACGGACCTCGCCCTGTTCACGGCCGATCCAGTCATCGGCGCGGACGTCGGCAAGCTGTTCAACTTCGTGACCAGCTCGTCACGCCCGCGCGATCTGCAGAAGATCTCCATCGCCCCGCACGGCCTGCGCGACACGCTCTACCGCTATATCGACGCGGAGACGCAGAACGCGATCGCTGGAAAGCCATCGGGCATCTGGGCCAAGCTCAACGCGCTGGTCGACCAGGGCATCATCGACCGGCTCTACAGGGCCAGCCAGGCGGGCGTGCCCATCGAACTGGTGGTGCGCGGCATCTGCTGCCTCAAGCCGGGCGTGAAGGGCCTGTCGGAGACCATCCGGGTCAAGTCCATCGTCGGGCGCTATCTGGAGCATTCGCGCGTGGTCGCCTTCGCCAACGGCTTCGAGCTGCCGTCCGAGAACGCCAAGCTCTTCATCAGCTCCGCCGACTGGATGCCGCGCAATCTCGACCGCCGCATCGAAGCGCTCGTTCCCATCGAAAGCCCGACCGTGCACGACCAGGTGCTAGACCAGATCATGGTCGCCAACCTGATGGACAACACCAATAGCTGGGTGCTGTCCAGCAGCGGGAAATATGTGCGGCAGACGCGCGAAGAGGGCGAGGAGCCGTTCTCCGCCCACCAGTATTTCATGGACAATCCGTCCCTGTCCGGGCGGGGACGCGCGCTCAAGACCTCGCGCCCGCTCGACCTGCCCGACCCGCCCCGCTTCCGCCCGCGCCCCGTCGTAGCGTCCCAAGCCCCTGCGGAGTGATCCTCTGACGGACCCCTTCAACGTTCCCGAAACGGGGCCTCGACAGGCCGGCGTGCTGGATATCGGGTCCAACTCGATCCGCTTCGTGGTCTACGACATCTATGGGTCGCACTTCACGCCCGTCTACAACGAAAAGGTCCTGGCCGGGCTCGGCCGCGACCTCAAGGAAACGGGACGGCTGTCTGCGGAGGGCAAGGTTCTCGCCCTCGACAGTCTCGCGCGGTTCACCGCCATCGCGCGCGCGCGCGGGCTGGACACGCTGCTGG
>JBATXP010000335.1:0-1786 GCA_049673465.1 Litorimonas sp.
GCATCGCGATCAAAAGCCGTCCCAGATGTGAGTATACGACCTAACCGTCGCCCATTTGCGCGGCACGCGCCTTGCGTCCGCCGACGCGGATCACGAAGACCACCGCCGTGATCAGCGTGCTGAGCAGCAGGAACCCTCCGAGGAAGCGGTAGAAGTGTCCCCTCCGGACCTGATCGACATACATGGGCGACGTGCTGGAGCGGGTTTCGTTGATGGCGCGCAGCACGCAGCACTCCCCGTCCTCGTCCAGCGTATGCGCGGTCTGGATCAGCAGGTAGCCATCCTCGAAGGCGATTTCGTGGGCCAGGTTGTAGGTGCCGCGCCGGACCGCGCCCTGCGTGTCGGAATAGGCCTGCTCGGTCGTGCCGATCACGCCGACCACGTGGCGCGACAGCTCCGGCCCATCGGGGACGTTGGTCGCCATGCGCTCGATCTGGGCGCGGAACTCCGGGTCGTCGGCGTCGTCCGGAAACGCCTCGTAGATGAAGCGCGTATCGCCCACCAGCAGCCGGTCGATCTGCGCGTTCACCTCCGCCCGAACATCGTCCGGCACCCGCTTCTCCGCCATCGCCTGCATGGAGCAGGCGGACAGCAGCAGGGCGGCGAGGGCGAGGAGGAGGGCGCGGGTCATGGGGCGTGCCTTAGCGCAGGCGGTCCCTCTTGCCCAAGCGGGAAAGGCGGGGCGGTAGTCCCGCCGATCACGCCCCCTTCAGCGTGTCCTCGACGGCGCGGATTTGGGCGTCGAAGGTGGGGTCTTCGGCGCGCAAGCTGGTGATGCGCTTGACGGCGTGCATGACGGTGGTGTGGTCGCGTCCGCCGAAGCGGCGGCCGATGTCGGGCAGGCTCCGCTTGGTCAGCTTCTTGGACAGGTACATGGCGACCTGGCGCGGCCGGGCCACGGCGCGGGCGCGCCGCTTGGAGCTCATGTCGGTCAGGCTGATGGAGAAGGCTTCGCAGACGGTGCGCTGGATGCGGTCGACCGTCAGTCGCTGATTGGCGACGAAGCGGGAGTCCGAAAGCGTCTCCTGCACGGTTTCAAGCGTGATCGGCGTGCCGAGAAACTCGCTCTGCGCCACGATCTGGTTGAAGGCCCCTTCCAGGTCGCGCGGGGTGACGTTCATGCGCGCCGCCAGATGGTCGCGCGCGGCCTGCGGCACGGAAAGGGTGGCGTGGCCCTGTTCGCGGCGGCGCGCGATCAGGCGCTCCAGGATGCGCACGCGCAGCTCGTAGTCGGCGGGTCCGATCTTGCAGACCAGGCCCGACGACAGATAGCTCTTGAGGCGTTCGGACGCCTTGTCGATCGTGTCGGGATGGCGGTCGGCGGCGATCAGGATCTGGCGTCCCGCCCCGACCAGGCTGATGATGGTGTGCAGCAGCTCTTCCTGGCTGGCGGACTTGTCGGCGATGAAGTGGACGTCGTCGATGATCAGCAGGTCCACGTCGCGCAAGCTCGCCTTGAAGGCGCTCATCCCGTCGCGGCCCGCGCCGCGCACGCTGGCGACGAATTGCGCCACGAAGTCCTCGGCGGACACGAACTTGACGCGGCGATCCGGGTCGCGCTCGGCCACTTCCGCCTCGATGGCGTGCAGGATGTGGGTCTTGCCCATGCCGTTGGCGCCGTGCAGCACGATGGGATTATATTGCGGCACGCGGTTGCCGATGACCTGACGGGCGACGGCGACGGCCAGTTCGTTGGACGGGCCGACCACGAAATTGTCGAGCGTGAAGCGGTCGCGGGCCAGCTCGGCGACGGGCGTTTGCAACGCGGCGCGCGGGGCACTGTGGC
>JBATXP010000336.1:0-3437 GCA_049673465.1 Litorimonas sp.
CTCGCACCTCCCTTGGAGGCGCGTCGTCACCGCGCACCAGCCAGATGCGAAGATGGGCGTCCTCGGCGCGGGCGAGCGCGCGCCGGACGCCTTCCGCCTCGATCATGTCCTCCGTTTCGCGCAATCCGGCCGTGTCGGACAGGGTCACGGGCAGGCCGGCGATCACCATATTGGCTTCGACCACGTCGCGCGTCGTCCCGGCCTGGGGCGAGGTGATGGCGACGTCGCGCCCGACGAGTCGGTTGAGCAGGGTCGACTTGCCCGCATTGGGCGCGCCCAGAATGGCGATCCCGATACCGGTTCGCACCGCGCGCGCCCGTTCCGCCCGGCCGAGCGCGGCGGCGATGGAGCTGGCGACCCGGTCCAGATAGGGTCGCGCCGCATGGGACAGGGCGTCGGGCACGTCGCCTTCGTCGGCGAAGTCGATCTCGCCTTCGACCTGCGCCAGCGCGTCGAGCAGCCCGTCGCGCCAACTCTCATAGCGGTCGCGCAGGGCCCCTTCCATCTGGCGCAAGGCCTGACGCCGCTGACCCGACGTCTGCGCGTCGATCAGGTCGATCAGCCCTTCCGCTTCCGTCAGGTCCATGCGGCCATTCTCGACCGCGCGCCGAGTGAACTCCCCGGCCCGCGCCTGGCGGAGTCCAGCCTTCAGGAGCGCGGCGGACAGGTCCTCGATGATGGCAGGGGATCCATGGCATTGAAATTCCACGATATCCTCACCCGTGAAACTATTCGGTCCAAAAAAGGAAAGCACGATGCATTCATCGATTCTCTCGCCATTATCCGAAACATATCTCAGCACGCCTTTGCGCGACGGAAGAGCGCGACCGCCCGTCAAAGCCCGGGCCACGGGAATCGCGTCCGGACCGGAGAGGCGGATCACGGCGATCCCGGCCCGGCCCGGCGCGGTGGACAGGGCGAAAATCGTTTCGCCCGCGCCGATTTCTGTCATGCTTGTGACTGTCATGCACGCGGCTTATAGCCCGACCCCATGAACGCCAAGCTCTGCTCCCTCCTCCTCGCCGCCTCGCTCGCCGCCTGCACCCAGACCGAACCGGCCGCGGCGCCAGCCACCTCAGGCGTCGAAGCGTTATCCGCAGGCGCATCCGGGCTTGCTCCGATCCGCACATTCCTAGCCTGCCTTCCGGACGAAGCGGCGGTGGTCGCGGCGCACCGGGGCACGGGCGACGCGCTCGGCGCGCCGGAAAATTCCGTGTCGGGACTGGAGGCGCTGATCGCGCGCGGCTACCTCATGGCGGAGATCGACCTGGCGCAGATCGTGGACGGCACGTTGATCGCTTTCCATGACGGGGTTTGGGAGATGAAGGCGTCCGGTCAGGGGCCCGTCGTGTCCACGTCGGCGGCCGACTTCATGACGATGCGCCTGCGCGAGCGCGAGAACGGCCCCATCGGCGCCGAGTCCGTGCCGACCCTGGAGCAGATGCTCGACGCGTCCGAAGACCGCATCTATCTGGAGCTCGACATGAAGACCTCCGCCGACATGTCGCGCGTGATCGCGCGCGTGCGGGACCGCGGCATGGTGGACCAGACCATTCTGATCGCGTCCAACGACGAGGAAGCCGCCTACCTCATCGAAAACGCCTCCGACTTCGTCCTGTCCCTGCCGAGCCGCATGGCCGTGGACGGGCAGGGCATCTGGGTCGGTGGCGGCTGGCGCGACGGGCTGCGCGACATCCCCAAGGACGCGGTCGTGCTGGGGTCGCAGTGGCAAAAGGGCGGCGGAAACGCGGCGGGCCCGCTGGATATTCTTGCAACGGACCAGATCACGCGGTTCGACCCGGTGGAGGGCCTGCGCGACCGGGCGGCGTTCGAGGCATGCCTGGCGGAGGGGTGAGCCGGAGGACTGGAGCCGTACCCCGCGCTCCGGCTGGCATGATCGGTTATGCCTCAGGGCAAGAGGCTGTTGCTCCAACCACACTGCCTTATTCCAATGCCGGCGTCACCCGTTTGGCAAGACCGAGAGTTCGGGAGATGGGCCCGCCGGTCAAGCTGGCCTGAGCGGGGTGGGAGAAGAGCGAGTTGCGTCTACGCCAAACCGCTCCCGCCGACTCGATCAGCGGGCCCATCTCCCATCGGGTGCAGTTGGAAAAGACCGGTCCCCGCACGAACGCCCTGGCGGCCTACCTCCATGTCCCGTTTTGCCCGCCGCGAACAGTGGTCGCCTTGTCTTCCGCTCATTCCCGCGAACGCGGGAATCCAGTTCTTTCCGGATACTCGATGTGGGTGCCGCCTTCCCCAATGTCGCGGGCACACCTCCGCGAACGGCTGACATGCACCTGCGCCGCGCCGCAAACGCAACAGCGAAAGAGATGCGTCCCGTCCCCTAGTCCCCCTTCGCCATATGCACCACGCGCTGCGGGAACGGAATTTCCACGCCGGCCCCGTCGAGCGCGCCTTTTATGGCGATGCGCAGGCGGGTCATGCGCAGGAGCCACTGGTCGCCGGGCATCCAGACGCGGCAGGAAAGATTAATGGCGCTGTCGCCGAAGCCCATGACGTAGACTTCCGGCGCGGTCGGCGCGCCGGAGCCATCCTCATGGAAGGGCAGGGCGTCCGCGTGCTCGGCGAGGGTGCGCAGCAGCAGGTCGCGCGCGACGGCCAGGTCCGTGCCGTAGCCCACGCCGATGTCGACGATGGCCTTGCGGTTGGCATGGCGGCCGAAATTCTGCACCCGATTACCCCAGACCAGGCTGTTGGGCAGGTAGACGGCGACGTTTTCGGTGTTGCGGATCGTCGTGGTGAACAGACCGATCTCCTCCACCGTGCCCAGCGTGCTCTGCCCGATATCCACGAAGTCGCCGACCTTGAGCGGGCGCAGGATCAGCAGCATCACGCCCGCGGCGATATTGGACAGCGTGTCGCGCAGAGCCAGGCCGATGGCGAGGCCGGCCGCACCGAACACGGCGACCAGGGCGGTCGCGGGCACGCCTAGCTTGATCAGCACGGCATAGAGCGTCATCGCCAGGATGACGTAGAACACCGCGCTGGCCAGGACGGGCCGTAAGGTTGCGTCCAGATGGGTGCCGCCGAACCGGGACCGCTTGAGCCGACCCGACAGCCTGCGGCCGACGAACAGCCCGACGAGGAAGATCACCAAGGCGGCAAGGATGTTGCCGCCCAGCGTCAGGAGAAAGGGGAACTGCTCCTTGGCGAGGTCCCAATATTGCAGCGCGATGTCCATAATCGTATCGTCAATGTTCGTGGGTTTGAGAGTCTACTGGCGAGAGAGACTGCGTTTCTCAAGCGTCATTTTCCCAAGATGTAAAATTGTGTCACTCCAAATCCCTCCCCCGGGCAGGGGGAGGTGGCACGATGGCCGCAGGCCGAGTGACGGTGGGGGCCGAGTCTGTCGGGCATGGACGACACTGGCGTTGTGCGATCTCGAAACGTTTCGGCCCCCACCGACCCGCGTGCTT
>JBATXP010000337.1:0-5745 GCA_049673465.1 Litorimonas sp.
GGCCTGGGTCTTGCGCTGGCTGGCGAAGGGGCTGCTGCTTTGTGCCGAAGCGACCACGCCCGCGCCCAGCAGCAAGGCAAGAACCGGACCCGCCGTCATCCAGATGTGACGCCGGGAAGACGCCGTCCGGGACTCCGCAACCGGGCGCAGGGCGATGGGCTCGTGCGCGGCGAAACCCGCATTGGGGCGGTTCGCGGCGGCGAAGGAAGGCACGGAATGTCGTCGGTCCATCAGCCGGGCTCCGCAGGGGCGAGGGTTGGTCTATCCGTCCGCCTCGCACGACGTCCCCTAAGATAGGGTTAACGTCCCGTTTACCTTCGCCCCGTCCGCGCGCTCCGCTTTTCACCCCGAATGCCTGTCACCCTCGAAAGCCTGGGCGCTTACCATATGGACATGAAACCCGCCCTTTCGCGGGGCGGTCGCCTTTGGCATAAGCGCGCCCGATACGGCGTCCCGATGTGGGCACCGCGCTTTGTTTTCGTCTGCATCCTCGGTGCAGTCCTCGGGGGTCCGTCATGGCACATATCCGTCGCTCTCACCTGGCCGGTCTGGCTACCCTGTCCGCCGCCCTGCTGCTGTCCGGCTGCGGGACGCTGGGCATTGGTGGCGGATCGAAGTCCGATTCCGACACGCGCCGCGCCGCCGCCATCGCCCCCGCCAACGGGGTCAACAGCTTCCTGTGGCGCGCCACGCTGGAAACGCTGAACTTCATGCCGCTGGAGCAGGCCGACCCGTTCGGCGGCGTGGTCATCACGGACTGGTATGCCGACCCCAGCGCGCCCGACGAACGCCTGCGCGCCACCGCCTACATTCTCGACCAGAACCTGCGTGCCGACGCACTCAAGGTCAGCGTGTTCAAGCAGGTGCGGACCCCGACCGGCTGGGAAGACGCGGCCGTCGACGCCGACACGGCCCGCCAGGTGGAGAACTCCATCCTGACTCGCGCCCGCCAGCTCTACATCGCCACGGTCGACAACGCCTAAGATCGTATATTTGCATCTGACGCCGGTCTCGACGGCTTTCGGGCGTCGCCGCGCCTTGCGGCGATCTTAACCTCCCGTGGCGAAACTCGCTGACCTTGACGGGTCGGCGTGTTAAACTGCGATCCATGCGCATCAAGCTGGAAGCCGTGACCCTCGACGCCATCGCCGATTCGGAGACGGTCGAGAGCGCCTTCCGGAATGTGGTCGACTGCGCCGGGCGGTTCGGCATCGACCTGGTCAGCTATCACCGCTTCGACCCGCTCCAGGTCCGGCCCGGCGTGCCCCGGCACAGCCAGTTCGAGCTCCTGTCCAGCGGCTTTCCCGAAGACTGGGTCCAGCGCTATCTCGACTCGGATTATCGGCTGATCGACCCCATTACCGGCCTGTCCGCCTGTCTCGTGCGGCCCATCCTCTGGTCCAGCGTACCGTCGCGCACCCAGCTCACGCCCGCACAGAGCGCCTATATGGACGATCTGTTCAGCTGGCTGGCCCCGGGCGACGGTCTCGCCGTGCCGCTGTTCGGGCCGAACGGCCAGCATGGCTATGCGGGCATGGGCTGGCGACAGGCCGGGCTCGACTGGGACAGTTCGGAAGTGCGCGTCATCCAGGCCGTGGCGGAGAGCTTCCACCTGCGCGTCTGCGAATTGACGCTGGAGGAACGCGGCCACATCCCGACACTGACCGGCACGCAGGAACGTCTGCTGCGGGCGCTGGCGGGCGGCCACCCCGACGCCATGATCTGCGGCATGGTCAACCTTCGGCCCGAAGCGCTGCAGACCGCCATTGCGCGGCTGCTGGGGACGCTGGGCGTATCCGACCGCCCGTCCGCCCTGATCCGCGCCGAGGCGCTGGGCTTGATCGACCGCCGCCTCAGGGCCTGACGGGCTTGCCTAGAAGGGCTGCACGATCGCCAGCACCACGATGACGATGGTGACGATGGCGGGGATTTCGTTGATGCGCCGGAAGAACTTTTCCGAACGCGGCCGCCCGCCATTCAGGAACTGCTTGCGCGTCTTGGCCAGAAAGCCGTGATAGCCGATTAGCCCAAAGGCGAGCAGCACCTTGACGTGGATGCTGGCCGGGTGCGGGTACATCACCAGCAAGGCCAGGCCCAGCAGCAGCGCCGCGATCATGGCCGGGTTCATGATGATGCGCAGCAGCTTGGCTTCCGCTTCCTCCATCTTCGCCTCCAGCTCCCCGCCGGGCTGGGCGACCGAATGGTAGACGAACAGCCGCGGCAGGTAGAGCTGCCCCGCCATCCAGAAGATCACCGCGCTCAGATGCAGCGCCTTGAGCCATTCATACATGCGAAGTCTCCCCTGGGTCGTGCTGCGCGATGGAGTTGGAAGACCGCGGCGTCAAGAGCCGCGAAGTTGACAGGGGCGGTGCATGTTAACATGTTACGGGCATGGGAAAGCACATCCAGATCCGCAATGTCGATGAAGATGTCCATCGCAGCCTGAAGATCCGGGCAGCTCAGGACGGCGTCACCTTAAGCGAGTTCGTAAAGCGGCTTTTGGAGACCGAGCTGGCCAAACCGAGCTGGGAGTCGGTGCGGGCTCGCCTCGAAGCCATGCCGCCCTTGCATCTCAGCGAATCTCCGACCGATGCGGTCCGGGCCGAACGCGACAGCCGATGATCGTTATCGACGCGTCGGCCGTCCTGGAGATCATTCTGGCGACGCCGACCGGTCTCGAGGTCCATGACGCCATGCTTGTCGTCGGTGACGAGTTTGGCGTCCCCGAACTGCTTGATCTCGAGGTCATGCAAACCTTGCGGCGGTTTCTCCACAGGGGAGAGCTGGGCCAGGCGCGAGCCTCGCAAGCCCTGTCCATCCTCGAAGACCTCCGCCTGGTCCGGCATTCCCACCAGCCATATCTACGCGGAATCTGGGCGCGGCGTCACAACCATACGGCTTATGACGCGGCCTACCTGTCCTTGGCGGAAGGCTGGGGTGCCCCTCTCTGGACATGCGACGCCAAGTTCGTCCGAACGCCTTCTCAGCGCGTCGAAATCCGCCTGTTCTAGGAGACACTCTCCCGTATTCTCCTCAGCACGGCTTCCACCTCCGCGATCCTGACGTCGGGCGTCACGCCATGGCCGAGATTGAAGATGTGCGGGCCGCCGCGTCCGTCGCGCAGCACGTCGTCGACGGCGCGCAGCAGGGCCGGACCGCCGGTTCGGAGCGCCAGCGGGTCGAGATTGCCCTGAACGGGCATGGCTTCGGGCAGGGTGGCGCGGAAATCCTCCAGCGGCATGTCGGTGCCGGCGGCGATGGCCGTGATCCCGGTCTCGTGGGCGTAGCGCACCGCGTTGAGACCCGCCCCGCGCGGGAAGCCGATGATCGGCACGTCCACCCCGGCGGCGCGCACGCGCGTCACGATGTCGGCGGTGGGCCGCAATACCAGCCGGTCGAACAGGTCGGGCGACAGACCTTCCGCCCAGCTCTCGAAGATCTTCAGCGCCTGCGCGCCCGCTTGCGCCTGTCGCACCAGATAGTCCGCAGTCGAGACCACCAGCGCCTCCAAGAGACGCGCCATCGCGTCGGGCTGTTCGTAGGCGAATCGCTTGGCCTGTTCCTTGGTCGGCGTGCCCCGGCCTTCCAGCATGTAGGTCGCCACCGTCCACGGCCCGCCCGCGAATCCGATCAGGGCGCAAGCCGGGTGGTGGGTGTCCAGTTCCGCCCGGACGCGCCGCACGGTTTCAAAGACCGGATCGATCCGGTCGGCCGCGCCGTCCACCGTGAGCGCATCGATTCCGGCCACGTCGATCGGGTCCAGCGTGGGGCCGACGCCTTTCACGAACTCCACCCGGCGGCCCAGCCCGATGGGGATCAGGAGAATGTCGGCGAACAGGATCGCGGCGTCCATGCCGTAGCGCCGGATCGGCTGCAGCGTGACCTCCGCCGCCTTGTCGGGCGAGAAGCAGAAATCGATGAAATCCTTGGCCGTCGCCCGAACCTCTAAATATTCCGGCAGGTGACGGCCGGCCTGGCGCATGAACCAGACGGGCACGGGATCGACCCGCTCTCCGGCGAGGACGCGCAATATGGGGGGAGTGTCCTGGAAGGTCTGGGTCGCATCGCTCATCACGGCTTGGCTTATAGGCGAAACGCTCCGCAAATCGCCCCCTCCCTTCAAACTTATTTTTTAAAGAAGAGGAGGTAGTGGAGCCTGTGAATCTGGGGATGGTCTTAAGGATCTGGTAAGAGGTGTTAACGCGGCCCCCAAACCCTGTGGATTTGGTGACCGCGCGTTAGGGTTACTCAATCCTTGTGCGTGCCGAAGTGAAACGCGTGGCAAGACAACGGGCTGTCCTGTGGATTAAGGTTGTGGAGAAAGGCGGGTCCACCCGATCCATCCCCGATCTTCCCCCTTTTGGACGTTAACGCGGGGGCGCGGTGGGTCGAATCGTGAACGAAACGGATTCCATTCCCGATTCGAGTCCCTCCTCTCCCCAAGGGTTCGCTCCTCTGTGGACAGGGGCGGACAAGACTCGCTAGAACGGGGACATAGCAGACCCACCGGCCCCCACCCTTTGCGGCGAAAGGCATCGACCCATGCCCGTGCGCAATCCCAACATCTCCACCTGTTTCCACGTCCATCTGGTCAGCGATTCGACCGGGGAGACGCTGGTCGGCATGATGAAGGCGTCCACCGCCCAGTTCGCCAACGCGACCGCGCTGGAGCACCTGCACGCGCTGGTGAGATCGGACGCGCAGATGGAGCGCACGCTGGGCGCCATCGAGGCCAAGCCGGGCGTGGTGCTGCACACGCTGGTCGATCCGGACAGGCGCCGCGCGCTGGAGCAGTTCTGCGCGGCCCGCAACATCCCGCACGTCTCCATCCTCGACACGACCCTGAACATGATGGGCCGCTATCTGGGCGTGACCACGACGGGCGACGTGGGCGCGCAGCGCACACTGGACGACGCCTATTACGACCGCATCCAGGCCTTCGACTTCGCCATGGCCCATGATGACGGCCAGCAGATGGACGGGCTGGTCGATGCGGACATCGTCCTGCTGGGGATTTCGCGCACCTCCAAGACCCCGACCTCCATCTATCTGGCCAATCGCGGCTACCGCACGGGCAACATCCCGCTCGTGCCCGTGCCGCCCCACGGCATCCAGTTGCCGCCCATTCTCGACGATCTCACCGAGCCGTTGATCGTCGGGCTGGTCGCTTCGCCCGACCGGATCGTGGAAATCCGCTCCAACCGCCTCAAGGGGCTGGAGGTGCAGAAGGCGGGCATGCGCCGGTCCGACTATACGGATCAGACCTCAGTGCGCGACGAGTTGCGGGAGGCCAAGCGCCTGTTCGTGCGCCGCGGCTGGCCCGTGATCGACGTGTCGCGCCGGTCCATCGAGGAAACGGCCGCGCAGATCATCAATCTTTACAAGATGCACCGCCCCGAACAATATGCCCGCAAGAGGCTCCGGACATGAAGAGACTGCGCGCATGACGTCGACCGGCACCCACCCGGCCCGGCTCGTCCTCGCCTCCGGCTCCGCCATCCGGCGGGAGATCATGGAGGGCGCGGGGCTGGACTTCGAGGTGATCGCCCGTCCCGTGGACGAAGCCGCGATCAAGGCCGCCATGCTGGACGAGGGCTCTCGCCCGCGCGAGATCGCCGACGCGCTGGCCGAGGCCAAGGCGCTGCGCGTGTCGAGGGCGGAAGAGGGGCTGGTCATCGGCGCCGACCAGGTCCTGGTGATGGACGGAAAACTGTTCGACAAGCCGGAGAGCGTGGCGGCCGCGCG
>JBATXP010000338.1:0-3275 GCA_049673465.1 Litorimonas sp.
GGCTGGGCGCGGGCATGACGGCGATGCGCCGGCCCGCCGTCGTCGCCATGCGCTCGGGTCGATACATGTCTTCCAAATGCGCCCCCGGCAGGGCGAAGTCGCCTTGCGTGGTCGCGCGCAAGACGTAGGCGGCCCGTCGCGCGCGGTCGCCATATCGGTCGGTCGTGCGCCAAGACGTCACGAACCGGTCGTCGCGCGCCTCCGCCATGTCCATCTGCGACAGCTCCCCCAGCCAGTCGAATGGACCGTCCGACCCGGCGTCGTCGGGCGTCAGCATCGTCTCGATCTCGAACCCGGCGGGGAGCAGGTCGGCGATAACCCACATGGCGTCGGCCCGGCTTCCGGCCTCCACGTCCAGCACGACCACGATCCGCTCACCTCGCGATGTGGCGAGATTGACCATCGGACGCCCGGACAGGGTGTAGAGCGACTTATTCAGAGTGGCCCCTTGCGCGCGGGCCCGGATCGGCCCGTCGGGCAGGCCCGACACGGTGATCTGCACCCAGACCGGGCTGTCCGTATCGTTGACGAGGTCGAGAGACCGCGCGTCGCTCGCAAGGTCACGGTGCGAGACGTGGCCGACGGCCGTCCAGCCATCGCCCGCAAACGGCGCATCACCGCCCGACCGTTCGGCCAGGGCGCGAAGCAACCAGGCCTTTTCATGGGTGTTGAGCTGCGCGGAGTCCTCGACGGACAGCGCGAGCAAGGCCTCGGTCAGCACTTCGTCCGGCAGGTCTCTGCCCAGCGCGACCAGGGCGGCGGCGTTGCGCGTCGCGCTATCATAATAGCTGATTTCGTTGCCTGCGATCCGATCCGCCGCCCGGGCGAAGGCCGCCTGCGCGCGTTCGGTCTCGCCAAGTGCCGCCAGCGCGTAGCCGAGCTGAGACTGCGCAATGGATGGGCGCAAGCGCTCGCCGAAGCGTCGGTCGAGATAGAGCAGGTCCGTCTTCTTCACCCGGTCGTGCCGCGCCATCAGGGCGAGGGCGTAGGCCGCGCGTTCGGCGGCCCGCAGCTCATAGTCCGGGGACGAACTGTTGAGGCCGAAATCGTAGTCGAGCGCGAGAGGCGCGTTGCGATCCAGCTGCGACAGGGCTCTGATCGTGTCCAGCGTCCGCGCCTTTGCGCTTCCCGGCACGTCATAGCCTTGCGCCTCGGCCAGCAGGATGAAATCGCTGGCATAGAGTTGCAGATAGGGACTCGCCTGCCCGTCATCGCGACTCCACAGGCCGAAAGCCCCGTTCGAGCTTTGCCGGGACAGCAGCGTGTCCACGGCTTGCTGGACGGACTCGCGGCGATCCGCATCGGAGACCCCCGGCAGGCTGTCCACGGTCTCAGACAGTAGCAACGGCAGGGCGACGCTGATCGTCTGCTCGGTGCAGCCATAGGGGTAGCGCTGGAGCGAGGCGAGTAGCGGTCGGGGATCGAGGCCGGGTGAATGGGAAGCGGAGACCATCAGCTCCGTCGTCCCTGCCGCAAGGCCGTCCAGATCGGACGCGAAATCGAGCGTTGCGGACTCTCCGACCGCGACCTGCACGAAGCGCGTCCGGGTTTCTGGCATGACGGCGGCGCGGGTTTCGATCCGGTAGTCGCGTTCCACGGAGAAATCCGGACCGCTCGCCGCCAGCGTGTAGGTGGTGACACCGAGACCGGTGGCAGCGACGTCGATGCCGTCTTCGCTGCGCGCGCCCCGGTCGAGGCGGCGTTCCACACGGCCGACCTCGGCTCCGGACGCGTCGACGGTCACGACATAGTCGCCGACCTGCCCGTCCACATTGTCCATCGCCACCGTCGCGACCGCCCGGTCGCCAGGCGCAAGAAAGCGCGGCAGGGCCAGCTGCGCGGTGACGGGATCGCGCACGATCATGCGGGTCGAAGCGCTGCCGAGCTTGATGTCCGTCCAGGCGACCGCCATCAGGGTCAGCTCGCCCTGGAAGTCGGGGATGTCGAGTGTCAGGGTCGTCTCCCCGCCTTCGAACGACACGGGTCCCTCGAACAGGCTGACGATCTGCGTCGGCACGACCGAAAGGCCCGCACCGCCCAGGGAGTCGCCGCCGACCCGGTCCGCGCCGGAGAACGGGGCGAGCATCCGGGCATAGTCGTCGAACACGTCGATCGGGAAAGCGAACTTGCCGAAATAGTGGTCTTCCGGCGAGGGCGGGTCGTAATCCGTGATCTGGAGAATGCCGCTATCGACCGCCGCGAGCGTCAGGAAGCCCGCCTCCGAATCCAGCCCGGCGACCTTCACGACCACCTCCTGCTCGGTGCGCGGCCGGATCCGGTCGGGCACGTCAAGCGCCACGTCGAGCCTCTGCGCGCTCCGGTCCATCGGAATATGGACGAGGCCCACGGCGCGCTGCGGCTGCGTCTCCGCGCCGGGACCGTAGACCGTCAGCATGGCGTAGAGGTCGGTGGTCCAGTCGCGGCCCAGCGGCAGTCGGATTTCGGATTCGCCAGCCTCGATGCGAACGGTCTGTACGGTCCGGACCGCCCGGTCCGCGATGACCAGCTCGCCAGTGCCGGAAAACGGCGCGTTGACCGTCATGACGACCGTGTCGCCCGGCGAGACCTCGGCCTGGCTCAGCCCCATCTCGATCCGGTCGGGCGCGTCGGCATTGCCGTCCGCGCGACGCCAGCCGGACCCGAACTGATGGGAAAAGCGCACCCCGCTCTCGGTCGTGAACTGAATCCGGTACTGGCCGTAGGGGAGCGCCTGGGTGAACCGGTAGGGAGCGTCCGCGCCGAGCGTGACGCGGGCTTCGTCCACAGTGCGGTCGCGGCGGTCGCGGCGATAGCGCCAGCGCCCGTCCTCCCTATACCATTGATAGTCGTAATCCTCCCGGATCAGGGCGATGGTGCCGTCCAGGGCGATACGGTTGCCGTCCGCGTCGACGGCGATCAGGTCGATCTCCGCCGAGCTGTTGCGCTTGGCATATCCGCCATCGAAGGCAGGGTCGAAGCCGACATAGGCGGTCTCGGAGCGCAGCGGCAGGAAGAGGCTGTCGCGCACATAGCGCCCACCCGGTTCCGCCACGCCCGCCGTCACGAACAGGCGCAGGGGCGAACTGGATCCGTATGCATCGCCCGCCAGATCGATAGTCGTCCGGTAAAGGCCGTCCTCGTCCGTCAGCCCATGCCCGATCGGCACGATCTGCTCGCGGAAGGTCTCCACGGCGTCGCCGAACGTGTAGCCCGACCATTGCGGGAACGGGTTCGGATCGACGGCGATTCGGGCTTCGGCTTCCGCGTCGAGACCGCGCCCGGCCGCGCCGTAGAGG
>JBATXP010000339.1:0-7914 GCA_049673465.1 Litorimonas sp.
GCGCATCGGCCTGAACCGGGTCGAACTGGGCGGCGTGCGGCTTGACGGCCTCTACGCCTTCAGCCGCCTCGACACGCAGTTCGACGCGGACAGCCCGTTCGACGGCCGCCTGGACGACACGGACGACGAAACGGACCGGGAGCGCCGCCTGGCCCGCCTCGACGCGCGCTTCGAAACCGGCCCGGTCGACCACAAGGTGAGCGGACAATGGTCGGAAACCGACACGGACACGGTCGGCGGTTTCTCCTCCCGCACGGTCGGCGAGCGCGTGCAGACGAACTGGGTCGCCGGGATCGGCACGGACCGCCACGACTTCACGGCATTGGCAGAGTATGAGCGCGAAACCTACCGGATCGAGCCCAACTTCACCGAACCCGACGCGGAGCCGGAAAACGAGACCGCAGCCATCGCGGCAGACTATCGCTTTTCGCAGGGACCGCTCGTCCTGTCGGCCTCCGCCCGTCACGACATCAACGACCTGTTCGAGGACGCCACGACCTGGCGGATCGGCGCAGGCTACGGCTTCGCCTGGGACGGGCGCGTACGGGCCTCGGTCGGGACCGGGGTCAAGAACCCGACCCTGATCGAACTGTTCGGCTTCTTTCCGGGCTCGAACTTTACGGGTAATCCGGACCTCGAACCGGAGCGGTCGATCGGCATCAGCGTCGGTTACGAACATCGCTTCCACGGCTTCAAGGCGTCGGTCGACATCTTCTACAGCGAGCTGGAGAACGAGATCGTCACCCGCTTCCTGCCGCCAACCTTCGCGCAGACCGTGGACAATCTTGCGACGGACTCCACTCGCAAGGGCATCGAATTTGAGGCGAGCTACGCGATAAACGATTGGACCCTGTCGGGCTCCGCGACGTTCCTGGACAGCGAACAGGATGGGGTGGAGGAAATCCGCCGCCCCGACTTGACTGCCAGCGCGAGCGTGGCGTGGCAGGTCACACCGGACGTCGCCCTCTCCGCCTGCGTCGATCATACGGGCGAGCAACTGGACACGGACTTCGCAACCTTCACCGACGTGACGCTTGACGCCTTCACTCTCGTCGGTGCGCGTGCCGCGTGGAGCGTGGGCGATCATGCCGTGCTGACCTTGCGCGGCGAGAACCTGCTGGACGAAGACTATCGGGAGATCGTGGGCTACGCCTCGCCGGGCCGATCCATTTTCGCCGGGTTGGCGCTCGACTTCTAGGACCTATTGATCGCCTGTCGGAACTTCCGGCAGGTCGAGAACGGTCGGCTTGATCACATCCTCGCCGAGGAAAGCGAGATAGCGTCTGACCTCATGGCCGCGCGACTCAAGCGCATCGATCAAGCTGCCCTCGCCAAGTAGGTGGCCTGTCCCGACCGCGACGAGGCCCGTGCCGGATCCGCCCATGAACTGGTCGAGCCGGTCGGCCCAGGCTTCGTTGCGGTCCAGGAAAACCGTTTGGTAGAAGCCATCCGGCGCGCTGGCCATGGGCCCGATAAGGTCTCTCTCCAGCGCGTCTACGTCGCCCACGGCCCAGTCGCGGGCAATGCGGTCGAGCTGCGCACCGATATCGTCGAAGCGCTCCATCGTGTCGGTCAGCAGTTCCAGCTGCACGTCTTCCGGAAGGTCGGCCATCTGCCGCACCTGGTCCTCCGCCGTTTCGAAATATATCACGGCCTTGCCCGCGCGCATGGCGCGTGACTTCAGCGCCTCGTCGGCAGACAGCGCCGCGGCGAGTCCGGTCTCCTCGGCGGCAGACAGTGTCAGGAACTCGCTGGCGAGCCAGGGCTGCATGGCGTCCAGCGCGGCGAGGTCGATGTCGCCATTGTTCGCCACGGCTTCCAGGAGTTTGGATTGATATCCGTCCAGAATATCGGTCAGGCGGCGTCCATCCCGGCGCAGGCCGCGTTGGGTGGCCAGCGACTGAGCGCGAAGCCCTGCCGCCCCGCTCGTGTCGGCCTCGAAAAAGACAGTTCCACTCTCCGCGAATGCGTCGCGCAGATCGTCGTGCTGCCAGGACAAGCCATCGGGCAGGAGGTGGACGGTCCCGAACAGATAGAGCGTGCTATCCTCGTCCCGAACGCGCCAGATCGCTGGCGCGTCGTTTCGCGCGCGCGCATCCTCCACCTTGCGAACGACCCCTTCGCCAACAGGCACCCGCTCGCAGCCCAGCGAAAGGAGCAGCGCGGCGAGGGGAACGAGAACTTGCCAGAACGAGACATGGGACGGAAGGATCATCGTGCAACGATACATCGACATGAGCCCCGGCGAAATCGCTCTTGCGCAGCAACCGCCGCGTTCCGGTATCGATTATGGCTTGAAGGGGCTCGTCCCGTTCACGGACTCCAGGAACTCCGCGATCCCGACCACCATGGATTGGCGGTTGGCCTGATCGCTCATATAGTGATCCTCGTCGTCGAAGCTCATAAAGGTCCCGTCCACGCCGGCGCGTTCGAGCCTGCGCTTCATTTTCCTGAACTGGTCATGATCCACCGCACTGTCGAGCGTCCCATGTGCCATGAAGACCGGAACGGTGATGTCCTCCGCACGGTCGACCGGATTGTTGGCTTTCATCAACGCTTTGTCCTCGAGCAGGGGGCCGAAGGTGCGCGCGGCTCTGGCTCTGCCATAGGTGTATCGCCTGGCGTCCCGGACGGCCATCGGAATGTCCGACAAGGCGGCGATGGCGATGGCGCAGTTATAGAGTTCTGGGTGGGTCGCGGCCCCCATCAATGCGGCGTAGCCACCATAGGACCAGCCTGCGATGCAGCTCCGGTCAGGGTCGGCATAACCCTTTTCCAGCAACCAACGCATTCCGTCCTCGACGTCTTCCTGCATCACGACCCAGCTATCCCGGCCCGCATCGGCAAAGCTGCGCCCGAAGCCTTCCGACCCCCGGAAATTCATCTGCAGCACGCCATAACCTTCATTCGCGAAGAACTGGGCCAGCCAGTCGAAGCGCTTGACGTCCCGTGAAAACGGTCCGCCATGTGGCAGGATGATGAAGGGCAAGCTCTCGGGGCTGCCCGTCACAGTTTGGGGGATAGTGACGATCGCCGGGATCTTTTGCCCGTCGCGCGCCGTGTAGCGGACCGAAATCACTTCGCCCATATCCTTTCCGCTCAGGCCTTCCATGGCCTCGGTCACGAGCAGCGTCTCTCCGCCTCGGCGGTAGAGAAGCAACCCGCCCGGGTCGCTCGGCGAACTGATGCGCAACAGCATTTGTGAAGCATCCTGCGTCTGGTCGATGAACTGGACATCGTAGCCAGCGAACTTGGCAAGGGCTTCTTCGTAGGTACTGTCATAGCGGTCGAACAGGACTCGTTCGTCGCTCTCACCCGCGAATCTCGCCCCGACGATGTCGTTGCCGTCCTTGGATAGGATCACGCTACCGACATCGTAATCATCGTTCTGGTACAGGGGTTCGCCGAAAGTCCGAGCTTTTAGATTGTAGCGGTGAAGCCCAAGTGTGTCAGCTCCGCGATAGGCTAGCAGAACAAGAGTGTCGCCACCATTCGTGACCGCCACGACCGACATGCTTTCCGGATTCAGTTCTGGAAAATCGCTGCCGTCCACCCACTTTTCGGTGAGCGGGTCGAGGATGGTCCAGCGCCGTTCCTTGCCCTTGTTCTGCCACCCCATGCCGACGCGGGGCTCTCCACTTGCGTCCGTGATCCAGCTATTGATTCCCATGGTCCGCTGTTTGACGACCTTGTCTCGCCCATTGTCCACCCGCACGCGTCTCACATCGGGGTAGCTCTGGTTTTCGCCGTCCTCGGCAAACGCCATGATGATATGTTCCGGGTCGTCCTCCAGCCAATCGAGCACCACATTGTTGTACTGGCGAAGACGGCCACTGCGCGATGCCCTCACGACCAAGCGCGGTTTCATCTCGTTCACGTCCACGGTGTGAAGGAATCCGGCCGTGATCGGCGTGTCGTCCAGCTTCTCGGATTGCCATACGGAGACGACGAGCCGGTCGTTGGACACCCATTTGACATATTCCGGCTTGACCTCTTTACCCAAGCTCATGAGGCGGGGCTCGGCACCGGATTTACTGGGGTCCAGATGGCTGATGTTGACGAAATACTGCCCCTGAACGTTCTGCAAGACGGCGATTTGAGTTCCGTCAGGTGAAATCGCGGCATCGTGCGCTACAGGCTTCTGGCCGAATAGTTCGGGAGCGGGTCCGGCTTGGGCCAAGCTGGGCATGCCAGTGACGGCGACAATCGCAACCGACAGAAGGCCGAGCGCGCGCCGTGAAACGGTTCGTAAAGATTGCATGAGCGAGTTCCCCTTCATTGCCAGCAATACATCCTTGCGTAGCAATAGGCTTTGCCGCGTTCAAAGAGGAATCTCAGGTCACTGAAGCATCGTTCGACCGGTTATATGGAACGGACTTACGTACGCGCTGTGAAGTGCTTGGACAGTCGCAGCCCCTGTGCCTGGTATGAGCTGCCGTTCGCGCCGTAGAGCGTGTCGGGCCTTGCTGTCAGTGCTTCGAAGACGAGGTGGGCGACGGGTTGGCCGTGGGCCAGCAGGAACGGCACGTCGCGCCCGCGGACTTCCAGGACCGCACGGCTGCCGGAGCCTCCGGCTTCGGCCACACCAAACCCGGGATCGAAAAAGCCGGCATAGTGGGCGCGGAATTCGCCGATTTCCGTGTCGATCGGCGCCATCTCGGCAGCCTCATTGACGGGGATTTCGACCGATTCCCGGCTGGCGAGTATATAGAATTCCTCAGGCTCGAGGATCAGCCCGCCCTCGGTGAGGCGCACCGGCTCCCAATAGTCGAGCGCGGCGTGGGCTCCGATTCCCCGCAGATCCACCAGTCCCGAATGCCGTCGCGCCCGATACCCCGCGACTTCGCGGTCCGGCGACAGGTCGAGCGATACCGTCTGGCGGCGCAAGAGACGATGCGGACCTTCGCGAAAGCGGATCTGGGACAGCCTATCCCCTGTTCTGGCCAGGATCGGGAAAGTGCGCGGTGCGACCTCCAGCCAGAGCGGGCCGGCATAGCCAGCGGGTAGGGCATCGAACCGGTCGGACGCTTCACCGATGACGCGGGCGAACACGTCGAGCCGTCCGGTCGAGCTTTTCGGGTTGGCCATGGCGGATACGGTCGTGGGAAGCCTAAGCGACTCACCCAACTCGATGAGGTAGATGCAGCCCGTTTCGAGAACGGCCCCCGCATCGAGGTCGATTTCGTGCAGGCAGAGAGCCTCGACCCCGTCTGCCACCCGGCCCGCCGCGCCGGGCAGGAAGGAAGCGCGCATCCTGAAAGCGCGGCGCCCCAGGGTCAGGTCCAGCGACGCGGGCTGCAACGTTCGGGGCAAGGTGGAAGCTTGGCGACCCGCATCGGCGAGTCGCACAGCCCCGCTTTCGATCAGCGCGGCGATCTGCTGAGACGGCAGGATCATGATCCGAGCCTAGAGCGGGCAGGCCTCGGCCTCAACCGAACAAGGCGTTGAAAGAGTGGACGGATTCCGTTGATCGAGGTTCTCTTGGCGCGCGAGTCACTGCGAAAACATGTGAGGGAGAGGGCTAAAATGGTTGCACGCCCGTAATCTTCATGAAAGCCTGCGACAGTCTGGCAGGGTCCATGGGGCGTGGCCGTCGGACGAGGGAGAGATGGCATGGACAAGTCTTCGGGTCGAGATATGTCGAGCGGCAACGATGCCGCGGATGGATCGGGTTTTCCGGGTCTGATGCCCGCACTCTTCGAGCAGCGCACCAAGGACGTCATCGTTCGGGTCGAACCCGAATATCTCGCCGAGCAGAGCAACCCGTCTGACGGGCGGTTCATCTGGGCCTACACGGTCGAGATCGACAACCAGTCCGAGGACGATCTGCGTGTCACGGGCCGTTACTGGCATATTGCGGACAGTCGCGGTCAGGTGCAGGAAGTGCGCGGCCAGGGCGTCGTCGGCGAAAAACCCGTCGTCCGCGCGGGCGAACAATTCCGCTACACCTCCGGCGCCCCACTGTCCGCCCCGTCCGGCATGATGAGCGGATCCTACCGCGTTGAGCCCGAACAGGGCGACGCCTACGATATCGACATCCCGGTCTTCGTCCTCGACAGCCCATTCGAAGGCACGATGTTCAACTAGGTCCTCCGCCTCTCGAGCTCCGCAGCCGGTTTCGCTCGGAAGGGCGGTTTCACACCGACCATGACCGGCACACGCTCGCCTCGTCTCAGGACTTTGCAGGTTTGTCGGCCGACCCGGAGCGTCGCGATCCTCAGAAAGCGCGCTTCCCGCAATTCGGTCGAGCGGACCCTTGCGCGCATGTCTCCGCCCCGCCGTGTCCGGTCCTCCGTCCAATCCGGCTCGATGAGAGCTTCCGCCGGATCGCCCGATCGTCTCGCATGGTCTCGCGCAAGAGTTTCCGTATCGTAGGCGACGGTCAGGTCGCAATATTGTCCTCTGCGCAGGCGTGAGACTTGGCGCAGCGCCACGACTTCCGCTTCGGCGGATACCGCCGGACCCACGCGCTCCCTGTCCAGGGCGAGGCCCGCCAGCACGAGAACGACCGTCAGCGCAAGGGCGAGCGCCATGCCATGCTTGCGTCCGAGTCCGGCCATCCGTATCTAGCCCCGTCTGCCAGCGCCCCTCGCCAGCCAATGCGTCATGACCTATATGGCGCGCATCATGCCCGCTACCCTTCTCGACAAAACCGCCGCGACGCCGCTCGCCGGACGCCTGCCGGACGGCCGCGTGCGCCTGCCGGGCCTTGGCCGTGCGGAGATCGCCGACCACCTGCGCCGGATGGGCGTCGAGCCGAAGAAGGTGCGGATGCGCGCGGGGCAGATCTTCAACTGGGTCTACCATTGGGGCGTCCGCGATTTCGAGGCGATGACCAACATCGCCAAGGGTTTCCGCGCCCAGCTGGCGGAGTATTTCACGCTTAAGCGTCCCGAAATCGTGGAACGCCAGATCAGCACGGACGGCACCCGTAAATATCTCATTCGCATGGCCCCGGGGATCGAGGTGGAAAGCGTCTTCATCCCGGACGTGTCGCGATCCGGCGCGCTCTGCGTGTCCAGCCAGGTCGGTTGCACCCTGACCTGCACCTTCTGCCATACGGGCACGCAGCGTCTCGTCCGCAACCTCACGCCCGCTGAGATCGTTCTGCAGGTCATGGTCTGCCGGGACGATCTGGAGGAGTGGCCGTCGAGCATCGAGGACCGCAAGCTGGTCAACATCGTCTTCATGGGCATGGGCGAGCCGCTCTACAATACGGACAACGTCATCGACGCCATCGACCTGATCAGCGACGACCAGGGCCTCTCCATCGGGCGTCGCCGCATCACGGTCAGCACGTCCGGCGTGGTGCCCGACATCGCCAAGGTCGGCGAAGCCAATCCGATGCTCGCGATCAGCCTCCACGCGGCGGACGACGAAACGCGCACCCGGATCATGCCGATCAACAAAAAATATCCGCTCGACCAATTGCTGCAGGCCTGCCGCGACTATCCGGGACTGTCCAACGCAAAGCGGATCACATTCGAATATGTCATGCTCAAGGGCGTGAACGACAGCCCGCAACACGCGCGCAACCTCATCACCCGGCTGCAGGGCATTCCCGCCAAGGTGAACCTGATCCCGTTCAACCCGTGGCCGGACAGCCCGTATGAGTGCTCCGACATGGACGTGATCGAGGATTTCGCCCGCCGCCTCAAGAAGGCGGGCCTGGCCGCCCCGATCCGCAAGACGCGCGGCGAAGACATCATGGCGGCTTGCGGGCAGCTCAAATCCGAGTCCGAAAAGCGGCGCGCCAGCGAGTTGCGAAAGTCCGCCAAGGCTGCGACAGGGTAGCTCCACCTTACGAGGAGAGCACTTATGTTCACGCACGTCATGGTCGGGGCCAACGACCCCGACACATCCATCGCCTTCTACGACGCGGCCCTCGGCGCGCTGGGCATCAAGGGGCAGCGC
>JBATXP010000340.1:0-8205 GCA_049673465.1 Litorimonas sp.
GCACGTCGTTGCCGCTCTCGCCCAGCAGGGTGTCGTTGCCAGTGCCCCCCGTCAGGCTGTCATGGCCCGACCCGCCGTTCAGAACGTCGTCGCCGTCCTGGCCGTTGAGCACGTCGTCGCCAATGCCCCCATCCAACGAATCGTCACCCGAACCGCCAATCAGAACGTCGGCGCCCGAACCGCCTAAGAGCGTGTCATTGCCGTTATTGCCAAACAGCTGGTCGTCACCCGAACCGCCATTCAGTTCGTCGTTCCCCGAACGGCCATAAACGGTATCGTCGCCGTCGTCGCCCGCCACCGTATCGTCGCCCAGTCCGCCGTCGATGAAGTCGTCACCTTCGCCGCCGGCCAAGATGTCGTGTCCGTGATTGCCGTAGATCGTATCATTTCCGGAAAGGCCGTCGATGATCTCGCCGCCATCCGACCCGCGAAGCGTGTCGTCGCCCGGCGAGCCTTCCAGAACCGGATAGACGATCCGGATTTCGTCATCGGCAAAGTCGAGGTGGAACTGGCCGCTTTGTATGAACAGTCGGCCATCGGCGGATTGGTCGCCGTTCCGGTCGATTTCCAACACGGTGAACCCATCCTCGAACTGGTAGCGTATTTCGCCGGCGACGCCATTGAAGGCGGCCTCGCCGATAAAGGCTGCGGAGACTATGAGGTCCGTGTCGAAATTGCGAATGCTGCGTAGCTCGATGACGTCGGCCCGTTCGAAGTCGACAATGACCCCGTCGAACTCCGTGTCGTCAAAGGCTCCGACCTCGAATCTGTCCGCACCGTCGCCGCCGATCATCGTGTCGAAGCCCTCTCCGCCTCCGATGATGTCGTCGCCAGCGCCCCCATCCAGATAGTCGTCTCCGCCGTAACCGAGCAGCCTGTTGTCGGCGTCGTCGCCGATGAGCGTGTCCGCGAAGTCGCGGCTACCATTGAGACGCTCGATGCCGGAAAGCGTGTCGCCCTCGGCAAATCCGCCAAATCCGGAACCCGTCGTCAGATCGATGTAAACCCCGGCGTTCGAGAAGAAGTAACTGATCGTGTCGACACCAGAACCGGCCGTGTAGCTGTCCGCCCCCAGGCCGGAGCGGAAGAAGGTGGATTCGGCTGTGCTGATGACGACGTCGTCTCCAGCCCCGTCCAGGATGAAGGCGAAGTTGCCCGAAGCGATCAGCGTGTCGTTCCCGGCACTGCCCAAAAGCCCCACGAAGGCATTGGCCGCGAGATTCGTTTCCGATGTCGTGTCCAGCGTCTCCGTACCTTGGGCGATCAGGACGAGGTCGATCAGTTCGTTCGCGCTGTTAAGCGTTTCGACCCGCTCCACGTCAAACAGATCGGCGTCCGCGAACCTGAAGCTCGTCAGCGTTCCCTCGGCATCGGAGGTCCACCACCAAGACTGGAACTCGTCGGACAGGACCCGGAAGGTATCGTCGCCCAAACCACCGTCGATGAAGTCGTCACCCTCGCTATCGATGATCAGGTCGTCGCCATCGAAGGCATAGATGACGTCGTCGAAAGCCGTGCCGTTGATGACGTCGTCACCCGAAGATCCGTTGATGACGGGGGTGATTTCTAGGAAGGAGTTGAGGTTGCCACCGTCGAAGAAGATCAGGTCGAACTCGCCATTCGCGATCACGAATTGCTCATTCGCGACGCCGTCCCCGTTCCGGTCGATCTCGAGGACCGTCGTGCCATTGTCGAAGCGGTAACGGATTTCGCCCGCTATGCCGTTGAAGACGTCCGTGCCGATGAAGCTCGCATTGGCGAAATCGCCCGTATCGGGGTTTCTGACGCTACCGATCTCGATCCGGTCGCCGCGTTCGAAATCCGTCACCGTCGCACTGAATTCCCCGTCGAGAAAAGCTCCGGCATAGAAGGTGTCGGCGCCCGCGCCGCCCGTGAGAATATCCGTGCCGGTGCCACCGACGATATAGTCGTCGCCGCCACCTCCATCGACCGTGTCGTCGCCCCGGCCGCCATAGAGTCTATTGCTCAGGTCATCGCCCGTCAGAACGTCGTCAAAGGCCGATCCTTCGAGGTTTTCCACACCGGTGAACGTGTCACCGGCTGCAAAGCCGTTTGCCGCCGTGTTGGTGCCAAGGTTGACCGTCACGCCCGCATTGGAAAGGTAGTAGGCGAGCGTGTCGTTCGTTCCGTTGCCCGTATAGCTGTCCGCCCCGGCTCCAGCGATGAAGTCGTTGCGGTCCGCATTTCCGGTGACCGCATCGTCTCCGCCGCCGTCCTGAAAAGAGGCGTAGGAGCCCGTTCCGATCAAGGTGTCGTTGCCGTTGCTACCGAACAAGCGAGACGTGCCGAACTCGGCGAAGGCTTCCCCGGTCGTGTCGAGCGTGCCGGGCGACTGAGCGATCAGTACGAGGGATCTGATCTCTCCGGCGGTGTTGAGGTGCTCCGCCCGCTCCACGTTGCTGAGTTGAGTGCCTTGGAACCCGAGGTTCTGCAACGTTCCGTCGACGTCGCTTCCCCAGCCCAGCCTGGAGAAATCGTCGGAGATGAAGCGGAACGTATCGAACCCATCGCCTCCATCGACAGTGTCCTCTCCTTCGCTGTGGAAGATAAGATCGTCGCCTCCGAGTGCGTCGATGATATCATTGCCGGACGTGCCGTTGATGACATCGTCTCCGGACGTGCCCGTGATGACGGAAGGCATCTGGAGGAATCCATCCTGGAAGAACAGCTCGAACTCGCCGTTTGCGATGACGAACTGCCCATCGGCGATGCTGTCTCCGTTCCGGTCGACCTCCAAGACGGTCGTGCCGTTATCGAAGCGGTAACGGACCTCTCCCGCATTGCCGCTGAAGCCTGCAGTGCCGATAAAGGTTGCGTCGAGTAAAGCGCCGGTGTCGTAATTTACGACACGGCCGAGTTCTATATTGTCGCCTTGTTCGAAGTCCGTGACCGTAGCATCGAACTCCCCGTCCTGGACCGCTCGGGCGCGGAACGTATCCGCACCTGCGCCGCCCGTGAGCACATCCTGGCCAACGCCCCCGGACAGGTAATCGTCCCCGTCTCCGCCATTGATCACATCGTCGCCGCCATGACCCCACAAGGTGTTGTTCGTCGCATCGCCCGTGATCGTATCTCCGAAATTGTTCGTTCCGATGACGCTATTGATGCCCGTGAATGTATCTCCATCCGCATAGCCGCCTGACGCCGTCCCGGCGGACAGGTCGATGGTAAGGGCAGCGTTGGACGAGAAGTATCTCAGCTGGTTGAACGATCCGTTCCCGGTGTAGTTGTCCGCGCCCGCGCCCGCTTCGAACTCGTTGGAAGATGCGTTGCCGACCACCGTATCGTCCCCATCGCCGTCGAAGATCCGGGAGAACGCGCCCGTGCTGATCAGCGTGTCGGAAGCGTCGCTGCCGAAAAGGGTGACATGCGCGGCCGGATCCAAGGTCTCGGCCGACGTGTCCAGCGTGCCGGCTACATCGGTGATCAACCAGAGTTCCTGTAAGCTGCCGGACGTCGTAAAGCGCTCGACACGCTCCACGTTCTCGAGCTCCGTATCAGAGATGTAGAGGTAGTTCAGGGTTCCGGTCGCGTCGAGGTTCCAGCTCCAACTGAGGAAGGCATCGTTCGTGATTCGGAACGTGTCGAATCCATTCCCGCCATCGACGAAATCCGTGCTCCCGCTGTCCAGGATCAGGTCGTCTCCGTCCAGGGCGTTGATGATGTCGCCATTGATCGTCCCGATGATGGTGTCGTTCCCGGTCGACCCGTTGATGACGGATCGGATGTGGATGAAGCCGCTATTGAAGACGAGGTCGAACTCGCCATTGGCGATGGTCAGCGCATCGTCTGCAATGCCGTCGCCATTCCGATCGATCTGCAGGAGAGTCGTGCCGGACTGGAATTCGTAGCGGACCTGGCCGCTGACTCCGGTGAAGGCGGACGTCCCGATAAAGCTGGTTCCGATGGAGGATCCCGTATCGGGGTTGAGGATGGCGCCCATCTCGATGCGGTCGATGACCTCCAGATCGGTGATCGTGTCCGCGAAATCGCCGCTGACCTGCCCGTCTATGACGAAGATATCCTCGCCCGCGCCGCCAGTCAGAAAGTCGGAGCCCGCCCCACCGCGAAGCAGATCGTTCCCGCCTTTGCCGTCGAGCGTGTCCGCCCCGCCATATCCCCAAATCTGGTTGTCGAATTCGTCACCCGTCAGCGTGTCGTTTCCAATATTGGACCCGGTCAGGTTTTCGATGCCGCTGAATGTGTCGCCCGTGGCGAACCCTCCGGACGCGAAACCGGTCGAAAGGTCGACCGTGACGGCATCGTTGGACACGAAATAGTGCAACCAGTCGCTGATGCCGTTGCCGGTATAGTCGTCCGCGCCGCTGCCCGCGTCGAAATTGTTGAAGGTCGCATTGCCTATGACGACGTCGTCGCCGGCTCCATCGAAGAACCTTCCGACAAAACCCGTCCCGATCAGCGTGTCGTTGCCAGAACTACCGAACAGGGAGACGGAGGAGGTGTTGGATAGCGCTTCTCCGGTCGTGTCCAGAGTTTCCGGCCCCTGCGCCATGAGCGCCATTTCCGCGATCTGACCCGAGGAGTCGATGCGCTCCGCCCGTTCCACGGCCACGAGGGTCGTCCCGTTGACCGTCAGATTCAGCAAGGTCCCGTCGGCATCGCTCGACCAGGAGGCACCGACGAAGGTATCCGACACGAGCCGGAACGTGTCGTACCCATCGCCGCCGTCGACGATGTCGTTTCCGCCGCTGAACAAGATCAGGTCGTCTCCTTCCAAAGCGAAGATGGACTCGCTACCGGGCGTGCCCTGTATGATATCGTCTCCGCTCGTTCCGAAGATGTCGTTCGAGGCGATCAGATCGCCATTGTCCAGGATCAGGTTGAACTCGCCATTGGCGAGGACCAGGCTCCCGTCCGCGACGCCGTCGCCGTTCCGGTCGATTTCCAGCACCGTCGTGTCGTTCTCGAATCGGTAGCGCAACTCGCCCGCCACACCGGTGAAGGCGCTCGTGCCGATGAATATCTCGGTAAGTGCGTCCCCCGTATCGATGTTGGTGAGGCTCCCCAGCTCGATTCGATCTCCGAAGTCGAAATCCGTGATCGTGTCCGAAAAGTCGTCTTGGTTCCGGCCGTCGATCACGAAGCGGTCGTTGCCCGCGCCCCCCGTCAACGTATCCGAACCGTCGCCTCCTCTCAGCGTGTCGAAGCCGTCGCCTCCATTCAGAGTGTCGTTGCCTCCAAATCCCCACAGTTCATTGTTGTTGGAGTCACCGGTGATCGTGTCCGCGAAGCCTTGGGTTCCCAGGACGTCGGTGATACCCGTATAAGTGTCGCCGTCGGCGTACCCGCCGGAGATCGTCCCCGTCGACATGTCGACGAATAGGGCGGCGTTGGATTGGAAGTAATTCACCCGGCCGACATTGCCATTGGACGTGTAGCTGTCCGCCCCGGCACCTGCGGTGAAAGTATTGAATTGCGCGTTCCCGATGACCGTGTCGTTTCCTCCGCCGTCCTGGAACACGGCGGAAAAGCCCGTTCCGATCAACACGTCATTGCCGCTGCTGCCGAACAAACGGGAGTTGCCAAAGGTCGCGAACGTCTCGGAACTCGTGTCCAGCGTGCCAGGCGATTGCGCGATCAGGTAGAGGCTTTGCAGCTCTCCTTCGACGTTGATGTGTTCCACCCGCTCCACGTTTTCGAGCCTTGCATCCGCATAAATCAGCGAGCGCATCGTCCCGTCGGCGTCGCTGGACCAGCCGACGCTGGGAAACACGTCTGAGAAATAGCGATACGTGTCGAAGCCGCTACCGCCATCCACAATGTCGTTCCCGCCGCTGTGCAGGATCAGGTCGTCGCCGCCCAGAGCGTTGATCGTGTCGTCGCCTGCTGTACCGCTCAGCGTGTCGTTGCCCGACGTTCCCGTCACGACATTGTTGGCTCCCAGGACCGGGAAGGGGAGATCGAACGGAGTGGAGGTCCATAGGTCGAACTCCGTCTCGTTCGCCTCATCGTCCAGACTCAGCCACTCATAGGCCGATGTGTCGAGTCCGTATTCCTCCAACGCCAGAACGGAATCCAGCACGCCGACATAAACGTTTTTCATGATATACCCCCACGCGACAAACGGTGGCCAGCCTGCCGCCGTTAACACTCATCAAGATTTCTTTTCTCGAGTTGTGCGTGGGAGTCAATGCCAATCTAGCTGGCATAAACCGATGTTATAAATCGGGCCGCCAGACGGAGGCGTGGTTCGGGTCTACGGAACCGCGCTTCGATGCAGTAGACGGCGACGCCGCCTAGCCAGGCGTGCGGTCGTAGCCCGCAATGGGCACGCGCGGTCGGGCGAGGGCGGAGCCGATCAGGAGGAGGATGCCGCCGACCGCCACCCAGCCGATCAGCGGCATTTCCGGCCCGGCGAGAAGATGGCGCGCGGCCAGCCATGCCAGCCCCCAGACGGCGGGGAAGACATAGACCTTGTTGCACTGCGTGGCCCGGCACACCCAGATGATCAGGCCCAGCGCGGCGGCGAGGATCAGCAGGCTGCTCACGACGCTGGCCGCGCCGTCTGCGAAGGCCTCATAGGCGATCGGCGTCCAGTTCAGGAACACGGCCAGGCTGCACCATCCCGCGATCAGGCTCAGCGGAACCCAGCTGAAAACGCGCTCGATCGCCGTGACCTCGTTGATGCGGCGGGTGAACTTCGCCATCGCTTTGATCAACGCCGCCACCGCCGGCACGAAGATCAGCGCGGTCCCCCATTGCACGAACGACGCCGGGGCGTAGGCCGTGATCAGCGCCCAGCCGCAGATCAGGGCGAAGCCGAGCGCGCTCCACCATCCCGTCGCGCGGAACACGTCGCGCGTGCGGTTCCGGGGCAGGGCCTGCAGCACGCCGTAAGCGATGCAGAGCACGAAGATCGGCAGCCAGATCGAAAAGGCCGGGCCGAGCGGGACGAGCAGGTTGTCACTCATGTCGGAGAACTCCCCGGCCGTGCGCGCGGAGTCGCTGACGAACCCGATGGAGGAGAGGATCCACATGCCGGGTGCCAGCACGAGGTTGGCGCTCTGGCGCAGGATGTCGGAGGGGGTCGCGGAGGTCGAGGTCATGTCCTGTCTACGTATGACGGCGCGAAAGGTCGCAAGGACCCGCGCCGGTAAGCGCATCGAAAACGCTCGCCAAGCGCGTTTGGCGTGCTAGGAGAGGGGTCGTCCGCAATCTCTCCCGAAAGGCCGCGCATGCAAGTCCAGATCGTTTCCAAGAATATCGACGTCTCCAAGGCTCTGGAAGAGCGCGTAACGGACCGGCTCGAGGAAATGATGGACAAATACATCCACCGCGAAGGCGATGCCCAGGTGTCGGTCACGCGGGACGGCTCCGGCTTCAAGACCGTCATCTCCGTCCACCTGCCCAGCGGGGCGACGTTCGAGGGCGAGGGCCGCGCGGGCGAGGCCTACCCGGCCTCCGACGAGGCGCTGGAGCACGTGGAAAAGCGCCTGCGCCGCTACAAGCGCCGCCTCAAGGACCATAGCCAGAAGGCCAAGGCCAAGGAGGCGGCCATGTTCGTCCTGTCCAACCCCGCCACCGATGTGGCCGAAGAGGACGAGACCGACGAAACGCCGATCCGCGACGAACCCATGGTCATCGCCGAACGCACGGGCCGCGTCCGCACCCTGACGCCCGGCATGGCCGCGCTGGAAGTCGGCCTGGCCGACAGCGGAGTCGTCGTGTTCCACAATTCGCGTCACGGCGGACTGAACGTGGTCTACAAGCGCGCGGACGGCCATATCGGCTGGATCGATCCCAAAGGCGATGGCAAGAGCGACGCCGAGACCTGATTTAATCCAGTTTATACCTCTGCGGCCTGCCCTTGTTTTCGCCATGCCGAGCCGTTAGGGGCGCGCCGTTCCCGTCTTGAGCCGAGCCGACGCTCCGGCAGACGCGAGAACCGAACCGAACGTCCACGGTCGGCTTTCGTCCCGACCGAACCCTTGAGCCCTGTTATGCCCGATCGCGCCCTGTTCCGCGCCGATACGATGATCTGCGATCTCGGTGCCTCCAGCACCAAGCAACTGTTCCAGGACATGACGCGCCGTCTGATGGACGCGCATGGCCTGGCGGAGACCGGCGTGGATTGCCGCGACGTGGTCGCCGCCGCCACCGAGCGCGAACGTCTCGGCTCCACGGGCGTGGGCAATGGCGTCGCCCTGCCGCACGCCCGCATCG
>JBATXP010000341.1:0-1834 GCA_049673465.1 Litorimonas sp.
CGCGCGCCCCGTCCCGGCAGGCGATGGCGGCGATCGTGCAGTCCTCGCGCCGCAGGGCGGGCCGGATGATCGCCTTGGGCGCGATCCGCGACGCGCCCAGCAGACCGATGCGGTAGTCAGGCCGCGACATCGTCGCTCCCATATGTCAGCTGGAGGAACACGTCTTCCAGGTCGGGCTGATCGGTGCGCAGATCGTCGATGGTCAGCCCCGCCTCCTTGACCCGGTTGAGCAGGCCCGTCACCGAATCCGTCCCCTTCTGGTAGGCGATGACGAGATTGCCGCCCTCCAGGCTGGCGTCGAGGTCGGACAGGGCGTCCGGCAGCGCGGCGAGGTCTTCCGCCGGGGTGATGACGAGGATGCGCTTGTCCATGCGCGACAGCAGCGAGTCCTTGCTCTCATTCGCGACGATGCGGCCCTGGTGGATGATGGCGATGCGGTCGCACAGCTCCTCCGCCTCTTCCAGATAGTGCGTGGTCAGGATCACGGTGGTGCCGCGCCGGTGCAGCTCCTGCACATAGTCCCAGAGCTGGCGGCGCAGTTCGATATCCACGCCCGCCGTGGGTTCGTCCAGGATCAGCACGGGCGGGTTGTGGACCAGCGCCTTGGCGATCAGCAGCCTGCGCTTCATGCCGCCCGAGAGCTGCCGCACATAGGCGTCGCGCTTGTCGAGCAGGCCGAGCGCGTCGAGGATCTCCTCGCTGCGCCGCTCCGCCTTGGGTACGCCGTAATAGCCCGCCTGCAGCTCCAGCGCCTGATAGGGGGTGAAGAACACGTCCATGGCGATCTCCTGCGGCACGATGCCGATGGAGGCGCGCGCCGCCCGCGTCCGGGTCTCGATGTCATAGCCCATGATGCGGGCCGTGCCCGCGCTCTTGTTGACCAGGCCCGACAGGATGTTGATCGCCGTGGACTTGCCCGCCCCGTTGGGACCCAGCAGGCCGAAGATGGAACCTCTGGGCACCACCAGGTCGATCCCGTGCAGGGCCGTCTTGGCCGGGGCCTTCTTGGTGGCGGCGTAGGTCTTGGACAGACCGATCAGTTCGATCGCGGGCGTGCCGCCTGGGGTGCCGCCTGGGGTGCCGTCATCTTCCGTCTTGTTTGCCATGGTCCGGGCGCTTAGACGCACCGCCACACAACGACAAGGATCGCCTCACCGATGGTTGCCCCGAAGAACAAGCCCGCCTCGCCGCGTCCCGTCCTCGAAGCGGACGAGAAGGACGTGGTCGTCGTCGGACAGAAATACGTCAAGTGCGACGGCGGGGGCGGCGCGCTGGGCCATCCGGTGACCTGGCTCGACATGGGCGAGGACGACTATGTCATCTGCAAATATTGCGACCGGGTCTTCCGCCTCGACCCCGACGCGGTGCCGGGTGGGCATCACTGAGGTGGAGGATAAGTCTGCGGGGGGCGCGGATCCCGACTGGACCCCCGACTGGACCTTGGGCATTCTCGGCGGCTCCGGCCTCTACGAAATCGACGGGCTGGAAAACCGGCAATGGATCTCGGTCGATACGCCGTGGGGGCCGCCATCCGACGACATCCTGTTCGCCGAGTACCAGGGCGTGCGCCTGCGTTTCCTGCCCCGGCACGGGCGCGGCCACGTCCTCACCCCGTCCTCGGTCAACTACCGCGCCAATATCGACGCGCTGAAGCGCAGCGGCTGCACGGACGTGCTGTCCATCTCCGCCGTGGGGTCGCTCCGCTCCGCCTACGCGCCCGGCGACTTCGTGGCCGTCGATCAGTTCATCGATCGGACGTTCGCGCGCGAACAGAGCTTCTTCGGCCCCGGCTGCGTGGCCCACGTCTCCGTCGCCGATCCGGTCTGCGCGCGCC
>JBATXP010000342.1:0-1588 GCA_049673465.1 Litorimonas sp.
GCCCCCGGCGCGCCCCAGCCGCGGTTGGACCCGGTGCGCGCCATATCGACGGCCCGTTTGTCGGCCTCGGGCATGTGGAAGAACGTCCGATAGCCTTCGATCAGGGCGCGGACCTCCGCCGCACCGATCGTCGTGCCATGCAGCGTGAGGAACCCGGTCTCCAGAGCGCCGCGTCGCAGCGCGGCCATCGCCTCGCCCTCGCCCCGCGCCAGGGCAACCGCATCGATCCTCGGTATCATCGTGTCATCCGTCTTGAGCGCGTTCCTACACGGGAGATCGTTCGCTGGTTCCCAGCATAGCACGGATGGCGGCCCTTGTATCCGGTATCCATCCCGGATCGACCAAGTTCTCCCTTGCCCCGTCTAGTCGAAAACCAGAGCATTGCCCATCTTCAGCTTGCTCATGTGTCGTTCCACAAGGCGCACCCGTCCGAACTTAGTTGCACGTAACTAATTTTGTGGTTACGTAGGAGACATGAATAGCATTACGACAGCCCGTGCGCTTGCCGCCCTCGGCCATGAGGCCCGCCTCGACGTCTACCGCCTCTTGGTGCGGGCGGGCGAGGACGGCCTGATTGTGGGCGACATCGCGGGCCATACGAAGCTGCCGCTCTCGACGCTGGCGCATCACCTGCGCACGCTGGTCACCGCCGGACTGGTGACGCAGGAGCGGCGGGGGCGCGAGGTCGTCAACCGCGCCGATTTCGCGGCCATGAACGCGGCCCTCGCCTTCCTCACCTCCGAATGCTGCCAGGGCGTCGCACTCGTCCGGGAGGATGCGGCGTGATGGATCGTCGGACCTTCCTTTGCATGAATACGACTATAAAACTGGACATGACATCATGAGCGATATCGCCCATCCTCCCCTCGGACGCGGCGCGGCCTTCGGCCGTCGCCTCTGGTCCGACCATCGCGTCTGGTTCGCGACCGCTGCCATTCTCGCGATCGTGACGCTCCTCGATCCCGCGCAGGGCATGGACAGCCTCGGCTTCACCGCGCGAGCCTTGCTGGAGACGGCACCCTATCTGCTCCTGTCCATCGGCGTGGCGGCTTACGCGGGCGCGACCGGGGCGGATGGGTTGATCGCACGGGCCTTCACCGGCGCGCCGGTGGTGATGATCCTCGTCGCCGCGGCCTTCGGGGGGCTGTCGCCCTTCTGCTCCTGCGGGGTGATTCCGCTGATCGCTGCGCTCCTGGCGATGGGTGTTCCGCTTTCGGCCGTCATGGCGTTCTGGCTGGCCTCACCGGTGATCGATCCGTCGATGTTCGCCCTGACGGTCGGCGTGCTGGGAATGGAGTTCGCGGTCGCCAAGACGCTCGCGGCCATCGGCCTGGGCGTGGCGGGCGGCTATATCACGCTCGCGCTCACCCGCGCGGGCGCCTTCGCGGAGCCCTTGCGCGAGGGGGTCGGCAACGGCGGCTGCGGCGCATCCAGCGTGCGCAATCCCAAGCCGCCAGTCTGGGCGTTCTGGCGCGACGAGGACCGCCGCACGAAGTTCGACCGAAATGCCGCGAGCACGACGCTGTTCCTCGCCAAATGGCTGACGCTGGCCTTCGTGCTCGAAAGCCTGATGATCGCCTTCGTGCCC
>JBATXP010000343.1:0-10321 GCA_049673465.1 Litorimonas sp.
CGTGGCGTCCTCCGTCGAGGAAGAGGTGGAGAAGATGGTCTGGGCGACGCGCTGGGGCGCGGACAACGTCATGGACCTGTCGACGGGCCGCAACATTCACAACACGCGCGAATGGATCCTGCGCAACCGCCCCGGGCCGCGCGGCACGGTCCCGATCTCCCAGGCGCTGGAAAAGGTGAACGGCGTGGCCGAGGACCTGACCTGGGAGGTCTATCGCGACACGCTGATCGAGCAGTGCGAGCAGGGGGTGGACTATTTCACCATCCATGCGGGCGTGCGCCTGCGCTACATCCACCTGACGGCGGACCGCGTCTGCGGCATCGTCAGCCGGGGCGGCTCGATCATGGCAAAATGGATGCTCGCCCATCACGAGGAGAGCTTCCTCTACACCCATTTCGAGGAAATCTGCGACCTGATGCGCGCCTATGACGTGTCGTTCAGCCTCGGCGACGGGCTGCGCCCCGGCGCCATCGCCGACGCCAATGACCGCGCGCAGTTCGCGGAGCTGGAAACGCTGGGCGAGCTGACGCAGATCGCTTGGGCCAAGGGCTGCCAGGTCATGATCGAAGGGCCGGGCCACGTGCCCATGCACAAGATCAAGGTGAACATGGACAAGCAGCTGCACGAATGCGGCGAAGCGCCCTTCTACACGCTCGGCCCGCTCACGACCGACATCGCGCCAGGCTACGACCACATCACGTCCGGCATCGGCGCGGCCATGATCGGCTGGTTCGGCACGTCGATGCTCTGTTACGTCACGCCCAAGGAGCATCTCGGCCTGCCCGACCGCGATGACGTCAAAGTCGGCGTCATTACCTACAAGCTCGCCGCCCACGCCGCCGACCTCGCCAAGGGCCACCCGGCCGCGCAAATCCGCGACGACGCGCTGTCACGGGCAAGGTTCGAGTTCCGCTGGGAAGACCAGTTCAACCTGTCCCTCGACCCGGAAACGGCGAGAGACTTCCACGACCAGACCTTGCCGAAGGAAGCCCACAAGACCGCCCACTTCTGCTCCATGTGCGGGCCAAAATTCTGCAGCATGGAGATCACGCGGGAAGTGCGGGAATATGCGGCAGGGCTTGGGGAGAATGAGCGGAAGGCGCTTGGGTTAGAGGATAGTAATGTCGCGGAGGAGGCAATCTCGGGAATGGGCAAGATGAGTGCTAAGTTTCGAGAAGAAGGCGGAAAGTTGTATGTGGAAGCTACGGACTAGGCTGGATTGCCTTCATATTCGATATGCCAATTGATCCGCCAACGTTAAAAACTATCCGTAGCGCTTGGAGCAATTCAGTTGCCAGCGTATTCATATCACACGCTCATGCCGATAAAAGTTTTGCTCGGCCTTTGGCAAAAGCTTTGCAGAAATTGGGAATCAAAGTTTGGTTTGATGAATTTGAACTTCAAATAGGTGACAGCTTAAGCCAGAGCTTAAATAAAGGTTTGGCGTTAGCTGACTTTGATGTTCTTGTATTGTCTAAGTCATTTTTTGAACGTTATTGGACGCAAAGTGAACTCGCTGCTCTCCAAGCTTTAGAAGCGTCTGGAAAGTTACTTTCTATATTGCCGGTCTGGCTCGATATTGATCAATCAGAAATTTTAGAGTTTGCTCCACTTCTAGCTGATCGCTTTGCTTTGCGTGCTGATGATCCCAGTAAGGTCGCATCGTCTATTGCTCAAAGAGTATCTCCAAATACGATTGTGCAATCTATGCTTCAAGAGAAGATAGGAGATATTCTCGAGTCCGACGAATTGCCAACAAAACTCTTTGAGTTAGACAAGATAAAGCCTGGGCCTGTGAAACATGCCGAGTTTTCTGCTCAATTTATAGGCCGTGTTCGACTGATTAGGGCAATCATTGAGCCATATATCTCTATGACTATGGATGAATGGATATCAAATTTCTCAAGAGATATAACACCTCACACCGAGCTAATTTGGTGGGAGTTTCTGTCCTATATGCAGATAAGAATGGAGCGTGGACTTTCTAAAAAAAGCAGGACTGAGATATTGCTTGGTCTGTTTCATCTTCTAATGACTTCAGACGTTAATCCAATAGCGAAGACATTAGCTACATCAAATCCTAAGCAAAGAGATAGGCTTGTCTCGATTTTAAACGAATGTGCTGAACTATGGAGAACTGATTTTCAGGCGAGCCTTGGAGAGGCAAGGCGGATAACGGTTGCAGAATCTGACCTTTAGTTCTTAAGTTCGCTTTATAGCTGGATGCCTGAATGTATTTTCGTGAGATTGAGTTGGATGCTTTATAGCTTTCGCGAAACCCCTCACACCCCTCCGACTGAACATCCATTCCTGTCACGATCCGCCATTCCGGCGCGTTTGGCTCCCCTATATCCACCATTGTGAACGCATTCACGCCGCAGCCGCTTAGCTCTCCGTCCACCGCGATCCTGAACGGGACCCAGACGGTAGTGAGGCGGCCTTGCTGGTGGACCTTTATGTCGAAGAGACCTTCGCGGGCCTGGCCGGGCTTCAGCGTGGCGAGCCAGTCGCGCCAGCCGGGGAGTGCGCCCTTGCGGATGCCGCGCGAGGCGGACAAGCGTCGTGCGCAGAGACGGCGTTGGCCATAGCTGGGTTGGGCTGGTTGCATGGCCGTCATGAGCGGGTGGGCGGTGGCTTTGATATGAAAAGGTAAGCGAGCCCGGACCGTCAACCCATGCGCCGTCCCCGGCATTCATTACCGGGGTCTGGCCTTGGCTGGCTCCACGATACGGACCGTGCGGCTCGCCCTCGTTTTGTGGAGACGCTTGCGAGCAGACCCCGGCAACGGGTGCCGGGGACGAGGAAGGGCATGGGAGCGGCCCTTTTGGTCATCATCCCCGCTCATGCGCGCTCCGCGCCCCCGCCAAACCCTTGTTTTCCCGGTCGACTGCGAGAAATTCCGGAAAAATGATCCCCACTTCCCCCGATTGCCCCTATTTTCACTCCCGTTCGCTGCAGGCACGGGGAGGTGCATAGACCCGGTTGCAGCGGGCCGGAGCGAAGGGCTTCGGGAAGGCTGCGGGGACACGTCCCGCTTCGGCCGGAGACGGTCGGCAGAGCCGGAGGCGGCAGATGGTGACGCGTCCGCCGAAGACGGCCGGTCTTTCCCGGGGCGGTGGTTTCGCATCGGGACTATGCCCCCGGTGCAGGCCCTTTCGGTCCGGTGGACCCGGTCGGAGCCGTGCGCTCCGGGTGGCCCGCGCGCGCCTTGGACGGCGGTGGGGACGTTCGCCCCCATTCGCCCGAGACCGTGGGACCCATCCGGACAGGCGGCAACGACCGGGACCTTCCGGACCGGGCTGGAGCTTTCGCGCGCGGGTGTCCCCGACGTGAAAAATGGTAATTCTGTTTCCTTCCATCGCGGAAGGGACACCCGCGCCCCGTGCCGCCCCGGCACGAGAAGCCACACTTGCCGGACGCCGCGCTCCGGTCGCACCTGAAGACCTGCGCGCTTGCGACCCGACACCCCTCGACCCGCCCCACATTATCGAAAATCGATATATCCGGTTGCAAAGCGCGGCTCAGGCGCTAGCCTGGGCGGCGTCACCGACACGAAAGGGGTTTCACATGTCACGACTGCTGCTCTCCGCCGCCTGCCTGATCGGGCTGTCCGCCTGGCCTGCCGCGACGCTTGCCGCCGAGCCCGAGACGGCCGCGGCAGCGGTCCACCCGCACACGGCGGCGATGGCGAAGCTCGCCCCGCTGATGGGCGACTTCACCCTGTCGGGCACGCAGAACAATCCGGACGGATCGGTCTCGACCCTGGTGGAGACGCGGGCGACCGGCGGCCCGGTGCTGGGCCGGACCGCGCTGAAACTGGAAACGGTGGCGGATCCGGGGAACGGCTATCCGGTGCGGACCGAGCTGACCCTGGGCTACGACCAGTACCGCGACCTCTACCGCATCGCCGTGTTGGACAATTCCAGCGGCCTGCTCGACATCTATGAAGGCACGGTCGAGGACGGCGTGTTGCGCGTCGATAACCTGCGCACG
Source organism: Litorimonas sp. (assembly GCA_049673465.1). Taxonomy (GTDB): domain Bacteria; phylum Pseudomonadota; class Alphaproteobacteria; order Caulobacterales; family Maricaulaceae; genus Litorimonas. Next base: position 3,994 of record JBATXP010000343.1, read on the forward strand.
GACACCTATTACATGGCGGGCGACATGAAGGTGCATTTCCGCCTGGTGTGGGACCTGACCGATCCGGTCATCGACTACCGCGTGGACGCCAGCGTCGATGGCGGCGAGGTGTGGCAGCCCTACATGGCGATGGTGCTGACTCCGGTGGAGAGCGATGGGTGACGGGTTCGGCGATCGAACCCATTCCAGCCGTCCCCGGCACCTGTTGCCGGGGCCTCGTCGAGGGCTGGCTCACAGGACGCGGCTTGTGAGGACGGAGGCGGACAGACCTCGGCAATGAATGCCGAGGACGGAGTCAATCGAGGCAGGGCGAACCCGACTTGTCCACAGCTTCGCCGCCCTCTCGCTTGAAGGTGAAGGAATAAAATCCTACACAGACTCCATCCCAACCTCCCGCGTCGTTTGGGCCATTCGGACGCGGACTTGCCGAAAGCGTCCCATGGCCCGTCACCACATCCTGTCCTACCGCCAACCCAAGCGGGAGCTGCGGCTGCGCGAAAAGGGGCGGGGGGCTCGGAGCAATGCGACGGGGCGTTACGAGCCGCTGACCCGCGAGCAATCGGACGAGGACTGGGACGCGCTGCCGGACGAGGACCGGCGCGCGCGGCGGACGACCGTGACAGTCGAGCGGCCCCGGACCATCATCAACAAGGTAACCAGCCCCTATGTGGGCTTCACCCGGTCGATCAATCCCTACCGGGGCTGCGAACATGGCTGCATCTACTGCTTCGCCCGGCCGACCCACGCCTATCACGGCCTGTCGCCGGGGCTGGACTTCGAGACGCAGCTATTCGCCAAGCCGGAAGCGGCCGCGATGCTGGCGCGGGAGCTGTCCGCGCCGCGCTACAAGCCTATCCCGATCATGATCGGCACCAACACGGATGCCTACCAGCCGGAGGAGCGCGACCGGCGGATCATGCGCGGCATCCTCGAAGTGCTGGCCGAGTTCCGCCATCCAGTGTCGATCCTGACCAAGTCCAATCTCATCATGCGCGACATCGACCTGCTCGCCCCGATGGCCGAACGCGGCGTGGCGCGAGCGATGGTGTCGATCACCACGCAGGACCGCGCGCTGGCGCGAGCGATGGAGCCGCGCGCGCCTACGCCGGAACGCCGCTTCGAGGCGCTGGGCCGGCTGGCCGAGGCGGGCATCCCGACCGGCATCATGCTAGGGCCGATGATCCCGGGGCTGAACGATAGCGAGATGGAGAGCATCATGGCGCGGGCGGCGGACCTCGGCGCGAGCTACAGCGCCTACACGGTGCTCAGGCTGCCCCAGGAAGTCAGCCCGATCTTCCAGGAATGGCTGGAGGCGTTCGCGCCGACCCGCGCGCGGCGGATCATGAATCACATTCGCGTCATCAATGGCGGCAAGGATTACGACCCGCTCTGGGCGCGCGGCGAAGGCAGCGAGACCCGGACGCCGTTTCGCAAGCTGATCGCGCAGCGCTACTATCTGGCGCAGAAGCGCTTCGGCATCACGTCGCGCGAGGACCGCGTGCCGCTCGACCTGTCGCAGTTCCGCGTGCCCGAAAGCGTGTCGGGGCAGGGCGACCTGTTCGGGTGAGGCCCGATGGGCTATGCGAGGAAGAAACCAGGAGAGACCGATGAGCGACATCACCTTCACCGTGGAGGACACGGACACAAAGGGCCGCATCGTGGCGCATGTGCCGGGCAGCGACGCGGCGCCGGAAATCACCTTCTCCAAGTCCAGCCCGACCCTGGTCATCGTGGACCATACCGGCGTGCCGGACAGCTTGCGCGGGCAGGGGATCGCGACGAAGCTGGCGCAGCGCATGGTCGAACTGGCGCGCGAACGCGGCTACAAGACCGTCCCGCTCTGCCCCTTCTACAAGGCGGCGATCGCCAAACACCCCGATTGGGCCGACGTGGTGGCGTAGAAAACAGTCACACAGACTTCACTTGCTATTTGGACCCAACGCCCCCACTTTGGGCCTATCGACAAAAGGGCCAGAATATCGGCCTGCCTTCCAGCCGCGTGTCTACGCTCGCAGCTCGGCGCAGAATGCTTTTCCTACCAGACGTCGACTTCCGCCGCCCATTCGGGCGGCACTCCGGCGGGCCTGTCGCCCTCCGGGAACCGACGTTTCGAAAGGTTACATTATGTCGGATATGAAAACGGGTACCGTTAAGTTCTTCAACACCTCCAAGGGTTTCGGCTTCATCGCGCCGGAAGGTGGCGGCGACGACGTGTTCGTCCACATCACCGCGCTGCAGCGCTCCGGTCTGGACAGCATCAATGAAGGCGACAAGGTCCAGTTCAGCACCGCCGTCAACCAGCGCTCCGGCAAGACCGCCGTCGACGCGATCTCGATGGCCTAAGCTATCGGCATCGTGACCGGTGCCGACGACAAGTTAAGAGCGCGCTCCTCGGGGCGCGTTTTTTTGTGGGGGCCGGACTGTGCGGCCTGATCGGCGTGGGGCCGTCGCCGAGCCGATCAAGCGGCGTCTGCTGGCCACCGAGCCGCGTCTCTGCGCGAGGACCCAAGCGCTGCTCCTGGTCGATCCGCAGACCGGCGACGTGGAGCGGATCGAACCGGACGCGCTTTCGACCGCAGAGTGGGGTGCCGCCTATGAGCGCCATGTCGGTCTGCATTTCGAAGCGCGCGGTTTCGATGTCGACTATCGCGGTCTGCGCTTGGGACTGCTCGATCAGGGGATCGACCTGATCGCCAGCCGTGACGGGGCCGCTCTCGTCTACGTGCAATGCAAGGCGACGTCGAAACGCCTCGGGCGGCAGGCCATTGAAACGATCTTGCTGAAGGGCGGGAACTTCATCGCGAAGCGCTTGGAGTCCTGCGACAATCCACCCAAGCCCGACTTCTGCCTGGCTCTCCTGGATGCGGACCGGAACCTCACGGCGACGAACCGACATCGTTTCCTGCGACACAACGCACTGCAGAACAGGACGACCCTGTCGATCCTGTCTTTGCCGTGGACGATTGTCGAGGAGGGGTAAGGCCAGCCATTCCGATCGGGAAATGGCGCGAGTGACGGGACTCGAACCCGCGGCCTCCGGCGTGACAGGCCGGCGCTCTAACCAACTGAGCTACACCCGCTTAGAAGCGAGAGCGGCCAATTAGGCGAGGCCGTCCGGGCCGTCAACGCGAAAAGCGAGCGAAAGTCAGTCGATTCCGAACTTTTCCCGGACCCCTTTGGGCAGGGTCGCCGAGGTCACCGCGTGGGAGTCGCGCAACCGCTCGGAGAGGTCTTCCAGCCCGAGCCGATCCGTCAGGAGCGTGATCCATCCACCGCGTGGCAGGTGGGCGTTGCGGCGCGCGACTCCGGCTTCGATCAACAGCTCCGCCACGTCCGCATCGGCCAGTTTCACGGTCAGCTCGCTGCGGCCGGGGTTGAGGATGGCGAACATCTTGAACCGGTTCGGGTCGCCGACCTTGTAGACGTGGCTGCCCTGCCATTGCTCCGTCATGAACACGCTGGGCAGGGCGATGGCGGCGTCGTGGAGATCGGTATCGGTGGCAGGGCGGTCCATCCCACCTGAATGGCGGAATTGCCAAGCTCTGTGAAGCTTGCCATAGGCACGCCGTCGCGTCGGGCGGTTAGCTCAGCTGGCAGAGCATCTCGTTTACACCGAGAGGGTCGGCGGTTCGATCCCGTCACCGCCCACCACGCAACCCTCCTCCCGCAAGGCTGCGCTCATCCCACTGCGGATGCGACCGTGTCTCCTCTTTGTGCAGGACGCGGGATCGCCTAACGACTTCCTGGATAACGCGACGATGCCGGGAAACGGCGCGCGCGGACCTCTGGGGAGAGTGCCATGATCCGCAAATCCGTCCTGTTGGCCACCAGCGTCTGGATGCTCGCCGCGTGCGGCGGGACGACGCGCGATGCACCCGCGACCGAGGCCCCGCCGCCCGCGATCTTCGCCGCCGTCGACGATGCGCGCATCCTGACCGCGTCGGCCGGGGAGGAGTGGCTGTCCTATGGTGGCACCTATGACGAGCAGCGCCATTCCACCCTGACCCAGATCGACACCGAAAGCGTGTCCGAGCTCGGCGTGGCCTGGACCTACGACCTCGCCACAAATCGCGGCGTGGAGTCCACGCCCATCGTGGTGGACGGGGTGATGTATGTCACCTCGGCCTGGTCGGTCGTCTACGCGCTTGACGCCGCGACGGGCGAGGAGTTGTGGGTGCATGAGCCGGACGTGGACCGCGCGGTCGGGATCAAGGCCTGCTGCGACGTCGTGAACCGGGGCGTGGCCGTCTATGACGGCAAGGTCTTCGTCGGCGTGATCGATGGGCGCTTGCAGGCGCTGGACGCCATGACCGGCAAGCTGCTGTGGGATGTCGTCACCGTCGACCAGAGCAAGCCCTACACCATCACCGGCGCGCCGCGCGTGGTCGGGGGGAAGGTGCTGATCGGCAATGGCGGGGCGGAACTGGGCGTGCGGGGCTACATCTCCGCCTACGACGTGGATACGGGCGACAAGGTCTGGCGCTTCTACACCGTGCCCAATCCGGACAAGCAGCCGGACGGCGAGGTGTCCGACGCCGCGTTCGAGCAGGTCGGCAACGTCACCTGGGGCGATACGGGCGACTGGAAGACGGATGGCGGCGGCGGCACGGTCTGGGACTCCATCGTCTATGACGAGGTCAGTGACCGCATCATCTTCGGCGTCGGAAACGGCAGCCCGTGGAACTGGGAGCGGCGCGACCCCTCCGGCCTCGACAATCTGTTCCTGTCCTCCATCGTCGCAGTCGATGCCGATACGGGAGACTATGCGTGGCATTTCCAGACCACGCCGGGCGACACGTGGGACTACACGGCGACGCAGACCATCATCCTCGCCGACCTGCCGCTGGGCGAAACTCTTGATTCTGGGGGGCGAGCGAGCCGCCGCGTCGCCATGCAGGCGCCCAAGAACGGCTTCTTCTACGTGCTGGACGCGGCGACCGGAGAATTCATCAGCGGCGCGCCGTTCGTGCCGCAGAACTGGACGTCGGGCCTCGACGAAACGGGCCGACCCATCGTGCTGCCCGAAGCGCGGGACCAGAGCACGGCGCACTTCCAGACGCCGGGTCCCCTGGGGGCGCATAACTGGCATCCCATGGCCTACAATCCCGATCTGCGTCTGGCCTACATTCCGGCGCAGGAACTGCCGCAGGCCTATGTGGTCGATCCGCTGGCGGAAACGCAGGAGGGCAAGTGGAACACGGGCGTCGATTTCGCGGCCGGGGTGCCGCAGGAATTCACGCGCGAGATCCGCGCCATGGTCCGGCCAACGCTCAAGGGCCGTCTCATCGCCTGGGATCCGGTCGCGCAGGAAGCGCGGTGGAGCTATGAACACAATAACGCCTGGAATGGCGGCGTGCTGTCCACGGCAGGCGGGATCGTCTTCCAGGGCCAGCTGGAAGGCACCTTCGCGGCATTCGACGCGGCGACGGGGGAGAAGCTGTGGGAGCGGGACGTGAAGTCCGGCGCGGCGTCCGGGCCCGGCACCTACATGATCGATGGGGAGCAATATGTCACCATCACCACGGGCTGGGGGTCCGCCTACGCGCTGACCGCCGGGTTCGGCTATGACGAGGTGGTCAGCCCCACGGTCGGCAAGGTCGTGACCTTCAAGCTGGGCGCGGACGGGACCATTCCCGAGGTCGAGATGCCCCGCATCGAAATGACGCCCAAGGCCGACATGTTCGGCGACGAGACGATGCTGGCCGACGGGCTGGTCCACTATGCCCGCAACTGCGCGGTGTGCCACGGGGCCTTCGCGCACAGTTCCGGCGTCTTGCCCGACCTGCGCTGGTCGCAGATCACGGGCGATGCGGAAATCTGGTACGATGTCGTCCATGAGGGCTCGCTGGCCGGCAACGGCATGGTCGCCTTCGACGACGTGCTGAGCGTCGAGGACATGGAGTCGATCCGCGCCTATGTGCTGCAGCAGGCGCATGCGGACACCGATGGTGGGGCCGCCGGACAATAGCGCCGACGGCCCGGAGGTGACAATCCGGATACGACTCAGGCCGCGTCGGACAGTCGGGCCAGAATCTCCGTCTCGATCAGGTCCTTCGTCTTCTGGTGCATGCCCGATTGGTTGTAGTCGGTCTTGGTCACGACGACGACCAGATCGTGGTCCGGCATGACCGTGATCCGGTTACCGCCATTGCCTGACATGAAATAGTCCTCGTGGGTTTCGCCTGACACACTGTAAGGCGAGCGCCACCACAGATAGCCATATTCCATGTCGCGGTCCGCATAGGAGACGACATGGGCACGGGTCGCGTCCTCGACCCAGTCCGACGACAGGACCCGTCGGCCCTCATGCGTGCCGCCGACCCTGTGC
>JBATXP010000344.1:0-5128 GCA_049673465.1 Litorimonas sp.
CCCATGACCGCGCCCGCGCCAGCGCCTTCGGGGCAACCCATGCAGCTCGCGCCGATGCAGGCTCCGTCCCAAGATGGCGCGATGACGGGGCAGCAACAGGCCGTCCTCGCCCAGATCCGCCAGTCGCTGCAACCGGGCGCTTCCGCTCCGCAGGCCACGCAGGGCGGCTCCACCGCCCCCTATCTGGTCGGCCCGTCAGTGCCTGCCTCACAGGCGGGTTATCCGCCGTACCAGCCGCCCGCGAGCGCGGCTTACGCCGACCCTTCGGCGCAGATCGCAACACGCCGAGACCCAGCGCGTCGGCGCCGATAGAGCCTTCTCCACAGGCCTGAACGACAAAAGCCCGGCGCTTCCGCCGGGCTTTTTTTGTATCCGATCGAGGGCGTTCTAGCTGGACAGGGCGGAGGCGAGGCGCATGGCGGCCGGGGTCAGGATGACGATGAAAAGGACCGGCAGGAAGAACACGATCATCGGCACGGTCAGCTTTGCCGGCAGGGAGGCGGCCTTCTTCTCGGCCTGCATCATGCGCATCTGGCGGTTCTCGTTGGCCATGGTGCGGAGGCTCTCGCCCAGCGGCGTGCCGTAGCGTTCCGCCTGGATCAACGCCGTGGCGACGGACCGAATGCCGACATGATTGTTGCGGCGGGCCAGATTCTCATAGGCGGCGCGGCGGGCCGACAGGTAGGACAGTTCCGCCGTAGTGAGGTGGAATTCCTCGGCCAGCTCCACGGAGTTTTCGGCCAGTTCGTCGGCCACGCGGGCGAAGGCGAGTTCCACGGACATGCCGGACTCGACGCAGATCAGCAGCAGGTCGAGCGCATCGGGAAAGACCGGCATGATCGAGTCCAGGCGCTTCTTGGCCATGTTCTTGATCCAGATCGCCGGCAGGTAGTAGCCGAACAGCGCCAAGCCGATCGTTCCCCCGACACGCGTGACCATGGACCATCCGGGCGTGTTGAGGACCACGAGGAAAAAGATGCCGAACGCACCTAGGACCAGCGGCGCGATCATGCGGAAGAAGTAGAACTTGTAGATCGGACCCGGACCGCGCAGCCCCGCCTGGGCCATCTTGTCCCGGAGGTCGGACGCTTCCAGCAGCCGTTCCAAGCTGAAGCGGTTCACGATTTCCGTCGCGAAGTTGCGGTTGCCGCTGACGAGGCTTTTCTCCCCGTTGAGTTCGCGCATCCGCGCGCCGCGAAGCGAATCGCGCTGGGTCGAAACGGACGCCATGCGCTTCTTGAGCTTGTCGCCCTGCAGGATCGGCGCGACGATCATGTAGACCGTCAGGGCTAGCAGCACGCTGAGAGCGAGATAGCCGAACGTCGTGAGCGCCTGGATTGCACCTTCGGTCATGCTGTCGCCCTTTCGCTCTGTGTGGTCCGGCGTCGCATCAGTATTTGAAGTCGATCATCTTGCGCATGATGAAGATGCCGACCGCCATCATACCCGCGCCGATCATCAGGTTCTTCTGGCCGCGTTCGGTCTGGAACAGCTCCACCATATAGTCCGGCGACATGATGGAGACGAGGAGCATCACGACGATCGGCAGGGCGCCGATGATGATCGCGCTCATCTTGGCTTCGGCCGACAGCGCCTTGATCTTCTCCGCCAGGATCTTGCGGCCCCGCAGGACCGCCGACAAATTGGCGAGCGACTCGCCGAGATTGCCGCCCGTGGTCTTCTGGATGTTCAGCACGGTGGCGAAGAAGTTCACTTCGGACACCGGAACGCGCTCATACATCTGCTCCAGACAGACCTCGATGGGGACGCCGAGCGACTCGCCTTCCACGACGCGGCGGAACTCCGAGCCCATCGGGTCGGGGCTTTCATGGGCGATGATCTTCAGGCAATCGCCCAGCGGAAGACCGGTGCGCACGCCGCGCACGATGATGTCCATGCCGTCGGCGAAGTGCGAGATGAATTTCTTCTGGCGACGCTTGATCTTGAAGTTGAGGAAGAAGCGCGGGAAGCCGAAACCGACCACCAGCGTGATCATGCCGGTCAAGAGGAGCGGTACGCCCATCACGAAACAGACCAAGGCGACGACCGCCGCCAGCCCGCCGGATATCATGAGGAACTGCGTCCGGGTCAGGCTGGAGTCGGCTTGCAGCAGCTTGGCCTCGATCGACTTGGAGGCCTTCTTCTTGGTCTTCTGGCGTTCTTCGAGCTTCTTGAGCGTGTCCTCGACCTGCTTGCGCCGGTCGCCCTTGTCCTCGCCCTTGATCTTGTCGGCGAAGCTCGCCTTGCGCGGACTTCCCCCGATCGAGCGCACGCGTTCGCTGCTGGCGGACCCCTGAGGTCCAGCTAGAACGAGATAGCCGAGGATTCCGACGATCCCGGCTCCGGCCAGCGCGACGAGAAGCTGCGGGTCCATCAGGATCCCGCCTCGTCCAGGGCCATGGCCAGGCTCTTTTCCAGATTGAAGTAGCGGGCGCGGTCCCAGAAGGCCGGGCGCGCAATGCCGGTGGAGCGGTGCTGGCCGATGATGTTGCCGTCCGCGTCCTCGCCGTCCATTTCGTATTTCAGCAGGTCCTGGGTAACGATCACGTCGCCCTCCATGCCAATCACCTCGGTAATGTGGGTGATGCGGCGGGACCCGTCGCGCAGGCGGGCGGCCTGCACGATCACGTCGACGGAACCGACGATCATTTCGCGGATCGTCTTGGCGGGCAGCGAGAAGCCCCCCATCGTGATCATGGACTCCAGCCGCGACAGCGCTTCGCGCGGGCTGTTGGCGTGGAGCGTGCCCATCGAGCCGTCATGGCCCGTATTCATGGCCTGCAAGAGGTCGAAGGCTTCCGGCCCCCGCACCTCGCCCACGATGATGCGCTCGGGACGCATCCGTAGGCAGTTCTTGACCAGATCGGCCATGGTGACCTTGCCCTTGCCCTCCAGGTTGGGCGGGCGCGTTTCGAGACGCACGACATGCGGCTGCTGCAGCTGCAGTTCGGCCGCGTCTTCGCAGGTGATGATGCGTTCGTCCGGGTGGATGAAGCCGGTCAGGCAGTTCAGCAAGGTGGTCTTGCCCGAACCCGTACCGCCGGAAATGACCACGTTACACTGGCACGCCCCGATGATCTGCAGCACTTCGGCTCCGGCCGGGGAGATGGACTTGAAGTCGACCAGATTGGCGAGGGTCAGCTTGTCCTTCTTGAACTTGCGGATGGTGAGCGCGGGGCCGTCGATCGACAGCGGCGGCGCGATCACGTTGACCCGGGAGCCGTCCAAGAGACGCGCATCGCAGATCGGCGAGGCTTCGTCCACGCGGCGGCCGACCTGGCTCACGATCCGCTGGCAGATATTCATCAGCTGCGTGTTGTCGCGGAAGCGGATGTTCGTCTTGATCATCTTGCCGTTGGTTTCGATGAAGACGTGCTTGGCCCCGTTGACCATGATGTCGGCGATATCGTCGCGGGCCAACAGAGGCTCCAGCGGACCGTAGCCGAGAATGTCGTCGCAGATTTCCGTGATCAGCTGCGTCTGTTCCGAGACCGACAGGCGGACGTTGCGGATGGCGATGATCTCGTCGACGATGGCGCGGATTTCCGCGCGCGCCTTGTCCGGGGCCATGCCCGCCAGGGCCGAGACGTCGATCGTCTCGAACAGGGCGTTGAAGATCGTCGCCTTGGTCTCGTAATATTCCTCGGACTCCTCGCCATTGTTTCGGGACGACGGAGCCGGTGCGGCTACCGGGGCGACCTTTTCCGGCTTGGGAGCCGGAACCTCTGCCGTCGGAGCCTTGAGGGCGGTCTCGGATCTCTTGCCGAACATGCCCTATCCCTTTCTGCGCATCAGCGAGGCGAAGAGCGACTTGCTCCCCTTGCCCTCGTCGTCGGCAGGGGCGGACGCCTTGCGACCCTTGCCACCGGCCAGAACGGGTGCTGATCCGAAATGACCCGTGCGCAGGCGGTTGGCGAGATAGTCGAGACCCGGCGTGATCTCTTCCGCGCCCTTCATCTCGGGCAGCATCTTGCCTTCGTTGCAGGCTCGGTTGAACGTGTCGGGATCGAAGCCGATGACGAGAGCCGGATCGAGGCCGACCGTCCCGGCGAAGTTCTCGACCGGGATTTCGTCGCCCTTCGAGCACCGACCGGTCTGGTTGAGGATCAGGATGGGATCGATATCGTGCGGGCGCTGGGCCTTTAGGAAGTCGATCAGATTCTTGGTGTTGCGCAGGTTGGCGAGGTCCGGCACCGCCGTGATCACGACATCGTCGGCGGTGGTCAGGATGTGCGTCGTCCAGTCCGTCCACATATGCGGAACATCCAGTAGCGATACCGGGCTGATGGACCGGATCGCATCAATGAGGGCTGCATAGGCCGCCGGGTCGTCCTTTGGCGTGACGTTGAGCGAGCTCGACGTCGGCAGGATGGATAGGCGCTCCGTATGGCTGACCATGATGCGGTCGAGCAGCGTGTCGTCCAGCCGTTCGGGTTCGGCCAGGGCCTCTTCCAGCCCCGACGCGCTGTCATAGGCGAAATCGAGCGCCGTCGTGCCCCAGCTGCTGTCCAGATCGACCAGTGCCGTTTCCTGCCGGACGCGTTCCGACAGCGTCCAGGCGATATTGTGCGCCAGGGTCGAGGATCCGACCCCGCCCTTGGAGCCGAAAAAGGCGACGGCGCGACCGGTGAAGGGCGTGTCGGGGTCGGCATAGATTTCGCCCAGAGACCGGATCACGTTGAGAGGATGGAGCGGCGGAACGATATAGTCCGAAACGCCCTTGTCCATCAGCTGACGATAGAGGCGAATGTCGTTGGCGGCGCCGATGATGACGACCTTGGTGCCTTCGTCGCAGACGGAGGCGAGCTGTTCGAGCTGGTTGAACAGTTCCCCGCCGCGCATGCCCGATTCGATCAGGACCAGTCCGGGCGTGTTTTCCTTGTGATAATAGTCGATCGCAGCCTGCAACCCGCCCATGTAGATCTTTGTGTTGGTGCGGCGCATCCGCCAGTCATGCGTCATCTGGTTGATGCAGCTGGCGGTCTCGTTGCGGTCGCAGAAAGCATGAATGGCGATCTTGGGCAGGGCGCGCTCGCCACCTTCGCGCAGCGACTGGTGATCCATCTGCGCGTTGGCGTTGGGCAACGGCGCGGTCGGCGCGACGCCGTGCGGTCGGGGCGCGCTGGGC
>JBATXP010000345.1:0-7939 GCA_049673465.1 Litorimonas sp.
GGTCTCGCCACCCCGCCGGGCCTCGTCATCTAAAATGGCGCGCGGCCCAAGCCGCAGCCCGTCATACGGCTCTTCTCGACCCTGATCGGCAAGGCCGAGGTCGACGTCCGAGTGGATGGGGAGCGCGTGGACCGGCCGAAAGCGGTCGCCCTGGCTCCAGCCTCACCCATCGTTCCGCCCGCCCCCGCTCTCGCGCCGGACACCGAAGTCCCGCTATCCCGCCTCGCCTGGCTTCGCTCCGGCGACAAGGGCGACACAGCCAATATCGGCGTCGCCGCGCGGCACCCCGATCACCTGCCCTATATCTGGGCGGCACTGACGGAAGACGCCGTGCGGGATGCCTTCGATCACTTCGTCCGGGGCGAGGTGATGCGCTGGTACCTACCGGGCACGCACGCCATCAACGTTCTCATGGACCGCGCTCTGGGTGGCGGCGGGATGGCGTCCCTGCGCAACGACCCGCAGGGCAAGAGCTATGCGCAGGTGCTGGCCAGCTTCCCCATACCCGTGACGCGATCCATGCTGAACCGGGATGCGAGAAAGGAAGACGACATATGAAGCGATCCCTGACCGCCGGATTGGCCGCCCTCCTGCTGGTCGCCTGCGCCCCGTCGCCTTCCGAGGTCGCCCCCGCCCCGGCGACTAGCGAAAGTCCCATGGGCGCGGAGGGCGAGACGGCGCTGGCCGATGCCCGGTTCATGCTAGACCTGCTGGCGGAGAATTATGCAGGCTGGCCCACCAAGACGTCCGGCCCGCTTGCCAACGCGATCCGGGACGCCGAAGCCACGATGCTCCGCGAGGCGCGGGCGGCCGAAACCCCGACCGATCACTTCCATGCCCTGTTCGATTATGTCGAAACGTTCGGCGACGGGCATATGGGCCTGTCCAACAAGATCGCGTTGGAGGCGCGGGACAGGCCGCTGCCCGGCACGCCCACCCCGGAGGACCTCGCGCAGGTGCCGCCTCTGGACGACGGTACGGTGTCGGAGCTCGTCATCGGCAATCCGCCCCATCCGGTCGAAGGGCTTTGGTCCATCGGTGGGGACCGTTATGTCCTGCGCGTGTCCCGGCACGCCAGCGACCCCGGCCTGTTCGATGCAGTCGTGGAGAACACCACGGCGGACGGGTGGAGTGAGGGCGATCTGAAAGCGCGCTTCCGGGCCATGCCCGACGGCGGTCTGATCGGACGTTACCGCGCGGGCGACCGCAGCGAGAGCGGCGTTCACGCCGAGCTGAAAGCCGAGGGTGCGCTGCTGGAACTGACCCGCTGGGGCTACTGGCAACGGGTGGGCGACCGCGCGCCGGATCCGCAGATGATGCGGCGCATCGTGCCGGACGGCCTGGTCGCGCTGGAAACGCTGCCGGACGCCACGCCCTGGTTCCGCCTGCCCAACTTCGCGGTGGAAAGCGGACAGGTCATCGCCAGACTGGTCGAAGAGAACCGTGCATTGCTGGAGGGCGCGGACCGGCTGGTGCTCGATTTGCGCGGCAATGGCGGCGGCAGCGATTCGAGCTACGCCCCGCTCCTGCCCTTCGTGGTGGACGACTCCTTCGAGACGGTCGGGGCGGAGATCCTCGTGACCGACCGCAACCTCGCCGCCTTCGAGGCCAATGCGACGGAGCTGGAGCCCGACAATCCGGAACTCGCCGCCACGATTCGCGCGATCGTGGCCGACATCGATGCGCGCGTGGACGGGCGGCGCGGCGTGTTCGCGCCGATGTATGCCGAGACCTCGACCCTGACAAATGTCGTGCCCGCGCCCGGCGCGCGCCGGGTCGCCGTGCTGATCGACGGAGCGGGCAGCAGCGGGGAGCAGTTCATTCTCGACGTGAAGGACGCGCCCAACGTCACCCTGTTCGGGCACGACAATTCCGCGGGCGTGCTCGACTTCAGCAACATGATCTCCACGCCGCTCCCGTCCGGGCGGTTCGACCTGCGCTGGGCGACGTCCCGCAGTCTCCGCCTGCCGGAAAACGGCATCGACGATGGCGGCATCGCGCCGGACGTCCGCTTCGGCGACGAGGTGGACGATCCGGTCATGGCGGCCAACGATTGGCTGAAGGCCAATCCGTGAACGGGCCGCAATCACGTTCCTGATAAAGCCAGCCCGCGACGCGTCGCGGGCTTTTCACTGCGACCCCCACTCCCCTACCCCGGACCCAGACCAGTCCGGGGAGACACCACCATGCGCCAGTTCACGGAAGAGCAGACCCTGTTCCGCAGCTCCTACCGCCAGTTCCTGGAGGAGGAGATCAAGCCCCACATGGCGGAATGGCGCGAGGCCGGGATCGTGGACCGCTCCGCCTTTCGCAAGGCGGGCGAGCGCGGCATGCTGATGATCTGGCCGGACGAGAAATATGGCGGGCTGGGCGATCCGGATTTCCGCTGGGACCAGATCATCATCGAGGAGAGCGCGCGCGCCGAAACGGGCGAGTTCTTCGCCACGCTGCATTCGCGCCTCGTCGGACCCTACTTCCAGACCATCGGAAACGAGGAGCAGCGCGAGCGCTTCCTGCCCAAATGCATCAGCGGCGAGACCATCCTCGCCGTCGCCATGACGGAGCCGGGCGCGGGCAGCGACCTGTCTGGCATGCGCTCGACTGTCCGGGATATGGGCGACCACTTGGTCCTGAACGGATCCAAGACCTACATCTCCAACGCTATCAATGCCGACGTGGTGATCGTGGCGGGCAAGTATATCGCCGAAGGGGCCGACGAGCCCGCCAACCCGCATGCCATGGCGCTCGTCATCGTGGAGCGCGGGATGGACGGCTTCTCGCGCGGCCAGAACCTCAAAAAGATGGGCCTGCCCGCGCAGGACACGGCGGAGATGTTCTTCGACGAGGTCGTGATCCCGCGCGAAAACGTGCTCGGCACGCCGGGCATGGGTTTCATCCACCTGATGGAAGGCCTGGCCGAGGAACGGCTCATCGCCGCGACCGGGTATGCGGCGTCCGCGCGCCACGCCTTCGACATCACGCGCGACTACGTCATGGAGCGCAACGTGTTCGGCCGACCGCTGTCCAAGATGCAGAATACCCAGTTCAAGATGGCCGAGCTCGATAGCGAAATCGACATGCTCCAGGTCTATGTCGATCACCTCGTGACGCTCCATAATCAGGGGCTCCTCACCGCCAACGCAGCCGCCAAGGCCAAGCTGCTCGGCAGCGAGATCCAGTGGAAGATGATGGATGAGGGCGTGCAGCTGCACGGCGGGGCGGGCTACATGGAGGAATATCCGATCTGCCGCATGTTCACCGGATCGCGCATAAACCGCATCCTGGCGGGCTCTTCCGAAGTCATGAAACTCATCATCGGACGGGACGTCTTCTCACAGACCTACCGCTCAATGCTGGCGTGACCCCATTATCCGTCATGGCACGATCAAGTCGTGCCATGACGGTGAAGTTTTCGACCATTGGAAAGGCAACGGGATGAACCTCAAGGGAAAGACGGCCCTCGTCACGGGCGGGGCGAGCGGCCTCGGCGAGGCGACCGTGCGGCGCTACGTTGATCACGGCGCGACCTGCGCGATCCTCGACATGAACGACGAACGCGGGAACGCGCTGGCGGCCGAACTCGGCGACGCGGTGCGCTATTTCAACGGCAACGTCACGGACGAGGACGGGGTGGCGAGCATCGTCGAGCAGACGGTGGACGCGTTCGGCGCGGTCCACATCTGCAACAACTATGCGGGCATCGGATCGGCCCACAAGACCTACGACCCCAAGCGCGACGCGTCGCACCCGCTCGACACGTTCCGCCGCGTGCTGGACGTCAATCTGATCGGGACATTCAACGTCGCCCGCCTCTGCGCGCAGCAAATGGCAGGGCAGGAGCCGGTCACACCTGACGGCCAGCGCGGCGTCATCATCAACACGGCTTCGGTCGCGGGCTATGAAGGTCAGATCGGGCAGGTCGCCTATTCCGCGTCCAAGGGCGGCGTGATCGGCATGACGATCGTCATCGCCCGCGATCTCGCGCAGGTCGGTATACGCTGCAATACCATCGTGCCCGGCCTGATCCACACGCCCCTCTTCGACACGCTGCCGGAGCACATCTTCCAGGCTTTGGAGAACACGGTGCTCTACCCGAACCGCCTCGGCAAACCGGACGAGATCGCCATGCTGAGCCAGCAGATCGTAGAGAACGACTACATCAACGGGGAATGCATCCGAATGGATGGAGGGATCCGCATGACACCGCGGTAGGTTCAGTCGCTTTCCTACTGGTGAGGGCCGCGCCTCTTCCGCTTTCCCTCCCGCCAAATCCGCTCTACGTCCGCCCTATGTCCTTCAACACGTTCGGCCGTTTGTTTCGCGTTACCAGCTGGGGGGAGTCGCATGGTCCGGCGATCGGCTGCGTCGTGGATGGCTGCCCGCCGCGCCTGGCTTTGTCGGAAGCGGACATACAGCCCTTTCTCGATGCGCGCCGCCCCGGCACGTCGCGCTTCGTGACGCAGCGGCGGGAGGCCGACCGGGTCAGGATCCTCTCCGGCGTGTTCGAGGGCCTGACCACGGGCACGCCCATCAGCCTCTTGATCGAGAACACGGACCAGCGTTCCAAGGACTATTCGGAAATCAAGGACCGCTATCGTCCCGGCCACGCCGACTACACTTACGACGCCAAATACGGCCACCGCGACTATCGCGGGGGGGGGCGGT
The DNA here is from genome assembly GCA_049673465.1 of Litorimonas sp. Classification (GTDB taxonomy): domain Bacteria; phylum Pseudomonadota; class Alphaproteobacteria; order Caulobacterales; family Maricaulaceae; genus Litorimonas. The sequence continues at coordinate 4,666 of JBATXP010000345.1, forward strand.
CGAGCGCGCGAGAAACGGCGACGCGGGTTGCGGCCGGCGCCGTGGCACGCAAGATCGTCGAGGGCGTGACCCTGCGCGCGGCGGTCGTGTCCATCGGCGACCGGGATATCGACCGCGAGCGCTGGGACTGGAACACGGTCGCCGACAACCCGTTCTGGTGCCCCGATCCGGTCGCGGCGAAAGCGTGGGAGGCCTATCTGGACGCGGTGCGCAAGGACGGCGACAGCGTCGGTGCGATCATCGAGGTGCAGGCCGACGGCGTGCCCGCCGGCTGGGGCGCGCCCGTCTATGCCAAGCTCGATACGGACATCGCGGCCAACCTGATGAGCATCAATGCCTGCAAGGGGGTGGAGATCGGCGACGGCTTCCGCGCCGGGCGGTCGCGCGGCACGGACAATGCGGACGAGATGCGCGTGGGCGAAGACGGAGGCGTCCGCTTCCTCGCCAACCATAGCGGCGGCGTCCTGGGCGGGATCAGCAACGGCAATACGGTCACCGCGCGCCTCGCCATCAAGCCGACCTCCTCCATCCTGACGCCGACGCGCAGCGTGAATGCGCGCGGCGAGGAAGTGGACGTGTCGACCCGCGGCCGCCACGACCCCTGCGTCGGCATCCGAGCCGTCCCCGTCGCCGAGGCCATGCTCGCCTGCGCCCTCGCCGACGCCAAGCTGATGCACCGGGCGCAGATCGGAGATACGCCATGATCCCCGTCATCCTCGGCACAGCCGGACTTCTCGCCGGAGCGGCCTATGCGACGCGCAAGCGGCTGTCGGGGCCGGACCTCAGGCGGTTCGACGACGCTCCGCCCCTGTTCCGCGAGACGGACCCGAACAGTCCGGGGCTGGCCAAGGTGAACGACTATCTGGTCGAGAACTTCATCAAGCCCGCCCAGGCGGCGAATGCCAAGACGGGCTGGGAAGACAAGCGCGAGCGGTTCGAGCAGGCGGGGCTGGCCCGCACGGATCTGGTGGCGGAGTATCGCGACGACTGGATCGAGGCGGGCGGGCGGCGAATCCACGGGCGCTGGACGCTGGTCGAGGGGCACGACCCGGATCGGCGCATCCTCTATTATCACGGCGGCGCGTTCACCGTGGGATCCGACGTGTCGCACCGGCCGATCACGGTCAATCTGGCCAAGCGCACGGGCTGCGCCGTGTTCGCGCCCAATTACCGCCTGATGCCGGAAAACAGCCGACGCGATACGATCGCCGATGCGCGCGCGGCCTATCACTGGATCCTGGAGACGGGGCCCGACGGGCCTTCCCTCGCCCGAACGATCGCGGTGGCGGGCGACAGTGCGGGCGGCAATCTGGCGCTGATGATCAGCAACTATGCGCGCGACAATGCGCTGCGCCAGCCCGATGCCGTCTATGCCATCTCGCCCAGCGTGGACAGCACGGCCGCTTCCCCGACCTTCCGGGAGAACCTGGAAACGGACCTGATGCTGCAACCGCTGCTGCGGCCGCTGGTCAAGGTGCCGCGCACCCTGCTCCTACTCGGCATGCGCAAGTCGATCGACATGAACCCGTCCGATCCGGACGTCAGCCCGGTCTTCGCCGACCTGTCCGGCCTGCCGCCGACGCTGGTGCAGGCGAGCGCGTCGGAGATGCTCTATGGCGATGCGGTGCGCTACGTGAACAAGGCGGTGGCCGAAGGCAGCCCGGCCGCGCTCCAGGCGTGGTCCCACATGCCGCACGTCTTCCAGATCTTCGATGACGTCCTGCCCGAAGCCCACGACGCGTTCGACGCGGCGGCGGAGTTCCTTCGGGCGCAGGGGGTGGCGGAGGGATGAAGCTCGGCCTCCGACGTGTCCTAGCTTCAATGTTGGATTTCTGGATCTTCATCCATGCCATTCCATTTTTTCTCGCGATGGTGCTCTACGCCGTTTTACGCTTGCAGAGCGTAGATGTGGAAATGGTTCAGCTATTCTTCGAAGAAGGGTCAGGCGTTACATTTGTCGCTATGGCCGCAGCGTTTGCGTTCTGGTTTTTCCTGAAGACAATGGAGCAGGGCCAGTTCAGAGCGACACCTGGAAAGTTGCTGTTCCGCATTTGTGTTGTCGGGCCACGGAAAGGCATTGCATTCAGAAATGCGGTAAAGCTGGCACCAGTCATTCTATGGGCATCGACCGAGTACGAGATGTTCGGCTATTCGATGCACCCCATCCTATCCCTAATATTCAAGGGCATGGGTGTTGGCCTCTTCCTGTTCATAGTTCTTGAGCTTCTGATCGATGACAAGGGCACGTTCTATGATCGAAAATACGGAACCAAGATCCTTCTCGCCCCCAAGTGGTAGAGCATAAACCGAAACTGAACGCACGGCTCAGGGTAGGGTCAAAGCGCGTCCCCTAGAGACATCTCATCGGCCCGGGAATCCCCCCGTCCTCCGAGCTAACCAGGAGATGTTTCGATGAAGCAGATGTTCAAATCCCTGGCTGTCGCGTCCGTGGCCGCAGCCGCCCTTTCCCTTCCCGCGGTGGCGCAAGCCAATCCGTACAAGAAATGCGAAGACACCGGCACGGCCGTGGCGGGCGGACTCGTCGGCGGTACGCTCGGCGCGGTGATCGGCGAGGAGATCGCGGGCCGCGGCTCCAACACGGAAGGCGCCATCGCCGGCGCTCTGGTCGGCGGCATTCTCGGCGCGGCCGTGGGCGACAGCGTCAGCGACTGCGAGAAGTACGACCGCAGATATCGAAGCCACGACCGGGTCATCCGCTCCCATGGCAACACGGTCTATCAACCGGTCCACCACCGGGGCAAGCATCGCAAGTACAAGCGCGATCACCGCGACTACCGCTACAATGACGGCTACGACCGTCGTGGCTATCGGGACTATCATCGCGACTACCGCGATCGGGGCTATTCGCGCCACCAGCACGATGCGGACCTGCGTCGGATCGACTACCGCATCGACCAGCTCCGCCGCGAGGGTCGCGACCTGGAACGCCGTCGCCATTACGAGCGCGGGCGCTGGATCGACCGCCGTCTCTACGCGATCGGCCAGGAACTCGACCAGCTCAAGCGCGACCGTCGTCGGGTGAAGAAGGCCTGGGACAATCGTGGACGCAGCTATCCGGTCTATTACCGGTAGCCTCCTGCCATGAGGCGGCTCGTCCCATCACGCCGCCACATGGGCCCCGGTTCCACTCGAACCGGGGCTTTTTCGCATCGGGCTATCGCCATCGTGATCGGTTCGCTTTTGCAACGTTCCGCCGTTTCGGGCATAAGGAAACCATTACCCACGAGGCGCCAAGAGACGGGCCCTTTCCAAC
>JBATXP010000346.1:0-1507 GCA_049673465.1 Litorimonas sp.
CCAGCACGTCGCCGCGTGCGCTCAAGGCTTCGATGGTGGCCGTGCGGCCTCCATTGGCGGCAAACCAGTCCGACTCGAACCCGTCCGCCGTTTCGCGCACCTCTCCGGGCACGATGACCGTGGAGGCAGGGTTCGGCATGACGACGGTCGCGGACGCGGCGTCCAGCGTATTCCTCATCGTGTCACCGTCGCCGAATTGGACGCCGGACGACAGGAAAACCGTGTCGCGGTCCCGCGGCAGGTCCGGCACGGGGAGCGCGTCGGTCCGCAGTCGAGGCGTAAGCGAGCGCAATCGCTGCAGCGCTTCCGCGGCCGGGACGGGCTGGAGGTCCGGTTCCTCGCCTTCGATCAAGATCACGGTCTGATTGGCGCTCTGCGCGTCGCGCAGGCGGCGTCGCGCCTCGTCCGTGATCTCCTCCCAGAGAGGCGCGGAGGCCGCGCTATCGTCGATGACCAAGGTCAGCGGCCGATCGCCGGACGGCGCGTCGGTCTGGAGGACGGGCAGGGCGAGGGCGAAAACGGCGAGGGCGACGAGGAACAGCCGGAACAGCAGCAACCACCACGGCGTGCCGCTGGGCGTCTCTTCTTCCGTCTCCACGCCCTGCAGGATGGCGAGCGGCGGAAAGGCCCGCCGCTTGGGAGCGGGCGGACTGATGCGCAGGATCCACCAAACGAGCGGCAAGGCCAGCAGGCCGAACAGGGTGAGCGGGGCGAGCAGGCTCATCTAGAGAGACCCCTCGAAGGCCTGATAGAGCGCCGTCAGGGCCGGTCCCTGCGGTTGGTCGGTATGGTGGCGGATAACGGTGAAGCCGAGCTGCCGCCCTGCTTCCGCGACGGTCTCGCAGTGGGCCGCGAAACGCAGGCGGTAGTCCTCCTTGGCCCGTTCCGCCCGGCCCAGCAGATAGGGCTTAAGCCACCCGCCCGGCGTGCGAAACTCGACGCGTCCCTTGAAGGGGAAGCTCTCCTCCGCCGGGTCGATGACGTGGAGAAGCACGCCGGAGGCAGGCCTCGCGGCCAGCGTCGCCAGCCGCTGGGGCCAGACGGTCGGTTCGGTGAGGAAGTCGCTGGCGATCAGCAGCTTGGCATGGGCGGGCAGCTTGCCCGACAGAGCCGTCATCGGCCCATCGGACCGGGCGAGGCGTTCGGCGAGCCGCTCATAACCGACCCGGCCGGAGCGTGGTCGTTCGCTTTCTCCCAGTACTGCGCAGCGTTCGCCCGCCCGCATCAACAGCGAGGACAGGGCGAGGCAGAGCACGCTGGCCCGGTCGCGCTTGGTCGGCAGGTGCCTGGCCGACGACCAATCCATGCCGGGACCGCCGTCGCGCCAGACATAGACGCTGTTCGCCGCTTCCCATTCATTGTCGCGCACGAAGACGGCGTCGCCGCGCGCGCTGCGTCGCCAGTCGATCCGGTTGGCCGGATCGGAGACGTCGTAGGGCCGGTACTGCCAGAAGGTCTCGCCCTGTCCCGCGCGTCGGCGACCGTGGACGCCCGCAGCGACCAGGGC
>JBATXP010000347.1:0-11045 GCA_049673465.1 Litorimonas sp.
GTCGGTGCCCACCCGCGACGTCGATCTCGATCGTGCCGGGCGCGGCCCTCGGGTCCACCGCCGCCAGATGCTCCTCGCTCCGCAGTCGATCGACGATCTCTACCGGCAGGAAGCTTGGGCCATCCGGCACGCGCGCCTCGACCGCCGGTCCAGCCTCGGGGGCGTAGCGCGCGTCGCGCAGCCACGTGAAGATCATGTTGGCGTTCATCGCATAACGCCGGGCGACCTGCGCCACCGACACGCCCGGTGCCGCCGTCTGGAAGCAGATCGACCGCTTCTCCTCGTCGCTCCACAGCCGTCTCGCCCGACGCGCCATCGGCCGCCCCTTGGTGTCCACTACCTCAAGCGGACACTAGCGATCACACTCTAACCGCGGCAGAGCAGCGAGGCCGGACGGTTACCTATGGAGAGATCGGGAGGTTATAGATGTCTCGGTATTTTCGAGTAAGGTAGCTCAAGTACGGTTTGGCATCGACTCCGCGACCCGTGATGGTTTCCAAAATCTCGTCTCGGCTGTATCGACGACCATGTTTGTGGAGGTTTTCACCCAACCAATTCCTCAGGCTCGCATATTTGCCATCATCGAGATCCCTCACAGTGGAAGCCTCGGTCGCGATGATCGTCTGCTGTAGCTGCGCCGCGATAATGTTGCCCACTGTATAGCCACAGAAAATGCCGAACTGCCCGGCAGACCATTGCATATCCTGCAACACGCCATCGCGATCATTTTCTACTTCGATACCGAGATTCTCCTGCGTCAGTTCGCGCCAAATCCTCGGGATGTCGGCAACGGCGAGGCTTCTGTCCATAAGGCGACGCTCGATTTCAACCCGCAGCATGATATGCAAGTCGTACGTCAGTTCGTCTGCCTCTGTTCGCAATCGACCTGGCTGAACCGAACTGTAGGCGCGGTAGAAGCCCTCCGCATCGACATCGCGAAGCGTGTCGGAAAAAAGATCCCGCAAATCTCCGAAATGACGTTCCCAAAAGCCGCGGCTGCGACCTATCTGGTTCTCCCAGAGGCGAGATTGAGATTCATGTACGCCAAAGCTGATGCCGCCGACCCCGTAGAGGCCAAAGAGGTCGGTGGTCAAAACGGAACGCGTCAGTGCCGGGTCGATTTGTTGTTCATAGATGCCGTGGCCCACTTCGTGCATCGTACTTTGCAGGGCGGAAACGATGCTGTTGCGATTGTACCGGGTCGTGATCCTGACGTCTTCGCGCGTTTGCGAAATCTCAAACGGGTGGGGTGCGATATCAATGCGACCACGCTCAAAATCGTAGCCGAAAGCCTCGGCAATTCCACGGGTGAAGATTTTCTGGTTTTTGATCGGGTAGTCGCCGAACAGAAAATCGGTCCGCGGTTGCTCTACCTCCGCAATCGCGGCAACCAGTGGCTTCAGTCCGTCCCTGAGATCAGTGAATAGGTCGGCCAGCATCGCGGTGGTCATGCCCGGCTCGTAAATCGAGATCATCGCATCATGGGGGTGTTCGTCATAGCCGATGCAATCCGCCAAACGGCGCGCAATTTCGACATGTTCTTCGTAGACCGGGCGGAGCAACTCGAAATCATTCTGTGCACGAGCCCTTTCCCACACGCCCTGACCCGTCAGGTTAAGTTCGGCGCGCCGTTGGTGCAGATCGCGGGGGATCCGCTGGTGATAGTCGTGCGCGTCACGCGCGCTTGTTACACAGCGTCGCTCAATGCTGTCTTCTGAAAGGTGAATGACTTCGGTTTCGGCCGCGTCGACAAGCTTACGCGTTTCGGCGGACATCATCAGTTCATGGGCCATACCCATCAATGTCGACATCTGAATGCCGCGCATGGCAGCGCCTCCAGTCGGCATCATGGTGCGGAAATCCCAGGTCAACTGGTTAGCGATGTTGAGAAGATCGTTAATGGCCGCGAAGCGTCGCTCAAAAAGCTCGTATGTCATTGGTATCCTGCGAGTAATTCAAGGCTGCCCAAAGTGGGCAGCCCTTCTTCGTGTTTGCGAACCCTCGTGTCAGTCCCGCGACACGACACTGATCCCCAATGTTTCCTGATCGATGCGTGGCGTGAAGTCGAAAGAGTCGCCTCTTCCGGCCCAGGTTGACTGCAAGTTGACGAGAGGGATCGCCGCCAGATCGCCGACAGCCAGCGTCATAGCTTCCTCAAGCAAACCCCGACGCGTCTCAGCATCCAGTTCGGTGGTCGCAAGGGCGACGGCCTGGTCAACCTCAGGATTGGAGTAGCTGTAGTGATTGAACCCCCCAAAGCCTGACTCTTCCTCACGCGTATGAAATGCGGTGGAAAGGATATAGCTGCCTTCACCGGTCTGCGACCCCCAGCCATTCATCATCAGGCTGTATTGGAACGTTGCTTGTCCCGGGAAGAAGACTGCCCGCGGAATAGCTTCCACCTCAACGGTCAGGCCGATCTGGGTGAGCATCGGACCGAGTGCTGCGCAAACAGCTGCATCCATGGGTTGGCTATCGGATGTGCAGTTCACTGATATCCGGAAGCCATCGGGATAGCCGGCCTCTGCCAAAAGGGCACGCGCTGTTTCCGGATCATATTCCAGATCTGGCAGATCATCGGCATACCCAAAGAATCCTTCGGTTATGTACTGGTTTGCAGGGACGGCATTGCCCTCCATTATCCGCGACGCAATCGCTTCACGGTTTACGGCCATCGACAGTGCCTGCCTGACCCGGAGGTCTTGCAACGGGTTACTCGGCAAGCGCGACCCATCATTCGCAGACACCAGCGGCGTGTCGTCCCGGAAATCCATGAACATGATAAGGAGGACCGTGCTTGGACTGCGGTATATCGTAAGCGCTTCGTCCGACTCGATCCGCGGAAGGTCACCGGCAGGGACCGCGTTGATCAGGTCCACCCCGCCAGACAGCAACGCGGCAACCCGAGAGCTGTCGTTGCTGATCTCAGAGATCGTCACCTGATCCCATTGCGGGGCGCCGCCCCAATAGTCCTCATACGGTGTCAGCACGAGTTCGGAGCGTGGCGTGAACGAGACCATCCGGAAGGGACCGGTCCCGATCGCAGCAGGGCCAGCATTGAATTCAGCAGCCGGGGTGTCGGCCGCGAGTTCAGACGGCAGGATGAAAATTCGGGTCAAGTCGAGCAGCAGACCAGGAGAGGGGACCAAAGTGGTGATTTCGATCGTCATGTCGTCGACTACTGTGACGTCGGAAATGCGTTGAATGTAGGTGTTCAGACCGCTGTCCGCCCCGGATGCAACCGGGATCCGCTCGATTGAGGCAACCACGTCTTGCGCGTCAAAAGTAGTGCCGTCGTGAAACGTAACACCTTCGCGCAGGTTGAACCGCCAAGTCGTGTCGTCAATGACTTCCCAAGATTCAGCGAGTCCTTCGTATGTCTGCAACTGCGGATCCAGCATCACCAGAGTCTCGTAGATGTTCCGGACCGCGGCGATATTGCTTCCGACCGCCGAAAGATGTGGGTCCATAGATTCTCCGCCCGCTCGAAGACCGATGGAGAGGTCCTGAGCAGAGGCGGCACCGGCAAGCAGCGCACAAGCACTGACGCTTAGGAAAAACCTTGAAGTACGCATGTCTAGTAAAACTCCCGTGTTTTCTGGCGAACCTGCATTCTTAGTGGTCCGATGTTGAAACGCGCATTTTCGCGCGCGTCGGGACGTCGCTGCGTGCGATGCCTGTATAACAGTAACGCAGATTTCTTTGATTCCAGCAATAGGCAGGATGCTTGCGGGCCGGCGTCAAAGCCCTACAGGCGCAGTTCTAGAAGGGCTGCTGCAGCCTAAGAACCGGGCGCACAGAATTTCATCACCAAGCAAGGATCCGGACGATATCGTCGTCGTGGATTGCATTGGCGAAGTCCAAAAATGTGCTTGAGCCATAGCAAGTTTTCTGTCCTATTGTATAACAGAACTGAAGCTGAACAGGCAATGTGCTCTTCCGCTTCCAAGGACAGGGACGCCATGTCGGGATCAAAGAAAACAAACTTGGCTATCGTCGGGATGGGGCGGTGGGGCGAAATTCTTGTTCGGTCCGTACAGGGCAAGAGCGGGACCACGACGTTTACCGCGGTCGTTACCCGATCACCCGACAGGATCGAATCGACGGCGCGTGACCTTGATCTTGCAGTCTATCCCGATCTTGAGAGTGTGCTGGCAGACCCATCGGTGCATGGAATAGTGGTCACGACGCCGCATTCGAGCCATGCCCCCATGATCGCTCAGTGTCGGCGTGCCGGTCGACCCGTCTTTGTCGAAAAGCCTTTCACGCTGACCCGAGCCAGTGCGGACGCCGCTTTGGAGCAGGGCGACAGCATGGTCTTTGCGGCGCACAATCGACGATTTCTTCCATCTGCCGTGGCCTTGTTTGATGCCGCACGTGACGGCGAACTGGGCGACATTCTGCATATCGAGGCCAATTTCTCGGGTAACATGGTAGGTCGATACACCAAGGACATGTGGCGCAGCGATGATACGGAAAGTCCTGGTGGCGGCTTGGCTGGTTCGGGCATCCATATGATCGACCTGATCGTCGGGCTAGCCGGTTCGATTGAGAGCGTGCACGCCATGTCGTCGCGCCGGGTTCCCGACCTTCCGATTGATGATACCATGGCTGCGATGTTCCGACTGACCTCGGGCGCAAGCGCCTCGCTGTCATGTGTCGCAGCAACAGCTAGCTGCTTCAGATTTCAGGTCTTCGGCACAAAAGGGTCGGCCGAACTGCGTGGCGCAGAACAATTGACCATCACCGCATTGGACGGATCATCCCGCACCAGGAATTTCGTGCCGGCCGATATCGAACGCCTCGAACTGGAGGCGTTTTCCGATGCGATCCAAGGCAGGGCCGAGTTTCCGGTAACGCTGGAAGAAGTACTGAACGGCGTGTCGGCGTTTGAAGGGATCAGCCGCTCCCTGAAAGCCGGTGCCCCGGTATCCGTTCGAGAGCAAGCCCAATGACCAACCAAACAAACATCAAAGGAACTGTATCGATGACCCGCCGTCTTGAGTCCTACCTCCTCACACCTGGCCCGGTCACCGTGCCGCAGTCGATCAAGGAAGGTATGATGGCCGATCGCAGCGCGAATTCGGCGCCGGTCATCGAAATGGTGCGGCGCATCCGCAGCTATCTCCTCGAAATCTGCAGCGGAACAGAAAACTTCGAATGTGTCCCGTTGCAGGGCAGTGCGACTTACGCTGTCGAAGCGGTGTTTCAATCCTTGGTGCCGAAAGGGTCACGTATCCTTGTCATTGAGAATGGCGCCTATGGGACCAGGATGGCCAGGCTCGCCGAAGTGGCCGGCTTTGATGTGAAAAAGTTGAGCTTCGGCTTGCAGCCTATGCCGACGGCGGCAGATGTCGCGGCGGCGCTCGATGCCGATCCCGGAATAGATTACGTCAGTCTGTGCCATGTCGAGACATCGACCGGTGCGCTCAATCCGATCGAAGAAATCGCCGCTGTGGCCCGCGCGCGTGGCAAAAAGGTGATCATCGACGCGGTCGCGTCCTTCGGTGGAATACCCATTGATGTCGAGGCACTGGATCTTGAGGCGTTGATCATTTCACCCAACAAGTGTTTCGAGTCCGTCCCCGGCATCGGGATCGTGATTGCGCGACGCACGACTCTGGAAGAGGCTGAAGGCCGTTCAGTTTCACTCTGCCTTGATCTGCACGATCAATGGGCATTCCTTCAGGAACACGGGTTTTTCCGGTGGACCCCTCCGACGCACGTGCTGGGCGCATTCGCTGAGGCTGTGCGACTGCATGAGGTTGAAGGCGGTGTGCCGTCGCGCAACGCCCGCTATCGTGAGCATTGGAGCCGCCTCGTTGACGCGCTGCGCCAGCGCGGTTTCACCACAATGTTGCCAGACAAGTATAACGCGCCGATCGTGACGTCGTTCAATGTCATCTCACATCCGAACTTCACGTTCGACGGGTTGTTCAACGCCTTGGACAAGCGTGGCGTCATCATTTTTCCGGGCAACTTCCCCGCTGTCGGCACGTTCCGCATCGGCGTCATGGGCGATCTTCAGAAGCCTGATATCGACTATATCATCCAATGTATCGACGACGCGCTGGAAGAGATGGATGTCTCTCTCGATTCCATCTCAAAAAGCGAAGCGACGACTCGATGACCCATGTTGTCCTGATCGATCCTCAGTTTCAGGATAATCCTGACGTGGAACGTGAGGTTCTGCCCGAACCCCACAAGCTTGATATTGTCCGTCTCGGTGAACAGAAGGTCGACGGGAAGATGTTTCAGGGCGCGGACGCGATCGTCAATTGCCGCAGTCGACACGGGCTGTCGGAAGACGTGGTGAACAGCTTTGATACCATCAAGATTATCGTTCAATCAGGGGTTGGGTACGATCATATCGACTTGGCCGCTTGCGGACGGCGCGGCATTCCGGTGTGCAATACGCCGGACTATGGGACAATGGAGGTCGCGGACCATGCGATAGGCTTGACCCTATCCTTGTGCCGCGGGATCCCCGCATACGATCAACGTCTGCATCTCCGCGACGATGCCTGGCAGACCATGGCGTTGCCGGTGCCCCCAATCAGGCGTTTGCGGACACAAACATTTGGTGTCATCGGTCTGGGGCGTATCGGTCTCGCGACGGCGCTGCGCGCCAAGGCGTTCCAGATGCGAGTGGTGTTCTTTGACCCCTATCTGCCGCCCGGTGCGGAGTTAGCCGTTGGACTTGAGCGCATGGGATCTCTCGATGACTTGCTGGGGCAGTCCGACATCGTCAGCATTCACACGCCACTTTCCCCGCTGACGAATGAGCTCATCAACCATGAGGCAATTGAAAAAATGAAGGACAACGCGATCCTCATCAATACGGGGCGTGGCAAGACCGTGAACCTCGACGCAGTCGAGGCCGGGTTGCGCAGTGGCAAGCTTTGTGCGGCCGGTCTCGACGTATTGCCGGTGGAGCCGCTCGACAGATCGCATCCCTTGATCGCGGCATGGACGGCGCGGGAAGATTGGCTGGAAGGCCGCCTTGTCATCACGCCACACGCGGCCTTTTACAGCCCCGAAAGCCTACGTGACATTCGAAGGTTGGCAATGCAGGCGGTAATCGACTATCTTCCCGGCGGCAAACTCAGAAGTTGCGTGAACCTGGAATATCTGCAGGACAACGGCTTTTTCGTCGAGCGACGCTTTGGTCAACATTTGTGGAAGCCCGTTTCTTGAAAACAACTAGCACACGATCCAGCCTTGGATCGATCCGGTCACTCAAGAAAGTACCGCTGTCCGAAACGATCGCAGACACGATCGCGCAGGCCATAGCAGACAACCAAATCAAACCTGGAGAGCGGATCGTAGAGGTTGCGCTGGCGCAAAAGCTGAATGTCAGCCGCGTCCCGGTCCGCGAAGCGCTCAAGATCCTGGCGACCCAAGGAGTGCTTCAAGACGGACGCCAGAGCTATGAGGTGCCGCAATACTCAGCAGAAGGTGCGGGCCAGATCCAGGAAGCGCGGATCATGCTGGAGACGCTGCTGTTGCGCGACGCGATCAAGTTCTGGCACGAAAGCGGCGCAATCGCCGATGCGCTGACCCAGGAGCTTGACCACATGCGTGCTGCCGCCAAGTCAGGTCAGATTGAAGAGTTCAGAAGACATGATCTGGCGTTTCATCGCGAGGTTTCTGTTGCAGCCAACAACGAGATCGTCCGAACTTTGTGGGAAACCACGGCACGCCACGTCTTGATCGTGCTCAACGTTCCGAGTGCCAGCAATATTGACCTTGAACTCCTGGTCCAGAAGCATGCCGATCTGATGTCATTCATAGATCGGCAGGTCCAAAATCCGGGGCCGATCGAAGATATCCAAAACGCTCTGTCAGAACATTTCGTCTGAGGCGCTTTCGCGTCACCGAAGGTTCGACATCCGGTTCCCGACATTATCCGTGAGCGCGACGCCGACCACCTCCTGCCCTTTCTGAGCTGATCCGGCCATTCTGCGCGCATGTGCGTGACGGAGGGTTTGGATCTTGGAAAGAGACGGCAAAAAGGACGTCCATTTGGACGGCTCATGGGGTGTTGGGGTTTCCCGGCTCGAGGTGATCGAGGGGCCCAGCGGGCGTCGGCGGCGGACGAAGGCTGAGCGGGCGCGGATCGCGGCGGAGAGCATGATGCCTAGTGTGAAGGTGGCCGATGTCGCGTGCAAGCACGGCACCACTCGCTGGCAGATATACGACTGGCGCAAGCGGATACGTGAACCGCGCCGGGTTTGCCGGAGGCTCCAACACCTGAGTAGGATGGAGCGTCATGAGCAAAACACCGAACAAGTATTCTCCCGAGGTGCGCGAGCGCGCGGTCCGGATGGTTATGAACAATGAGGGCCAGCACGAGAGCCGCTGGTCCACGATCGTGTCGGTATCCTCGAAGATCGGCTGCGCGGCCCAGACGCTGAATGAATGGGTGAAGCGCGCGGAGGTGGACAGCGGCCGACGCGGTGGCGTGCCGACCGAGACGGCCGAAAGGCTGAAGGCGCTGGAGCGGGAGAACCGGGAGCTGCGGCAGGCCAACGAGATCCTGCGCAAAGCGTCCGCGTATTTTGCGGTGGCGGAGCTCAACCGCCGGTCAAGGACATGATCGCCTTCATCGACGATCATCGCGGGGAACATGGGGTCGAGCCGATCTGCAAGGTGCTGCCGATCGCCCCTTCTACCTACCACGATCATCTGGCGAAACGGGCCGATCCGGCGCGCCTGTCCGATCGCGCCAGGCACGATGTCGGACTGAAGCCCGAGATCGAACGCGTGTTCGACGCCAATTTCCGCGTCTACGGCGTGCGCAAGATCTGGCGGCAGATGCGCCGGGAAGGCTTCGATGTCGCCCGCTGCACCGTTGCCCGGCTGATGAAGGAGATGGGGATCGAAGGCGTGATCAGAGGCAAGAAGATCAGAACCACGATCCCTGACAAGGCGGCCCCGTGTCCGCTGGACCGCGTGAACAGACAGTTCCGGGCCCCTGCGCCGGACATGCTCTGGGTCAGCAACTTCACCTACGTCGCGACATGGTAAGGCTTCGTCTATGTCGCCTTTGTCATCGACACCTTCGCCGATCGGATCGTCGGCTGGCGGGCCAGCCGAACCGCCCATGCCGGATTTGTCCTCGATGCCTTGGAACAGGCCGTCCACCAGCGCCGTCCGGCAAAGGGAGCGGGCTTGGTCTGCCATTCGGATCGCGGGTCTCAATACCTGTCCATAAAATATACCGAGCGCTTGGTGGAAGCGGGCATCGAGCCCTCGGTCGGCAGTGTCGGGGACTCGTATGACAACGCGCTCGCCGAGACGATCAATGGCCTGTTCAAGGCAGAGGTCATCCATCGGCGTGGCCCATGGCGCAACTTCGACGCCGTCGAATACGCCACCCTCGAATGGGTAGACTGGTTCAACAACCGCCGCCTGCTTGAACCCATCGGAAACATCCCGCCGGCCGAGGCCGAGGCGATCTACTACGCAGCTATGGCACGGACCGAAATGGCCGCGTAGCTAAGAACAATCGGCCTCCGGCAAACCCGGCGCGGTTCAACGCAAAGGCAACCTGGTGCTGCCCGAGAGCGTGGCGGCCTTACCGTTCTTCGCGGAACTGACGGTCGACAACAGCGCGATAGATGCGCCAACGGCGCGTGCCGCATCCGATCTGGAGATCGTTGTAGGCGATGTCGTGATCCGGGCGGGGACGGATGCCGACGAAGGCCATCTGACGCGGGTGATCCGCGCGGCGCGAGCCGCGACATCATGATGTTCGGTCAGGGCGGGCCCGTGAAGGTCTTCGTGGCGACGCGGCCGGTGGACTTCCGCAAGGGGATCGACGGGCTGGCGCTGGCGGTTCAGGAGATGTTGGGGCTCGATCCGTTCTGTGGCGCGGTCTTCGTGTTCCGGTCAAAACGCGCGGACCGGATCAAACTGTTGATATGGGATCAGACCGGGATGGTGCTTGTTCACAAGCGGCTGGAAGGCGGCAAGTTCGTCTGGCCGCAGGTGCAGGACGGGGTGATGCGGATATCCCCCGCCCAGATGGCGGCCCTGTTCGAAGGGCTGGATTGGCGGCTGGTCCGGCCGGAGCGCGCGCGGCGCCCGCTGGTGGCGGGGTGATCACCGGGATGTGCCGGGAACTCCTGTTTTTGCTGGCCAGAACGGGTGTCTCATGATTCACTTTGGCTTATGGATGCCGCCGTTCTCGCCCAGGAAAACGCCCTTCTGAAAGCCCGCCTGACTGAGGTGGAGGCGGCGCTTGCCGAGTCGCAGGAGGCGAACCGTAGGCTGGAGGACATCCTGCGCACCTCGCAGCGCGAGAAGTTCGGCAAGCGCTCCGAGAAGATGTCGCCCGATCAGTTCAACCTGCCTCTGGAAGATGCCGAACTGGCCCAGGGTGTGCTCGAGGCCGCGCAAGAGAAGGCTGAAGCTGCGATGCAACGGGCGCGCGGTGAGGAGCCCCGCAAGCCGAAACGCAACCGTGGGCATCTGCCGTCGCATCTGCCCCGGGTCGAGCGCGTGATCGAGCCTGCCAGCACGCGCTGCCCCTGCGGCTGCGGCGAGATGGCGAAGATCGGCGAGGACGTGTCCGAACGGCTGGACGTGATCCCCGCGCAGTTCCGGGTGCTGGTCACGCGGCGGCCCAAGTATGCCTGCCGCCGCTGCTCGCGGGCCGTGGCGCAGGCGCACGCACCCGAGCATGTCGTGCCCGGCGGGTTGCCCACGGAACTGTTCTTCGCCTGGATCATCGTGTCCAAGTTCGGTGACCACCTGCCATTTTACCGCCAAGCCGAAATCTTCAAGCGGCAGGGGATCGATCTGGACCGGGGCACGCTTGGCAACTGGGTCGGCCGTGCCTGTTTCCACCTGATGCCCATCATCAATCACATGAAGGCTCATCTGCGCGGCGCGGACCGCATCTTCGTGGATGAGACCCGCGCGCCGGTGCTGGACCCGGGCCGCAAGGCCACCAAGAGCGGATACTTCTGGGCGGTCGTCGCCGATGATCGCGGACATGGCGGCGCCGGTCCGCCCATCGTGCTGTTCCACTACGCCCC